>JAADIS010000104.1 GCA_013151215.1 Chlorobiota bacterium | reverse complement strand
CCGGCATTCATCACACCCGACCCGGCCATCAGCCCCGATACCGCTAAAACGATTTTTAATTGGCCTACGCTTTGTTCCCATGTGCGCCACGAACCGTATTCAGCGGTTTTTAAGGCCACCGACAGCGACCCAAATGTAAATTTGGTGAATTTCAAGACGACAAACATAAAAGTTAACGCACCGGCTCCTGAGAATTTAACCGCCGAGCCTTTGGGCAACGGTATAAACCTGACATGGGGAAAAAGCCTCTGCGAAAATGCCATAGGGTATAAAATTTATCGCCGTGTCGATACCTCAGGATGGGAACCCGGATTTTGCGAAACAGGAGTCCCCCCTTATACAGGCTTTTATCTGCTTAAAGACATAAGCGATTTGAGTACACTTGCTTACCGCGACGACAACGCAGGTTCCGGACTTATTAACGGTACGTTGTATTGTTACAGAATAACCGCATATTTTAATGATGCCGCTGAAAGTTACTCATCGAACGAAACTTGTGCATCCCTTAAAAGGGATGTACCGATAATCACTCATGTAAGCAACGACAGTACTGATCTGCAAAAAGGGAATATAGAGCTGAAATGGGCAAAACCCGTTGAACTGGATACCCTTGAATATCCCGGACCTTATAAATATGTTATTTATCGTCAAGAAGGGATTCCTTGGTCAAGCCCTGTGTTAATTGCTGAGTTTCAGGGGCTTGACGATACGGTATATTTGGACCAGGAGGTAAATATAAACACTCGGGACAAACTGTATAATTATATGGTTGACCTTGAAAGCACAACTATCGGATATATTGCCAGCTCACAGAAAGCTAGCTCGGTATATCTTATCACAACTCCCCGGGACAAAGAAATATTTTTGACATGGACCGCAGTCGTCCCCTGGAAAAACTATAAAGCGGCAATCTATAGAAAAGAAAAAGACGCATTGGGTTTTGACTCCATCGGCACGACTACAACATTGTCGTACCGCGACAGAGGTCTCGTAAACGATCTTGAATATTGTTATTATATCAAGCTTTTCGGCGAATATTCCATAGACGGGATAATAAAGCCACTGATAAACTTCTCTCAGATAAGTTGTGAGGCACCGAACGACGATATTCCGCCTTGCCAGCCAGAAATTAGTGTATATACCGATTGCGAGCAACTTAGCAACGAGGTGAGGATGTGGCTGCCGTTCGATTCGTGCAGCTATGACGCCATGCGGTATTATATCTATTATATCCCGGCATCGACCGACCAGGTCGTTTTACTTGATTCGGTGGATTATATCAGTGGCGACACATCATATTACCTTCATCTCGGCTTGAATAATGTTGTAGGTTGTTATTACGTTACGGTTTCGGACAGCACTGGGAACATAAGCGTGGAGAGCGGGGTCGACTGCGTGGATTATGATGCTTGCCCATTGTATGGAATCCCTAATGTTTTTACGCCCAACAGCGATAATTTCAACGATTTGCTGGTTCCGTTGGATTTTGACATCGGCAACCCTAAAGCGACTGTCGAGCGTATCGACTTAAAAATATTCAACCGCTGGGGAAAGGTGCTTTTCACGACCGAGGACCCACAAATAAACTGGGATGGCAAGAACCAGAACAACGGACAGGATTGCCCTGAGGGTGTTTATTTTTATACCTGCCAAGTGTATTTTGTTACATTGGAAGGTATGAAGAATATCAGCCTGAAAGGATCTGTTACCATAATAAGGGGCAAGAATTGATTATATTTCCCCGCCTTATGCCCCGCATGGATGGTCGTGGCTATTCTAGCCGAAACTGCTGGGCGCTGCAACCAACCATCACGGATGTTATCAATAAACCCGCGCCTTCAGGCCGGGTTCAGTAAGTGTGTTAGCCCGTTGCCCGCATGGATTGTCGTGGCTATTCTAGCCGAAACTGCTGGGGCTGCAACCAACCATCACGGATATTATCAATAAACCCGGGCCTTCAGGCCGGGTTCAGCACGACCTGTCGCAGCAGCAAATAATCAGTTATGTTATCAATAAACCCGGGCCTTCGGCCGGGTTTCCAGCAACAAAGGCATTGGCGTCAATAAGGTAGGGTCTGCTGAAAAAGTCCGTAGTGCATCATATACGAAGCCCGCAAGGTGAAGATGTATAATAATACTGCGAGCCGCCGCAATGAAGTAGATGATGTACTACGGGCTAGCAAACAAGATTATTAGAAAAAATGCAGGCTTTTTTAATAAATCCTTGAAAAAAGTTTGCATCCCTAACTAACAAAAATCGTGTAACAATATATACCTCACGTTGTTAGGCGTTTTTCAGCAGACCCTAAGGTATCAAATCAGCAGGTGTTATAACGCATTCAAGCTACTTTTCCCGGATTCATACTGATGCGAATAATATTAGTTTTATCAGTTTTGAGAGCGATATGTTTTGTGCGGCGATTACAATCTTGCTTGATATGAAAGCGGCTTTTTTAATATGCTCAAGTATTTTTTTGAATAAAGAACACCGATCAACGATTTGAGATTTTGGAAGTGGGCTTTTTGTCCCATAAAAACTTAATAACTCATCATTCGACATTCGTTAATCGACGTTCGACATCCCTTTTCGTACTCAGGGGGATGACCTAAAATTCCTTCAACAAGGCATTGTTTGTTGTTCTCTTTAGTTGACACTAATGCACAACAAAGGCCGGGGCTGTCTGTACGGATTAAAGATACGGGCCTAAAAATCAAACAGGGCGATCAAATCCACCACTCTCGACGAATAGCCCCACTCATTATCGTACCACGATAATACTTTTACTGTCTTTCCCTGTACCATAGTGCTTTCGGCATCAAAAATCGAGGAATGCGTATTGTGAATTATATCGACCGAAACAATTGGGTCTTCGGTATATTCAAGTATGCCTTTCATGGGGCCTTCGGCTGCTTCTTTCATCGCTGCATTGATTTCGTCCTTGCTGGCCTCCGTTTTCAGGTTTACCACCAGGTCAACCAGCGACCCGGTCGGTGTCGGGATACGAACGGCCATACCGTCAAGCTTCCCGTTTAGATCGGGGATAACTTTTCCGACGGCCTTTGCAGCACCTGTTGTTGTGGGAATTTGCGATATGGCGGCCGAACGCGCCCTTCTCAAGTCCGAATGTGGGGCGTCGAGGATGCGCTGGTCGTTGGTATAGGCATGAATAGTCGTCATCAAGCCGTTTTCGATGCCAAAACGGTCGTTTAGTACTTTTGCCACGGGAGCCAGGCAGTTGGTGGTACAGGACGCATTGGAAACGCATTCGTCTTCATCAGTGAGCTCGTTGTCGTTGACGCCCAAAACAATCATTTTGTCGATGGCATCTTTGGCAGGAACGGTAAGGACAACTTTTTTCGCCCCATTTTTGAGGTGATCGCCATAACCTCCCTTATTGCTTTCCTTTTCGCGGAAAATCCCTGTCGCCTCAACAACTACATCGGGGTTCTCGCCCCATTTGATCTCGAGAGGCAAACGCTCGGCGCTAACAGGTATTACCTTCCCGTTAACAACTAAGTTGTTTGAGTTAAAAGACACTTCGCCGTTAAATTTACCCTGGGTAGAGTCGTATCTCAGCAGGTGGGCCAAAGTCTTTGTGTCCGTCAGGTCGTTAATACCAACTATTTCCATGTCGTTTCTGTCTATTATAATCTTGAAGACATTTCTTCCTATCCTTCCAAATCCGTTGATTCCAACTTTAGTTTTAGTCATTGCTTTTTATTTTAAATGATTTCTTTTATATTTTAACCATTAATATCTTAAATTTGACTTTTAAAATATTAGTGCTGACAAAAGTAATTATAAATGCTGCGTCAGATTAATTTCCGGAACTTGATATGGCAGAAAAATTAGTTTCAAAAGCCCTAGAGGCGAACCTTGCAGAGACGCGTTACAAAAACGTAAAAATACCTCCTGATTATCAAGAGTTTATAAGTCTATCGAAAAAATACTACGGAATCAACAAACGTGCAAACGATTGCATAATTGAATATCAGCATCCGTTTTCCAACAGAAAATTTGTTATCGAAGAGCTAAGAAGCATTTTATTGACCGATTTTTGGTTCTATAACGGCTTGGAAAACGCTGAAAAAGCCTTCTCGATACCTATAAGCTTGATGCATAATCTGCTTTCAGCCGAGCTAAGCAAGGATTTACATGTTTTGATTATTAAGACATTACTTGAATTTACGGCCAAAATCGAAAGGGAAGCAAAGGATTACTCAACCACTATGAACAACTGCTGCGACGCCCTGTCGCAAGGCTTGGAGCGCGACAGCTATAGTTTTATTGTTGCATCAAAATATTTCGAGCGTTATTTGAAGAACATCAGTAAAAACAAGCAAACTGCAAAAACAGCCCTCGACATCACAAAAGAAATCTACAGGAAGAATATAGGCTTTTGGGAAGAAACAACAAAGATAGAAGATTGGTTCAAAAGCAATTCCGACTTAATAAAAACTCCTCCCGACAAAATAACCAAACAAATCGGAAGCAAGATATTCGATAGTTTCCGGAAACGGATAAACAGGATAAACAATTGGGACGAGCTGGTAAAAACGATCCCGAATTTCGATCAGATCGCCGAAAGGTTTTCGGCCTGTATAAAGGAGTTCGACTTTTTTACCGATAAGTTTTATTTCATTTTTTACTTATTGAAGCTTGAAGGCATGCTAAGCATGCGCGAGCGCCTGATTTGGGAGCTCGACAAAATGCTGCAACAAACGATTGACGAACTTGATATTGACGAGATCAAGGATTTCACCGATCAGATCTTCAGCTTTGCCGAAGCATTGCGGAAGGAGCACGGCTCGTCGATACTGGATATATTCCAAACGCTCGGGAAGAAGATTATCGATATTGAGAAAGAACAGCCCGGCAACCTCACTCCTTATTTTGAGAACAAGCTTATCGGCTTCGGCTTTGAAACCCCCGGCATGGTATTCGTTAACGAAGACTGGCAGCTTTCTGTCAACAGCAACCATTTAAAAAACATAAGGGTTTGGCTCGAGCTGATCGAGTATTCCGAATCCGATATGGAAAAACTGCTCTCGGCTTTGATAGTAAACCTCCGCCTGGGCGGGATATTCATAAACGACACCGACCTTTTCCAAAGGGACATTACCAAGATACTTAACTCGAATATTGCCCCTTATTACAAAAAGGTAAAACAGCTTACTCGTATTTTCCCTGTTTATTTTAATGAAATAGGCGCCGAGGGAGAAATACGAAAGGTTACCACCACCATGGACGAAGTCTCGCACCGCGAGGACAAACTGGTGCACTTCCTCCGAAAACAAGTGCATACCGAGAGCAATAATACATTGATAGGCCTGACCTTGAAGATTTTCAGGTTTTGGTACGACGGCAAGCTTGAGATGCTAAAGGACACCTTGCCTCATAATGTTTATAGCACTATCAACAAGGACAGCCAATGGTTTGCGCCCATTCATAAAATGCTTGTTGCCCTGTGCGAGGGACAAAACTGCAGCCCCGAGGAATTGATAGACTTGGAAAAGGAGGAGTTCGAGACATTGATAGACCAACTCCCCGGCAATAGTCATATCAGCAAGGAAAGATTAAAGGACATCAGGATATTATACGATCATCTTAAAGAAAAATACTCATTTGAAACCGTCGATATCATAAGTCTTTTGAGCCGTTACTCGTATTTTGGGGAAAAAGAGGTGAGGAGTTTCAAAAAGGCCCTCGAAACCAGTGATGTCGAGAAATCGATCAATCATATTTATGGTTTCATGAAAACATTAAAGGATATCATCTTTGATCCCAAACCAAGCAAGAGCTGGGAAAACATTTATCACAAAAGGCACATTGCAATAGGCATCCCTTCGATGTACGGTGTTTACCGCGAGCCAAAGTTTGAGGCGCTGGGCCTTACTTTCCGCCTGGAAAACATTGCCACAAGGCTTATGGAAGAGGTTGTTGACAAAATCAACCTCAACTATATCTCTGCAAAAACCCTCAACAATATTTATTTCATACTCGATTATTTCAGGGAAGGCCTTGAGCTTGATGGTATTACAAACCAAAGCTTTAATTCGAATTTATTGATGCTGAAATACAGCCTGCGCTCACAAAGTTTTTCTTTCGACCAGTATATCAACATCTTCCAGTTTATTGCCGAAGACATAAAACGAACCATTGAAAGGTTCTTCATCAACACTTACGAAGGCCCGCTTAACACAATAATTCCCCAGATATTAAAATCGAAGGGGGATACTGAATTAACGGGCGAAAAGTTTGCCAACAACAGCAATAAAATCTCCGAGGGATTTTATCGCACTGCCTTGTCAGAGGCATTTTTAGTGCAGCCGCTGGACAATTTTACTTCTAAAATACTGGTGTCCTTGCGGAGAATGGCCGACAACCTGAAACCTGAGGTTATTCAAGAAATCATGTCATATAATTCGGATTTGGTTATCACGCGCCTTAGGGTACCGAATCCAAAAGTTGACAACCAGGTCTTTATGGGATCGAAGGCCTATCATTTAAAAAAACTGCGCATGGCAGGTTTTCCGGTTCCTCCCGGTTTTGTGTTAACCACCGAAGTTTTCAGGAACTATAAGGCAATAATGGGGCATCCCGAATTATTGAGCGAACTGCATTCCATGATCAGGTTTAACCTGCACAGGGTGGAAGTTGCCTCATCAAAAGAATTCGGCAACCCGCAAAACCCTCTGCTGCTATCAGTAAGGTCCGGGACTGCCATATCAATGCCCGGGGCCATGGATACCATACTGAACGTGGGACTTAACGATAAAGTAACCGAAAGCCTGAGTAAGATCAAAGGCTTCGAGTGGTCGGCTTGGGATTCGTACCGCCGCTTGATACAAAGCTGGGGAATGGCATTCGGAATGGAGCGCGACACCTTCGACCAGGTGATGGAAAGTTGCAAGCTTAGGTATAATGCAAAACAGAAAGTGGATTTCAAAGCTGTCGAGATGCGCGGGACCGCCTATGAATACAAGAAAACCCTCGAAGAAAACAATATCGTTTTTGAAGAAGATGTTTTTAAGCAACTACTTACGAGCATCAATGTTGTTATTGAATCATGGTCATCGGAAAGAGCCGAGGTTTATAGGAAAAACCTTCAGATTTCCAACGAATGGGGAACTGCGGTGGTCGTTCAGGAAATGATTTTCGGAAACCTGAAAGCAACGTCCGGTTCAGGTGTAACCTTCACCAAGAACCCTAAGGAAAGAAAACAAGGCGTTGAGCTTTATGGCGATTTCACTCTTCAAAGCCAGGGGGAGGATATTGTTGCAGGGCTTGTTAAGCCGATGCACATCAGCAATGCGCAAATAGGAGGCAGCGATATAAACAAGGACACGCTCGAAAACATGTTCCCTGAAATTTACAAGCGACTGGAAGATATCGGGATACAGCTAACGGAGGAGCATGGCTATAGCCCACAGGAGATTGAATTTACCTTCGAGTCGGAAAACCCCGATGACTTATACATACTGCAGATCAGGGATTTGGACATGTATGCCAAGAGCACTATCAAGATCTTCAACCTGCCTGCCGAAGAAATGATGCTGACAGGAAGAGGTATAGGCATCGGGGGCAGTGCTTTGAACGGCAGGCTTGCATTTGACATGGAGGACATAGAAATGCTGCGCCGTAAGTTCCCTAAGGAAAACATAATCCTGGTCCGTCCCGACACGGTCCCCGACGACATAGGAATGATTTTTGCCACCGACGGGCTTTTGACAGCCAAGGGAGGTGCCACCTCACATGCGGCGGTTACCGCAACGCGCCTTGGCAAAACATCAATAGTCAATTGTAGCAGCATGACGGTTTATGAGGACAAAAAAGTATGCAGCTTTACCAATTATCATTTCACCGTTGGCGATAAATTGGCCATCGACGGCAACCTCGGCAATGTTTTTAAAGGAAATTACCCTATTATTAACGAGAGCAACTTCAAGGAATTCCGGGTTTAGGGCCCGGGGTTTCGCTCATGACCGAACAAAGGTGCATAAAACCAAGACTGTTGTAAAAGACGATGGTTTGTTCAAACCCGAGCAGGTTCCAGCTATCCCCGGCATGAACCATCAAATTATTCAAAAATCATATTATAGGGTCTGGAAATAGTCTCGGCAAGTTGCGGTATCGAGATATATTTGCTTGCCCGCCTGTATTCCCTTCCTTCAAAAAATATGATCAAAGTAGGGCTTGAATAAGCGGTATATTTGGCAGGAAGCAAGGGGTTTTTCGCTGAATTTACATAAGCCAATACTATTTTCGGGAATCTTTTATCCATCAATTCCATAACTTTAGGCCTTAAGCTCACACATGGCGCACATTTGTCGCTATAAAAATATATGACGACAGCAGGGTTGACACTTATTATATTTTCCAGTTCTTTACTGGTACTCAGTTCATTATACATAAGAACGTTATTTTATCCCCTTAGGGGTTTGATATTTAACCGCTGTTGCAAAAATAATTCACTTCATCAATTTGCAAAATAAAAAAATCATGTATCTTTGCAGCCCGAATGTCCGATGGTGTAACGGTAGCACTGCAGATTTTGGTTCTGCCGGTCAAGGTTCGAACCCTTGTCGGACAACTAAGGAAGATAGAATATTAATGTTGAGGGGGCTTAGTGTCCCCTCAGTTTTTATATGATAAGTAATACAAAAATAAAGAGTTTGGTTGAGCAGGCAGTAAAGGGGACTTCTCTTTTTGCTGTTGAAATAAGCGTGGGGGCCAACAACAACATCTCTGTTACTATTGACGGGGAACAGGGTGTTAATATAGGCCAATGCGTCGAGATAAGCCGATTTATCGAGGGAAACCTCGACAGGGAGACCGAAGACTTCAGCCTGGGCGTGTCTTCCTACGGCATCGAGAAACCAATTGTCTTGCATCGTCAGTATAATAAATACATTGATAAAACTATCGAGCTTCATCTGAATGACGGCACTGTCAAAAGAGGGATACTGGAATCATTTAGCGATTCGAATCTTATTGTTATGGAGGAGGTTGTCAAGAAATCGGGACGCAAAAGCAAAAAGATGCTTGTGGGCGACAGTATTGAGATTTCGCTTAGCGACATTAAACTTGCCAAAGGCATAATTATTTTCTAAATAAGAAAAAATTAAAAAATGGATACAATAAATTTAGTCGAAACTTTTTCTGAGTTTAAGGAATTTAAAAATATCGACAGGGAAACTATGATGCACATCCTGGAAGAGATTTTCCAGGCATTGCTTCAAAAGAAATATGGCGAGGACGCCAATATTGATATAATCGTAAATATCGATAAGGGCGACCTTGAGATATGGAGGTATCGCGAAATTGTCGAGGATGACGAAGTTGAAGACGAGAACCTGCAGATTCCATTTTCCGAGGCAATTAAGATCGAGCCCGACTTTGAAGTTGGTGAAGAAGTCTCCGAACTAATAAAACTTGGGGATTTCGGAAGAAGGGAGATACTATCAATCCGCCAGAACCTTGTTTCTAAAATTCTTGATTACGAAAAAGACAGCGTGTTCAAAAAGTATAAGGAAAAGGTTGGCGAAATTATAACGGCTGAGGTTTATCAGGTCTGGAAAAAAGAAATTCTTGTTGTTGACGACGAAGACATCGAGCTTGTATTGCCGAAATCGGAACAAATACCTTCGGATTATTACCGCAAAGGCGACACCATAAGGGCGGTAGTTTCCAAAGTTGACCTTAGGAACAACAATCCTATAATCATTTTGTCGAGGACATCCCCTATTTTCCTCGAACGGCTTTTCGAGGCCGAGGTTCCCGAAATTTATGATGGCTTGATAACCATAAAGAATATAGTTAGGGTTCCCGGCGAGAGGGCAAAGATAGCCGTTGAATCGTACGACGACCGCATAGATCCCGTTGGGGCATGCGTCGGGATGAAAGGCTCGCGCATCCATGGCATCGTTCGCGAGCTGAAGAACGAAAACATCGACGTTATCAACTTCACCAATAACCGTGAGCTTTATATACAAAGATCCTTGTCGCCCGCTAAAATCACAGGAATAAAAATCGACGAGGAAAACAGCAAGGCCGATGTGTTCATGAAACCCGACCAGGTTTCGCTTGCAATTGGCAAAGGCGGCTTTAATATTAAGCTTGCAGGCAAGCTTACAGGCTACGAAATTGATGTTTATCGCGATACGGAGAGCGAAAGCGAAGATGTTGACCTTCAAGAATTTAACGATGAGATAGATCAGTGGATAATTGACGAGCTCATGGCTATTGGTTGCGACACGGCCAAGAGCGTACTCGACCTAAGCCTTGAAGAACTAATAAAAAGAACTGACCTTGAGGAAGAGACAATTCTTGAGGTAACGAGAATACTTAAGAGCGAATTCGAATAAAACACTTACTTTTATAGGCTTTTTCGTTTGTGTATTAAAAAAGGAATAATAATTAATTAGCATATATGTCCGATAGATTAAAGGTAATAAGACTTAGTAAAGCAGCAAGGGAATTCAATATTGGCCTTGATACTGTTGTGGAGTTCCTGAGCGGAAAAGGGTTTGAGATTGTAAAAAACCCAAACACCAAACTCCAACCTGAAATGTATGCTATGCTCAAAGATGAGTTTCAGGACGAAAAAGCATTGAAACAAGCCTCTAAGGAGCGCAATCTGGAATTCCTCGGACAAGGGCCTATTACCATCAAAGGGGAAAAGGCCAGGGAAGTCAAAGAAGAAACTGAAGATATAGAGATCCCAAAAGAACTATTCATCACCAATCTTGGCCTGGGCAAAAAAGAAAACGTACGAAAAGAGAAAGAAGTAGAAAAAGCAGAGGCTGCCGTCCCGAAAGAAGAAATCCTTGAAACAAAAGATGAAACCCTTGAAACAAAAGAAGAACTTGAGGAAGTCAAAGAAAATCCTGTTACGGTAAAAGAAGACCTAATACCTGAGGCAAAAGAAAATCCTGAGGAAACAAAGGTAGTGAAAGAAGGAAATATTGTAGAAGCAGCCATTGCTGAAGTAGTTGAAAAAGAACAAAAAACCGAAGAAAGACCAAAGGCTGAAACAAAGGATCCCCAAGAACCAAAGATAGAAGATAAGAAAGAAAAGCCGGCAACCGAAACGCCTGCCGAAGAAAAACCTGTTGAAACACAAAAAAAGAGCGAAGATATTGCTGTTGATATCGAGCAAGCCAAAGAAGTAAAGGAAGAAACTCCTTCAAAGGACACAACTGAGGTTGTTGATGATAAAAAAGAAGAAACCCCTGAACCTCAGAGTGGTAAACCAAAAAAAGAAGAATCCGGAGACATTAAGGTATTGGGGAAAATTGATCTTGAAGGAATTAACATGAGAACCCGCCCCAAGAAAAAAACCAAGGAAGAAAAGCGCAAAGAGGCTGAAGAAAAGAGAAAGGCCACTCATATACCTAAGAAAAGCGAAATAAAGAATAAAGTCAAGGAGGAGAGAAAGGCCGAACAGAAAACTGCCCCGCTTGCCGAAACAAAAAAAGAAGTAGCCGGCACCCCGGAGAAAGCTGTGAAAAATGACGACAATTTTATCCCTACCAAGCATCAAAAGCTTACCGGGCCAACGGTATTAGGGAAAATCGACCTTCCCTCGGCCACGCCGAAGAAGAAAAAACCGGTGGCGTCCTCGTCGGACACTCACGGCGGCAAAAACAAAAAAAGAAGAAAGCGCATCAAGCCGCAAGCAGCAAATGCTGAAAACGCCAATGCCAAAACAGGCAAGAACCAACAATACCCCAATAAAAAATATCAGGGCAACAAACGCGGGAAACCGGGAGGGCAGAAGCGTCAGGCAAAAGTGGAGCCCTCGGCCGAGGACATTCAAAAGAAAATAAAAGAAACCCTCAACAGGCTTTCGCCGACGGGAAAATCAAAATCGTCGAAATACAGAAGAAAAAAACGCGATCACGTTTCCGAGAACATTCGTGAGGAAATGGAGCGCTCCGCTGAAGAAAAAGGCATATTGAAAGTTACGGAATTCCTGACTGCCAACGAGCTCGCCAACATGATGGATATCGGTGTCACTGAGATTATCAAGACATGTATGCAGGTAGGTTTGTTCGTTTCCATCAACCAAAGACTGGATGCCGAGACCATTGCCTTGCTGGCCGAGGAATTCGGGTTTAAGACCGAGTTTGTAAGTGTTGACGACAGCGACAGCCTGGAAATCGAGGAAATTCAGGACAAACCCGAAGATTTACAAGAGAGAGCCCCCATTGTTACCGTAATGGGCCATGTTGACCACGGCAAGACAAAATTGCTGGATTATATACGTAAGGCAAACGTTGTTGCCGGCGAGGCTGGCGGAATAACACAACATATCGGGGCCTATGAGGTTACAAGCTCTGCCGGTAAAGTCATAACCTTCCTTGACACCCCCGGGCACGAAGCATTTACTGCCATGCGCGCCAGGGGGGCAAAGGTTACCGACATTGCAATTATAGTTATTGCCGCCGACGATAGCGTGATGCCGCAAACCCGCGAGGCAATAAACCATGCGCAGGCTGCCGGCGTACCTATTGTTTTTGCTTTCAACAAAATGGACAAGCCCGGCGCCAGTTCCGATAAAATAAAAGACCAGCTTTCACAAATGAACATTCTTGTCGAGGACTGGGGAGGCAAATTCCAATCGCAGGAAATATCGGCCATTACCGGGACCGGCATTGAAGAGCTGCTTGACAAAGTATTGCTGGAAGCAGAAATGCTTGAATTAAAGGCCAACCCCAACAAGCCCGGAAAAGGAACTGTTATCGAGGCCACCCTCGATAAAGGGCGCGGCTATATATCAACCGTCCTTGTTCAGGAAGGTAGCATGAAAAAAGGTGATATTATCATTGCAGGCCCGGTTTATGGCAGGGTAAAAGCAATGTACGACGAAAGGAACAAACCCAAAAACACCGCAGGGCCCTCGGTCCCGGTAGTGATTCTTGGCCTGAACGGTGCTCCCCAAGCCGGTGATATCTTCAATGTAATGCTCGACGAGAAAGAAGCCAAGGTCCTTGTCAGCAAGCGCCAGCAGCTTATACGCGAACAAAGCCTGCGCACTCAAAAACATATCACCCTTGATGAAATTGGCCGCAGGATAGCCATCGGCGACTTTAAGGAAATGAACCTTATCATAAAAGGTGATGTTGACGGATCCGTTGAAGCCCTAAGCGACGAACTGCTCAAGCTTACAAGCGAGGAAGTCCAGGTAAATGTTATACATAAAGCCGTCGGCGCGATCACCGAATCGGATATCATGCTGGCCTCGGCTTCCGATGCCATCATCATCGGGTTCCAGGTACGACCTGTTCCCCAGGCCAGGAAACTTGCTGAAAAAGAGCAGATCGACATAAGGTTGTACTCAATTATCTATCAGGCAACCGAGGAATTAAGCGAGGCTATCAAAGGTATGCTGGCACCTAAAATGGAAGAGAAGATCGTTTGTAACATCGAGGTGCGGGAAACCTTCAAAATCACCAAAGTCGGCACCATCGCAGGTTGTTATGTCCTTGACGGAAAAATAAACCGCAAATCCAACATCCGACTTATCAGGGACGGCATAGTTGTTTATACCGGGGTGCTTGGGTCGCTCAAGCGATTTAAGGACGATGTAAAGGAAGTTGCAGCCGGCTACGAATGCGGACTTAATATCGAGAAATTCAATGATATAAAAGTGGGCGATATTGTTGAAGGATACGAGATAGTTGAAGTTGCCAGATAAGGCTTTTCCGCTATTTTATCTGATGTGATTAAATTGTTCGCTAGTGCAAATTACCCGTGCCGGTGTTTTTTCACCACAAGGAGCAAAAGTATTCCCAAGATCTGATTTTTGTTATTTTTTACTAAAGTGCATTTATTTTAACGCATCTGCTTCTATGCTAAACCTTTGAAATAGACTGTTATATCGTCAGTATTAGACGCCTCGTATCTGCATCAAGCTAAACGCATGAATTAATTAGGTTAGATCAAAATAATTATTTTATATTTTTGCCGCATGGAATCTAAAAGACAGGAAAGAATCACCAAATTGCTGCAAAAGGATTTGGGCATGATCTTTCAAGCTGAAATGCAACATCTTGCCAAAGGAGCAATGATAACGGTAACTAAAGTGAATATCTCGCCCGATCTGTCCCTTGCAAAGGTCTATCTGAGCTTGTTCGCCTCAAAAGACAAAGAAGCCGCATTGCGGAATATACGCAAGCATACTTCTGAGATCCGCGGTAAGCTGGGCAATAAAATCCGACATCAATTGAGGATAGTGCCAAATCTCGCTTTCTTTATCGACGATTCGCTGGACTATATAGAAAATATCGATAATCTACTAAAGGAATAATTTGCGGGGCATAGGCTGTGCAAATATTTTTCGGCCAAGGGCAGATTAAATATGCTTAGGGGATTTTATTTGCCATCGAAAATGAGATATCCCGACAAAACAAAGAATTAATACTTGGCACAAAGAATTTTACGATAAAAAATGAAATACGACCCCATAAAAAGAAAATTAGGCAAGGTTTTTAATTCAACACCTCTGTTGAGGAAGTTGTTTTACAGGATGCTGGATATGCTTTTGCTCCGTTCATGGCATATCCGCAAAGAAATTAAACTATGGGAGAAAACCGTGGCTGGCCCTCAGGATATCCTGGACGCAGGTTCAGGTTTCGGGCAATACGATTATTTCCTGGCTTCCAGGAACAAGGATTGGACGATAAAAGGTGTTGACGTAAAGCAGGAGCAAATAGACGATTGCAACAGTTTTTTTAATAAGGCCGGGCTAAGCAATGCCTCTTTCGGTTTGGCCGATTTGACGAAGTTTAGCAAGCCGGGCAAATACGACCTTATCATTTGTGTTGATGTTATGGAGCACATAGAAGAGGATGAAAAAGTGTTTGGTAATTTTTATCGTTCACTAAAAAAAGGAGGGATGCTTTTGGTTTCAACACCTTCAGACCAGGGGGGCTCGGATGTTCACGAGCACGATCACGAACATGGGGAACATGATGGAAAACAGTCGTTTATCGACGAACATGTAAGGGACGGCTATGGAATTGATGAGATCAAAGCAAAGCTAGCCAGGGTCGGATTCCAGAAATCAGAGGTTTATTACCAGTATGGAACATCCGGGAAACTCTCCTGGAAATTGAGCATGAAGTACCCTGTCGTCATGCTGAATACAACTTATTTGTTTTTTGTGCTTTTACCTTTTTATTATCTGCTCACTTTCCCCCTTAGCCTGGTCTTGAACTATTTTGATGTCAAGGGCAAACATAAAACAGGTACGGGCATTGTGGCCAAGGCATGGAAATGAGATCAAGCGGTTGTTTTTGTTTTTTTAGTCTCAAGGGCCTGACTCCCAATTTCATATAACGAAGCCTCATTGACGTTAAAACAATACTGCTTTAAATTTGACGCGAAACAAAAAGTCTGTTCGTCCCCGGATTCGTCCTGCCATATCTTGTTTATCCAAAACTTCTTGTTTTCGTCCCTGAAATAAATCCTTATCGATTTTTTAGGGTTCCCCTCGATATTGTTAAGTAAGTTGTCGATGTTGATAACCATAAGCCCATAACCTCCGACAAATGCATATTTCTCGTCACTGCTTATTAAACCACAATTTGATGCCCCTATGAATTTCCCGATTTTTATCGGCCGGCTACCTGAAAAGTTCTGTTTTAGCAAAACAACTTCGTCGTTTACCAAAACCTGATAATTATCACTACGGGCGGCAATCTTCATTTAGATATATAGTTAAATAGTTAAACAAAATAAATTAGATTGCAATATTACAACAGTAATGGCCGGAATTTATAGCAGTAAACAGCCAAAAAAGTGCATATTTGCTGAAAATTTTGTTTTAAGCTCTGATGAAAACGTCTTTTTTTATAGCAAAAAGGTATCTGGTGTCGAAAAAATCACACAACCTAATCAATATCATTTCTTCTGTTTCTGTTATTGGCTTGGTGGTCGGGACCTTTGCCCTAATCGTTGTTTTATCGGTATTTAACGGATTCGAGAGCGTAATCAAAAGCCTTTATGGTGTTTTTAATCCCGATTTTGAGATTACTGCCCTCAAGGGAAAGACGTTCTCCACCGACAGTATCCCTCAAGGAAAAATAAAAGAGATAAAGGGGCTGATCGATTATTCCGAAGTTGTTGAGGAGGACGCTTTGTTCAAATATGGCGATAAACAGTTTATAGGAAAGATAAAAGGCGTAGATGAGAACTTCCCTTCGCTATCAGGCGTTGACAGCATGGTGGTTGACGGTTATTTTATATTAAAAGACGCCGGGCAGAACTATGCAGTGGTGGGTGCGGGAGTAGCTTATTTTTTGGACCTTTATCCCGGGGATGTCGCCGAATTTTTAAATATATATGTCCCTAAAAGGGGGAATAAATCCTCCTTTAATATCGCTACGGCATTTAATCAAAAATCCGTGCACCCGGCCGGGGTTTTTTCCGTACAACAGGAGTTTGACGAAAAATATATATTCCTTCCCCTGGATTTCGCGCGCGAGCTCATGGATTATGATGACGAGATCACATCATTGGCGGTGTTTACCGGCGATAATGCCGACAATGACATGGTTCAGCAGCAGCTCAAAAGCATATTGGGCGATTCGTTTATTGTTAAAAACCGATACGAACAAAATGTTGCCCTCTTTAAGGTGATGACTTCAGAAAAAACTGCGATATTTTTTATACTTGTGTTCATTCTTGTCTTGGCATCCTTTAATATGATAGGTTCGCTATCGATATTGATTGTTGAAAAAAAGAAGGATATAGCCGTGCTTAAGAGCATGGGGGCCGACAAGAAACTCATTAAAAACATCTTCACTATCGAAGGTATGCTCATCAGCCTTGCAGGGGGCCTTTTCGGATTGTTTCTGGGCTTCGTGGTTTTGTATGTGCAGCAAACATTCGGGATAGTAAGCCTTGGCTCGGGCGAGGGCGACTTTATTATTGATGCTTATCCGGTAAAAATGAAGCTCGTTGAATTTGTTTATGTATTTACGACCGTTCAGCTGATAGGCTTTTTGGCAACTATCTATCCCGTGAATTTCCTTTTGAGGAATTTCAACAGCGTGAAGCTATAGCCCCAAATTATAAAAACGGATCGTTTTCCACTATCTTATCACATCTGAGGCAACTACGGTTTGGCAATATATGTCATACATTTATTGCTGGAATTTGTTTATTTGCAGTTAATTTGAACCAAATACTCACACAGATGAAAAAGTTTATTTTAAGCTTAGGGCTAATGCTATTGTTGTTAGGTACTTATGACCCTGGCTTATTAGCCCTTGAAATTGATGCCACAGCCCGTGCGGCCTCCTTGGAAATAGTTTCCGCCCAGAGTACTGAATTGACCCTGCTTAACGGTATCGATAAAATTAATGGACAAGCGGTTTATGTCTTGCTAAAAAGCGATGACGTTAAAAAGGGCAAAATAAATGATCATAAAGAGATCGGTATTCGTTAAAACAATAAATTCTAATTATATGAGACGTTTTGCATTGTTGATTTCGGCTTTAGGCATGTTTGCCTCGGTCCAAGCCGACAATTGGCTTAGGGTTGTGGAATCAACAGGCGGCAATAGCGGTATAGAGTTGCTTGGCTCAAACATTGACGAATCAACTTTACAATTGAACCTGGATGGTTTTTGGTATAATGAAGTTGAAACAAGTCGTGGAACGGCCTGGGTTATTAATTCCGGCCATGCTGCTATTAGATTGCATAAAGGAAGCCCTGCTTTGCCGTTTTACAGTAGTTCCCTGGTAATTCCTGCCCGGGCAAAGATGAAAGTGGAAGTCGTGGATGCAAAATTCGTGGAATATAATGATGTCCTTATCGCACCTTCAAAAGGCAATCTTGACAGAACAGTAAACCCCGATGATATTGCTTATGAATTTGGTCCGCAGTATCAAAGAGACGAGTTTTCCCCAACTTATCCGGCAAATTTAAGGGATCCGTACATAATAAGGGATCTCAGGGGGCAAACAGTATTGTTCAACCCTTTTGTTTATAATGCCGTGAGCAGGACGCTCAGGGTTTATTACCTAATTACGCTACATATTGTCGCCAACGGAAAATCAACAATAAATACTCTCCCGGCAACTACAGCCCCTTTGGCAGTTGATAGTAGGTTTGATGCGGTCTATAATCGCCAGTTTATTAATTATCAGGCTGTTACATTAAGATATGCTCCTGTTGAGGAAGATGGGAATATGCTGATAATTAGTTATGGTGCTTTTATGAGCGAAATGGATCCGTATATCGACTGGAAAATTAAAACCGGGACAAATGTGGAAATAGTTGATGTTGCAACCATTGGCAACGCTGCTCAAATAAAAACATATATTGCAGATTATTATAATGATAACGGTTTGACATTTGTGCTTTTGGTTGGTGATGCCCAACAGGTGCCTTCTAGCACTATAGGAGGAAACGATTCGGATGTTGACTATTCATATATAGTTGGAAACGATCATTATCCGGATCTGTTCGTAGGCCGTTTTTCCGCTCAAACCACTGAGCATGTTGCCACACAGGTTCAGCGAACAATCGACTATGAGAGATATCCAATAACAACGTCGGGCTGCTATGATGATGCCATCGGTATTGCTTCCGACCAGGGGCCGGGGGACGACAATGAATTAGATTATCAGCATATAAGGAATATCTCCAACAATAAGTTATTGCCCTTTACTTATGCTTATGCCTATGAGCTTTTTGATGGCTCCCAAGGCGGTGAGGACGAAAACGGAAACCCCACACCGGCACAAGTGGCCGACGCGATAAACAGCGGTGCCTCCATTATTAATTATACCGGACACGGAAGTAATACATCATGGGGCACATCGGGTTTTTCGAACAATAACGTAAATGCCCTTGTAAATAACGATAAGCTGCCGTTTATTATCTCGGTAGCATGTGTGAACGGGAATTTCGTTGGGACAACATGTTTTGCTGAGGCATGGCTCAGAGCCGAAAACAATGGCGAGCCTTCAGGTGCGGTTGCAACTCTCATGTCAACAATAAACCAAAGCTGGAACCCTCCAATGGAAGGTCAGGACGATATGAATGATATTCTGACGGAAGCTGATGCAAACAATATTAAAAGGACTTTCGGCGGCATAACAATGAACGGTTGTATGGCAATGAACGATGCTTATGGCTCCGATGGCGATGTGATGACGGATACATGGAC
>JAADIS010000141.1 GCA_013151215.1 Chlorobiota bacterium | reverse complement strand
AAAGCGATATCAATAAACCCAGGTGATAGTGTTTCCATACCATTAAGAATTAAAATTCCGTTTTCGGCAAGTTCGGAGATAAATTATAAGGTTGAGTTGCAGTTGTTTACCGATGAAAACCAATTATTGTCGAGCAGAACCTTCGATGTGAAAACCAGGCCGGTTCACGATTGGGATGTGCAAGTTCCACAAAAGAGGCTGTATTTTTTCCCCGGGAGCGACAGACTGAACTTCGACATAAGAATCATAAACAATGGTAATATCAGCGATACCATTAGTCTCGATATTATTCCCGACAGAAAGATAAAACTTATTGCCCGTGACGAAAGCGATTCGCCCGCCTATGTGGTTCTTGGCCCTCATACTGACACAACACTCTATTTAACAGCAATTTATTATTATAACGAAGAACGGATTTTTGAACTAAGCAAAATCCAGATTTATGCTAAAGCCAATAGTAAAAGAATTTATAGGGCTGTTATTATAGAAAAATATTCCGACAACTACGATCCTTTCGAGATCGACATGACCTTGCCCCACCAGCTTGAAGCAGGTTTCAGGACTTTTAACAAAAACAGCGAGGTCTTGCCATTTATTAAAACCAACGGCATCGCCAAACTTGGCGACGAAAGCAGTTTCAGGTATAATTTTACATATTATGACCTTACACAAACAGAGAACATCATAGCAAATTCATATTATAATTTTCTTTATTCCAATAATGATTTAAGAATTGGCCTGGGGGCGTTTAGTTCCATGCTTGGGCGAAATTTATATAACAGGAACAGCATTATGGTTGCCCACAAAATCCGCCTTAGCAAAACCGGAAGCTTGGAAGGTTTTGCAAGTTATGGTTTCACAGATCCCAAGGCCGGAGGTGCAATAGGCTATATTTATGAAAAGAACGACCTGAACATGAAGGCCTCCGCGGCCTACGATGCCGATGGGCTGAGAAAGATAAATACTGCCTCCTTCATTTATCATTCAAATAAGATCAAGCTGGCAAAAAACCATTATATGAGCGCTGTTTTATACGCCTATAACGAAAACCATTATCTCACCAATAAATATTCGCTTAGCGGAATTGCCTGGGACATAAACTATTACGGTCGTTTGTCGAAGAGCGTTGTTTTGCAGTTCAGCAATAATTACGGAAGCCCGAATATGCCCGGGCCACAAATGGGACTCTTGAATTTCAAAACCAAGCTTAATCTTGCCACCTCCGACGAAAAGAAGTTCTTTACCTTCAAATACGTTAATACAAACAAGAACTTTTATTATATGAGTTATGAGGGTTATAAGCTCCCGAGCTCTCTCCTTCACGATCAGTTTGGCAGCATTTTTTATCATTCGTATTCGAGCAAGGTCCATAGGTGGTCTGCCGGGCCTAGCATGGAATATTATAAATCCTTGAAACCCATTTCCAATTCTGATGAGAAATCGATTTATAGTGTCCGTAAGTATCGTATTGAATATCATTCGTTTATAGGACGCTACTTAACGCTGGGCATTAAAGCCGGTATGGGCGATATTTATTATAAGGAAACCAAAGAAACAAAAGAACTGCGTTACGATTTCCATCTTTTGGGCGATTTGAACCTGGGCGGTTACGGCTTGCGCTTTGCCTACGATTATGGCCCCATGGTAAATACCGGAATCTATCAGTTCGCCATCGATGCCTCCAACAACAGCGCAAACATTTCGCCTTATGCGATAAAACAAATTTTAAAGGGGAGAGTTAACCTTACCCTTTTTGCCAATTTTGCCTATCGCTTCGATTTAAGATACGGTTCTATTAACATAAACCCCAAAATCGAGGCCTATGTTTATAAAGACTGGTATGTAGTGGCTGGAGGGACATATACATATCTCAATCAGGAATACAAAGGTAGCAATATTGATGCAAGTTATTATTATACGGAGTTTTCCATTAAGAAGAAGTGGGGCAAATCCGATTATAAGAAATGGCAAAAAGATTTAAGGAGAATAAAAATCGTTTTCTTCAGGGATAATAACGGCAATGGCAAGAGGGATAATCTTGAGGAAGGAATTCCTAATGTCAAAGCAAGATTGCTGCTTGTGAATTCAGCCGACCAGAACAGGAATCCTGAATTTCCCATTGACCTCACATTGCTTTCAAACGATAAGGGAAACGTGATTTTCAGCCGCATCCCCATGGGTTTTTACGAACTCAGCATCACACCTTTGCAGGATCAAAAAGAGTATTTTTATATTAATAAAACCGCCGAAAATATTGAAGTCACTAAAACCGATGTGCTTTATATACCCTTTCAAAAAGCCTCAAGAATAGAAGGTAAAATTGAGCTGAGCCAACGCAAATACGTGCTGGAAAACCAAAAAATCAGGGATATGGCCAACATAAAGGTTACAGCCTTCAACAACGACGGCAACACTTATTCGGCTTTTACCAAGAAGGATGGCAGCTTTGTGCTTTTTGCTCCCGGCAACAATGTTTACTTCTTGAGGATCCCCAATGTTTTCGGAAAGGATTTCAGGATAGTGAAAAATGATCTGAAAGTGGAATTGCCCAGTCCTGAGTTTGTTGTTTTCAAAGTAGTGGAAAAAAACAGGGCTATAAGATTCAAACAGGCACAACCCAAGGGAGGAAAGGAAAACCAACTTAAAAAGTTAAAGATATTGCCCGGAAAGATTTATAAAAACGAGCGAGAGCGCCTCGATGAGCAAAGCCCTTTGCCCCGGTTTAACATAAAGAACAAAGCTGCTGAGGAAGAGATTGTCATAAAGGACAAGTTTTACGTTGTTTTATCGAAAACCAACGATTTCAATGTGGCCTGCGACATAGTAAAGCTCATGAAGGAAAATGCTGTGTTTTGCCGTATCGGCTCCGGCCGGGGCAGCGACGAATTAATAGTCTTCACGAATTATTATTCCACTAAGGATGAGGCGAAAGCTGAAATTAAAAGACTAAAGGCCTCAGGGATTAAAAGGGTCGAGGTTCTCAAGGCAGGGAAAAATCAGTGAGGCATAGCCCTAATCTGGCGCAAGGCATATTCCTGAACGAACATTAATAACTACGATATTCGGGTATTGTACAGATATTATTTGGATATTTGTAAAATTAATAAGGAAGTATTTAAAAGAAAAGCCAATCTTTAAAAACATCTGGTCAAGTATGTATACTAAACAAGAAATAATATTACATAATTGCCGTGATGGCTTTAGCCAGCGTTAAACAACAAGAGATTTGGGAATAGGCTGCAAGACGGTTTCAAAGTGCGTTAGTCAATACGATTTGTTATTGGCATCATGCAAAACAGCCTCTCGTGCACTATCACATTGCATGACTAAGTTACCAACCCACAACAGTAATGCCAGAGGTAAAACACGTCTTACACAAGAAGCAATCATCCACCAAGTGTATGAACCCGGTAGTAGTTGCGAGTTTGACTGGGAAGAGGTCAAGCTGACAATATCAGGTGTGCTGCGCAAATTTCAGCTTGCTGTATTTACAAGTTCGTACAGCAATTACGGCTATTCATTACTTTATGAGCATCAGGATACATTAGCATTTATGGAATCACATGTTGCATTTTTTTCAACTATTAAGGGAGTTTTCAGGGAAATGGTTTATGATAATATGCGTGTAGCAGTAGCATAATTTGTGGGCAAGCATGAGAAAGAACCTACCCGGGCACTACTTAATTTACGGGGCTATTACCAATTTAGCCATCGTTTTTTGCAATGCTTACCGAGGCGACGAAAAGGGTCATGTTTAGCGAAGTGTTGAGTATGTGAGACGCAAAGCTTTCGGGTTAAAAGATGATTTTGCTGCTTTGGAAGAAGCCGGCAACCACCTTCTAACTACACTTAAAAGCATAAACCGCTCAATTAATGAGCAAAAAATATTAAAGCAATGATAGATCAAGATATTAGTGAACAAATAATAAAGTACAGTAAAGAACGATTAAACTTTTTTATTTAATCGAAATGGTATCTTTTGGGGTGAAATACTGGTTTACTTTTCGGTTAATATAAACACCCAGGACGAGAAGTTCATCCCGAAAGCGGATTGCCTCGGGGAGTCCTGGTGGGGCTACAAAATAAAAGCTTACAAAAAAATGCCAACTATTGTTAATCGTTTACCAGAACTTAACTTTAATAAGGACATCTTCCTTTTTCTTTTTATATACTTCGAAAATAATTTCTGATTCTGAAAGTTTTGATATCCTGTTGGTGCTAAACTGGTATATAGGAACGCCTTTTATTTCTCTGGAATTGAGTATGTAATTTTTTGAGACTTCCCCTGTTTCAGAGTTTATAATATAGGCAGCAAGCCAAGCGCGCGAACCTGCAAAATGAACTTTAGGCCTTTCATCATCTTTAATATATCTGTTCAATTCATTATCAAGGAAAAGCAAATAATTATTGCCGTTGCCATAAAAATGTTTAAATGACATATCCGCTTTTCCTGAATTCCTGCCTTTTTGAAACTTTGGCAAACGCTTGTTCCATAATAATTTGCCATTGGCATCTATTTTGCTGATAACCATATCATTATAATAATAATTCGTATAGGTGTGCTTTGCGCCGTACACAACTTCGGTAAAAGATTGTTCTCCTATTAAAGTTACGGAGCCATCGCCTGAAACACTAATCCGAGTCATATGTAAAAAACCAAATTCAGCCTTGTCCTTTTTGGCTTTTTTGTTGTTCTTCTTTTGTTGTTTATTGCTAACATTTTGATTTAAAAACGACAATGGGAACTCATAAGTCATTTTATTAACAAGTTGCCCGTCGGCGTCAATATTAAAACAGAACAATCCATCGGCATTGCTTATGCTTTCTTTAGCATAATAGCCACCTATAAAAAGATTATTGTCACTGCCCTGATATAATGTAATAGAATTAATAAGCTTATTTCCAAGAGAGATGGAGGTTTTTGCAATACCAGCTTTGTCTTTTTCAATCTTTAGAAGTTCCATTCTATAATTTGCCCTACCTTGTTTAATCTTCATCGCATGCGAATTATCAGTAAACACCCTGGCAAGTATGAAAACATCAGCGTTTTCATTGATATAATAATCGAGGTTATCCATTTTGCCTTCAGTATAAGGCATTTTAACTTCTTTATCCCAAAGGTCATTCATCCAAATATCATAAACATGGAACCCAATAACATCATAATTAATATTATCATTTTTTTTAGCGGGTTCTTTACGGTATTTTATTAGTATATATTGGTCGTCATAGGATGATTGAAAATCAAATTTGTCAACAACCCCAAAATTGTAAAAGCCGGGATTTAACGTGAAAGTCCCGGTTAATTTGCCACCTGTTCTAAATAAAAGTTTCCCTTTTTCAATGAACTGCCCGGTTTCCATGTCAAGTTCCCGGTAAAAAAGCTGCTCTTTTTCCAAGTTTTTATCCCAGAGAGAATAAAACAAGAGGCATTTATCGAAATAGATTCCAATGTGCTCAATAACATATTTTTTTGGGAAATCAGTATAAGTTCTAATTGTTTCAAGCGACAAAGAGTTCGTATTAAAGGTTTGAACAATTATTTTATCTTTAACAAACTTAAAACTAATAAGTTTATCGTTATGTATAAGGTATTTTTTTAACTTTGCATCAATTACCGGATAGGGTTTGCCCACTTCAACCTTTGAGTTTTGGTTTATTTTAGTTTGTGCGTTAATTAAGTAAGGAACAAAAATCAACAGCAATAATTGAAGAACTTTTTTCATGACATTTTTTGGTTTTATGTATAATATGCGCCAAAAGCTTGTTGAGGTGTTCTTTACCAATAAACCAAGCCTTTTAGAATGGCTAAATTTATAAAAAAAAGCATTGTAAATTTAATGAATTAATAAAATCTGTCTAATTTATCGGGATTATAAATAGGGTTTTGTATTATGAAATTAACGGGTTGGGAGTTGACAATCTCTGATAATTGATATTGATAAAAAGGTTTAATCGTTTTCTTATATTTGAAAACACACCTTCGGAAGAACCCGGGATCTTCGATGTGCCTGACATGGTTTTCAAACTGGACCCCGACAGGGTTTTCTGTCTCACGACTTATTCGCAACGATTGGCCGAACTTCGGAAAACCCGAGATAATTATTTAGGTGGAAATACCGGTGATTATGCTGATCAAGAGCATGTTAAAAAGGAGTTGAATTATGCTTCCCGCATCTACTGTCTCCATTCTAAGTGGAATATCATCAATGTAACCAATAAACCGATAGAAGAAATCTCTTCGGAAATATTATCAATATTAAGGACAAAGAACATACACCGATAAACATTGGAAAACAGCACTAACTAAAACAGCCTGCCGACAAAAAGTTCCAGTTTTCTCAAATCCTTGCTGAAATTCCTTATTCCTTCCGAGAGTTTCATGCTTGCCATTGGGTCTTCGTTCATCAACCAGCGGAAGTTCATCTCG
Source organism: Chlorobiota bacterium (assembly GCA_013151215.1). GTDB lineage: Bacteria > Bacteroidota > Bacteroidia > Bacteroidales > F082 > BM524. The sequence continues at coordinate 13,109 of JAADIS010000141.1, read as the reverse complement.
TCGAGGCTGATTTTAACGGCATCTGATTTTGCGGCTCTTTCCTTGCTCAATTTTGCGTTTATCTTGATATTGGAGTTTTCCAGTTCTTGCAGCAAGGCAGGTGAAATTGTCAATAAGTCGCAGCCGGCAAGTTCGATAATTTCTTCTTTGTTGCGGAAACTTGCTCCCATTATTTCAGTTTGATAATCGAATTTTTTATAATAATTATAAATTTCCGTAACCGAAATCACGCCCGGATCCTCAGTGGCTGGAATATGATCTACACCCTTGGTCATTTTGTGCCAATCAAGGATTCTACCGACAAAAGGTGATATTAAACGCACACCGGCTTCTGCACATGCTATTGCTTGTATTTTGCTGAACAAAAGGGTGAGATTAGTTTTAATACCTTCTTTTTCTAATATTTCGGCTGCTTTTATGCCTTCCCAGGTGGCGGCAATTTTTATGAGTATCCTCTCCCTGTCAACACCTTCCTTTTCATACATGCGCATCAGGCTTTTGGCATACCAAATAGTATCGTAAATGCGGAACGAAAGACGGGCATCGACTTCTGTTGAAACCCTGCCCGGTACGATTTTTAAAATCTCAAGGCCGAAATTAACCGATAACTTCTCGATACAAGCCCTCATCCTACGATCGTCTTCGAATTCGCTTGACTTGGCATAATTAACGGCGTCATCAATAAGGTGCTTGTATTTCGGGTTTTGTGCAGCCTGATAAATCAATGACGGATTTGTAGTGGCGTCGCGGGGAGTATATTTTTCCATCGATTGAAAATCACCGGTATCGGCTACAACAGTAGTAAGTTTTTTAAGTTGTTCAAGTGCGTTCATCAAATACATATTTTTTTGAGCCGCAAAAATATGTAAAATCCTATAAGAACGACGGAATTTTAAAACTCCTCGTCAGGGCAAAACATAAACCACACCTGATAATTTTGAATTATTCATTGATTTGAGCTGTGCTCCACCCCATTGAACATGGAAACGCCTGCCTACCGAACCGGGAAGAATTGACCTACAACCAATAAAGCAATATTTCTTTTAATTTAGGGTCTGCTGAAAAAGTCCGTAGTACATCATATACTAAGCCGCAAGGTGAAGATGTATAATAATACTGCGAGCCGCAGCAATGAAGTAGATGATGTACTACGGGCTAGCAAACAAGATTTCTAGAAAAAATGCAGGCTTTTTTAATGAATCCTTGAAAAAAGTTTGCATCCCTAATCAACAAGAATCGTGTAACAATATATATCTCACCTTGTTAGGCGTTTCTCAGCAGACCCTAATTTAGGGAACGGTGCTCAGCACCTTGGATTATTTTATACCAAGACCCTTGGACAGGTGGCTATAACCCACATATTCCAAAACAATTTGTATCAACAATATTCATTTTGTCCTAACTGATATCATTTGTAGCAGTATCATTTAAATTCGGATGACGCGGGATTGCAAATTAATAAGTCGAAACACATAATACAATTAATAAGTAAGCAACAAGATTAACTAGCCTGAATAGAAAGGTGCAGCGCACCGAAATATTTATAGCATTGTCAATAACAGAGAACCAAGGTACAGCGCACCGCTCTATCATAATTGGAAACAAGCGATTCAGGTCGCATCTGGAGTTTTGAGGGGAAAGTGCAGTTTTGCCCTGAAGACTATAGGTGAAGTCCCTGTGCTTTTATTAACTGCTTATATTTTTCTTTCGATAAGGGGCAATTTATTAAATCAAGAAAATCATTTTTAGACAGTTTACATTGCCTTGACATTAACCCTATTAAGTGAATTTTTACATCGTGCGTGGCACCATGGCTCAACTTTGTATGCAGAACCTGTTTTCCATTAATATAATACTCATAAAATTTATGATCCTTGTTGTTTTTAATAAATCCTTTTTTAAGCAGTGCCTTCGATATTTTATCAGATTTTAAAGGCATATTACATTATTTGGCTAATTATCAAATTAATAAAGTCTCTAGCAGTTTTAGTACGGCTTGTTAGCTCTTCCTCTTTTAATTCATTGTACCTTTTATAAATGTAGTCAAATTCTTCTGAAAAGCACATCTTCGCTTCCTCAACAGAGTCCCCTGTTCCAACAATATCTAAAATACTGTTTTCAATAACATAATAACCCTCTTCCTTTTGAAGCTTGCAGTTCAAGTCGCCCTTTAAAACGTATTGTCTTCCCATAAATTGAATTTCACTAAACGAAAACGATAATGTAGCGTCATGATCCATTATGTCATCAACAATTTTTCTTCTTTTATGCCCGGTCTTAGTAGTTACCTCTTTAATAGTTGCAACTCCGAATTTATCCTCGCTCTTAGCCTCTAAATCTTCTATTTTAGTAATCAAACTTTCAATGACTTTAGGTTTAATCTTATTTACTTTAGATATTGATATTACTTTCCCCTCAGACGATATTTTTGAAAACGACATAGGTGAATTGCCCGTACTGTTTGCAAAATTACCTAAACTTCTTACAATCGCATTACGAGAAATGTTATTTTTGCATTCATTTCTCAGTTTGCTGTAATCCCCATTGTCAGCAATTTCCATATAGCGGTTAAACCGACCGTTTACAACGTTTCTTTGCTCAACTACGTCCTGATTAGAATCGATGGTAAATTTTACTCTGGGTGTAAATTTAAAAGCCGGTACGGCACTGCCATGTCTAAATCCTGACAATTCAATCTTAAAATTATTTAAATCAATATTGTATGGAGAATCAATTTCATATTTGGCAATATCTTGTACTAGTTTCTGAAGGTTCTCGGCAACTTTAATTAGAACATCAATAGGAAGTGTACTGTATTTTCCAGCCTCTCCCTCAATTTTTAAATTAACCCCTTTGTTTAAGTCGAGTTGCATATTAAATTAATAGTTGTGACAATATTACTTAAAAAACCCAAAAAGGTTACAATTTTAACAAAAAAAGACCAGGGTATTCGTATATCAGAACCATAACGTTATGAGTGTAAATAGACATATCCAATCCAAGAGAGATCTCAAAAGTAAGTAAATTCCGAATTATACAATGTTATCGGTTTGCATATCTTTGAGATAAACTTATTTTAATACCGTAACCGAACCTTCCAAAACCTTATCCTTGTCGAGCATGGATGTATATTTTATGGTATAAACATAGGTTCCGGTTGGGACAAAATCACCATTATACTTACCGTCCCACTGATCTTCGATATTGTTCGATTCGAATATTAATTCGCCCCAGCGCGAGAAAACCTGAAGGTTATATGCTTTCAAACCTATTCCTTTAATTTCGAAGAAATCGTTCATTCCATCGCCATTGGGCGAAAATGCATTAGGAGCATAAACAACAAAGTCGGGGTGGATGGTGAGCTCCTTTTCCATATTGCTGCTACAGCCGTTGGCAGTAATTATATCAAGCGTAACCGTGTAAATTCCCGCTTGTGTATAAACATGTGTTGGTGAGGCTGTTGTGGATGTTTGGCTATCGCCGAATTCCCAACTATAACTAAGGGCATCGCCGCTAACGGAAGTATTGCTAAAGTCGATGGTTGCTTTATCATCTTCCAGTATCGATTCCGGAGGGACAAGGTCGAAATCGGCAACAGGAGTCTCGTTAACATCTATAAAAGCATTTACCGTTTTGCTATCGGAGCATTGGCCGTTATTCGTTATTTCCAGTTTTACGTCATATTGGCCCGGAATAATATAAGTTGTTGAAACGGATTCGGTGGTGCCACCGCTTCCGTTGCCGAGATCCCAGTTGTAAGTTACGTTATCGGTGGTATTGCTTGAAGTACTGCTGAATACTACTTCCAATGGGGCACAGCCGGAAATGCTGTCAGAAATAAAATCTGCAACAGGGCTTCTGACAACGTTTAAATCAAGGCTAAAAGTTTCGGCGCGACAACCATCTTCTTCAACTGTGAGACTATCCGTTTTCGTTCCTTCAGAATCCCATTGAACATCATAAGGTCCTTGTCCCGAACCGGAGTTGATGCTTGCACCGTCGAAATACCAGCTGTAATTTGCTGCCGTCCCGGCATTTCCCGTATAGTTCACTATCAAGGCCTCGTTCTCGCAAACCAAATCAGATTGCAAGGCAAATGTTGAAAACAATTCCGGTTTAACCGTGATGGTTTGCTCAAGGGTTGCAGGGCAATTGAATCCTGCAACATTACCTACTAGAGTATAAGTGGTTGTTTCAAGGGGCGTAACATTAATAACGGCATTTGTTTCCTGTCCGGTCAAGCTTGCATCCGGCGGATTGGCAGTCCATGTTAAATCAGTTGCTGTTCCAACTGCCGTTAAACTTACGGTTTCGCCATAGCAGGCAAAATCGTCGGGGACATCCAAGGAAATATCCGGTACCGGATCAACCTGCAGGATCATATCATCGGTATTTACGCAGCCATTTGCATCGGTAACCTGTACCGAATAGGTATAATTTGTTTGCTGGTCGGGTGTAACTATCGGATTATAAGTGGAATCCTGTCCACCTAGGCTCGGATCAACGGGAGCCGAAGTCCAGACATAATCCGTTCCTCCGCTTGCCTCAAGATTAAATGAATCGCCAAAGCATATCGAGTTATCGAGGCCTGCGCTGGCATTTGGGAGAGGATTAACCGTGATGGAAATATCGGTACTTGCCGTAAAATCACAGGCATTGGTAACAGTTACGCTATAAGTTGTTGTGGTTGTTGGTGTTACATTAACAACCTGATTGTTTTCCTGTCCGCTGAGCGATGGGTCGTTTGGTGACGAAGTCCATACATAAGTTTCATCGACTGCCCCCTGGTTGATAGTGAGCTGGCTAAGGTCGCCTATACAAATAACATTTGTGTCGGCTATTGCAAAGGCAGAAGCCCCTTCGAGCAAGGCCATAGTTGTATCTGTATCAAGATGTGTACAGTTATCGCTTACTTCCAGCACATATTCAGTTGTGCCCGGAGGGCTTACCACAGGATCGGGAATTGTTTCCTGCCCCGCCAAAGAAGGATCTACCGGGTTTGATGTCCAGAAAAACGCCTGTGCCCCTTCCGAGGATCCCTCAAGCTGAACGCTTGTAACGTTGCACAAATCTTTGTCGGGGCCTGCGTTTGAATAAATTGGTGTGGCTATAATGATTGCCGTGTCCAGCACCTGACGTCCGCATGTGTCGCTGACAATGCAATAAACCTCGGCGCTGTCGGTCCCTGAAATTGCGAAGTCGAACGTCTGGGTTAGGAAGCTCCCGGGTAACCATTCATAAGAATAAGGCGGGATCCCCGTTAAATACTGGTCCCCGAAACTAAGTGTTATAGTATCTTCGCAATAAGTTTCATATCTTCTTGTAGTATCCCCGAAATAAGGTTTGTCGAGTATCAACACAAAAGCGGTATCCGTCAGGAAGGGGTTGCACATCTCGGCACGGTAAATAACCTGGATGTCTTCCTGACCTTCTGTAATGAAATCTTCGTAAAAACTATAAAAAATTATGGAATCCCTTGTGGAGCCACTAGGAAAAAACAAGGTGTCCTCGAGATTGACTATCTTTTGGTAATCATCGCCAAGAGTGGCGCTTCCCTCAATTTTATATGGGATATAATAATCGAAGCCCATTTGGGTAGATAGATCAAAAACCATATTGACATCATGGTTGTTGCATGATTCGTAAACGAGGCTGTCGATGGTAGGATGCGTATATTCGGGTATCGCGTCCACTGTTCCCAGGTTGAAGCTTCCTTTTTCGAGGAACACACCTGTATCGAAAGCCCCGTCCCCTACATCGCCGACCTTCAATCGAATAGTGTACCATTGACATTGGGAAACCCCACTTTTTGCTGGAAGCGAAGTAGTATAACCATCATAAACAAATTTTTTAAAGTTGGGGTCGTCGCTTTGGCTGTTGTCCTTAAAATATTCACAATTAGTACATCCGCTGGGTTTCCCTTTACAAGTTATTCCTCCTTTACCAAAGTTTACATTGTCAATTGCTACCGGAGTATGTGTTCCGGGTATTTCTGCTATATTTTTGGAATTTAGGCTGAAGGGACCATTAATACCAGGCCCTGAAAGAAAGAAACCAAAAACATCATTAAAAGTGGCAAAAACATAATCATGATACTCTTCGGAAGCAAAAACATATTTAAATGTTGCACTATCGGCGGTGGGTTTAAATTGAAACTCGATAATGCAGACATCATGAGTAGCTTTTCCGTTGGCCAATTGACTGAGGTCGGCATCATTTTCAACGCCATTATTGTTTGTGTTGGCATTAGCCCCACTTTCACAAACATTTTCTTTATCAACGTCGTCGGATAACCCGGAAGTCATTATGATTCCCTGGCCTTTTGTAAAACCAAGGAAATATCCGTTTTTGAAATAACCCACTGAGCTGGGGTCGCCGTAAAACTTTATGTTCTGCTTGGCATATACAGGAACGCTTTTCAGAAAAACCGTATCAATTAACGCAACAACAGCAGCGCTGTCGGCACAGGGATAAACCGTGAAATCGCCAAATCCCTGGGCATCAGCATTTTCTATATTTGAAAACGAAAAAAATATGGTTAATAAAAGAACTGAAAATGGTAGTTTTAGTTTCATCTTATAACATCTGGTATAATGGTTCTGTGCAAAAATAACTAATTCGCAAGTGTTTGACAACTTTTTATTTTAAGGAGTTGCAAATAGGAGGTTTCAGGCTTGTGTATTTGTGATTTTAATGCCGGCTTTAGCCATATTTTTGTAAAACGAGTTTTGCAAAGTATTCGAGTAGTGAAACCTTAATATATTTCAATAATGTTGTTTTGAAACAACAATAAATTGTTATATTTGTTGTTTTAAAACAACATATAATTTAACGTTATGCAAAACCTGTTTAAATATTCTATTTTAAGAGTTAAAAATACATCTCTACAATTTGTAAGATACTTATATGATGAAATTGCTTGGGACGACAGATTGATCGGTATTATCGGAGCGCGCGGAACAGGTAAAACAACATTGATGTTACAATACATCAAGAAGAACTACAAGAACTCAAATAAAGCTATTTACATATCCTTAGATGATTTGTATTTTACAAAAAACAAATTATTCGATTTTGTAGAAGAATTCTATTCTTACGGTGGGCGTTTTTTATTCGTGGATGAAGTGCATAAATATCAGACATGGGGCATCGAAATAAAAAATATTTATGATATATTCACTGATGTAAAAATAGTTTTTTCGGGTTCATCAGCATTACAACTTCATAAATTGCAGGGGGATTTGAGTCGCCGGGCAGCAATGTATCAGTTGTGTGAACTATCTTTTCGCGAATATTTAAACCTTTCATATCGCTCTGATCTACCATATTTTAATCTATCTGATATTACTAATAATTATGTAGAATTAATTCCCCAAGTAATACGGGTAGAGAGTATATTAAAAGAGTTCGATTATTATTTAACAGATGGCATTTATCCTTTTTTTATTGAAACTAAAGGTCAGTTTTACGATAGATTAATAAACACTGTTAATGTTATTATTGAAGTTGATTTACAGGCAATAGATAATATAAACTTTTCAACTACTGTAAAACTCCGAAAAATAATAGCTTTAATAGCCGATAGCGTGCCTTTTAGAGTTAACATAACAGATTTAAGCAGGAAATCAGGATTAAGCAGAGATGTTCTGCTTAGGTTATTGGATTCATTGGATAGGGCAAACCTTATAAATATGCTTAGGCGAAGTTCGGTGCCAACCGGGCATTTAACAAAGCCTGAAAAAATATATTTGAATAATACTGCTCTATTAAATGCTCTAAACACAAATGATTCTTATTCAAAAGGAACAGCAAGAGAGACTTTTTTTTTAAACCAGTTAAAACAGAACCACAAAATTACTTATCCAAAAACAGGCGATTTTTTGGTTGATAATAAGTATCTTTTTGAAATAGGAGGCAAAGGCAAGAGTTATAATCAAATTGACGGAATCGAAAATTCATATATAGCAGCCGATGATATAGAGTATGGATATGGAAATAAAATACCTCTTTGGCTATTTGGCTTTTTGTATTAGTTAACAAACCGCTTACTTCAAGTCTTTTTTGTTCAAGATATAAGAAATAGATAAGATATAGACCAACAACCACCCAAAGGATATCAAAAACGATTTAATGGATATATAATCCTGTATTTCCCTGAAGATATATTTCCCGAAAGGAATGGTAATCAGATTATTAAGAGATTTTATTGGAAAATACTGTGCAATGGTTGGCATAATTCCATCTCTGAAAAAAGGTGCGTTTTCAAAAACAGCCACAGCAATTGGTTCGAACATAAAGGTATATAAAAACAAGGCAACAATTACAAACCCTGATTTTTTAATGATTAAGGAAAGCAAAAATGCCAATGAACAATAAACCACAATTTCATAAAAGTAAGCAAACAAAAATTGTGTTTTGGCAAAAACAACATCTATTCCCCAAACATGTGAATAGAACAAACCGTTTATCAGTCCTGATAGGAATACGAACAAAGTACTAACAGCCGCTAGTGAAACTATCATCATAAACTTGCTAGCCAGATATTCCTTTTTGCTAATGCCATCAATGATGTTTTGACGCAAGGTGTTGTATGTTAGGTCATTGTTAACGGAAATTATTACTATGAAAGCAATAAATATTTTAGCAAACGAACTTAAATAAGTTATGTTTTGCCAAATATCGGGGAAATCGAAAATGGGAACTATCGTTGGGTCGATGCCGTTGAAGTCGGCACCTTGGTTTTTGAGCCATGTTAAAAACAAGCCTCCGCCGGAAGCAATTATCAGCAAAGCGAGGAGATACATGGAAATTAAAATCCAGAAAACCCTGTAATTTTTAACTTTCAGCCATTCTAGTTTTAATGCTCTAATCATGATCTTTAAGAATTTTCAGGAATTCTTTTTCCAGTGAGTTGGTATGTGTGCTGAGTTTCTGTAGCACTATTCCGTTATTAAAACAAAACTCATTGATCTGCATGGCGTTATATCCGTCTTTCAAAGTCATTGTGAGAGTGTTGCCGCCGTTTTCGATTTTTTCTTTACCTTCAAATTTTTCCAAAAGTTGAGCAAGATTCTTCATGTTCTCGCTCTTTAGTTCCACCTTGTTTATTTCGCCAAGGGTTTCGCTAACGGCGCCTTCATGGATTTTTACCCCATATTTCAACACGCAAAAATGAGTGCAAACTTTTTGTACTTCGTCGAGCAGATGGCTTGCAATTATTATTGTTTTTCCTTGCTTTGCAATATCAACAATAAGTTGTCTTACTTCGGCAATACCCTGTGGATCAAGGCCATTGGTGGGCTCGTCAAGGATTAAAACCGGTGGGTTGGCAAGAAGTGCAGCACCTATGGAAAGCCGTTGTTTCATGCCAAGGCTGAAAGTTTTAAACTTATCGTCCTTGCGGTCGAAGAGGCCTAGCTGCCTTAAAACCAGGTCGATCCTCTTGGTGTCGGTATTTTTTATATGGGCAACTATTTCAAGGTTTCTTGTTGCCGAAAGATAAGGAAGGAAACAAGGCGTCTCTAGTATGGCCCCGATTTTTTTTCGCGCTTCGATATTGGGCATACCATCAAACCATGAAAAACTGCCGTTTTGGGGTGTCACCACCTCCAGTATCATCCCGAGGGTTGTGGTTTTTCCACTGCCGTTAGGGCCGAGAATACCATAAACCTGCCCGGGCATAACGCTTAGGTTGAGGTTTTGAACGGCCTTTATTCTCCCGAACGACTTGCTGAGGCCTTGTATCTTAAGGGTGGTTTTCAAATTGTGATGTGTTTAAGTCAAGTATATTTATAAAATCGCCTTCTTTAATGCCGTTGATCAATTTAGGTAATTCATCCCAGTCCAGGTCTCCTTTTAAATAAAATGCCAACAAGGCATCCTCCTGATTGAAATAACCCACATATTCCTTTCCCTTCTTTCCCGGACTTGCTAATAGCGATGCTTCGTAATTTCCTCCTGTAATTGAAAGGTATTCCTCGAAACCTTCTGATTTAAAGTCGCTTATCATGTTTTGGTACTTTTTTCCGGCGCGGCCTGCCGAGTCCAGTTTATAAACGAGGAGTTTTTCCACCCCGTTTACCATTTGGTCGAACTCTTCGTTGCCACCTATGTTCAACATGCGCAAGGTGCTTGGGTAAAAGCAAAAGGCCCTCTCTTTGTGGGCTTCCGCAAAATCCTTGAAGAGGTCTTCCTGTCCTTTTGCCGACAGGAAGACCGTAATTAAAAAAAATACCGTTAATATTTTAGTCTTCATCGTCATTATCATGACCTTTGCCGTCATGGTTTTCGTAATGGAAATCTTTCAAGCTTTGCATCCCGTTTAATTTCATGCCGTTGGCAATCTTTGAAACATTCTTCAAATCGATTTCTCCATATAAGCTCAAAAGTACGAATTCTTCCTTTCCGCCAACAAGCATGATCATTTCTTTTACTATACCGTCTTTCTCCCTGATGGAGAATTTCACGTTTTCGTCGGCATCGGTAACCGACATAAGCTCTTCGTAACCTGCTTTTTCTATTTCGGCAGCCGCGGACTTAAATAATTTGCCGGGGTTTTCAACACTGTCGGCAACAAGGACTTTCAATCCTTCCAGCTTGCTTATGGCTTGCATAAACTCTGTTTCCTCCTCAGTATTGCCCTCGAAATTGGCAAAAAGGGAAAACATCTTCTGGTTAATGGTAACTTTTGTAAAGTTCTCGTTATCAGCATATCTATCAAAGTATTTATTGATAAGCGATTGCTGGGCCATCATTGTCACGGACATGGCCAGTCCTACTAAAATTAATGTCAATCGTTTCATGATATTTAAATTTATTTATTTATTAATTGTTTAACTTCATTTATTTTTTCTATTCGCGACGAATAGGTTTTCCCTTTGTTCAGCTCAGCCGAAACCATCATAAGTGCTTGCATGCTAATAGTATAAGCCTCTTGAGGGTCGGTTATTTCATAAGGGTCGCTTTGCTTGTAACTGTTATATCCAATGGCAAGGCTTATTAGGATAACAATTGCTGCCGCTATGGACGAAAACTGCCACAAAAAACGCTTTTTGGTTTTAGGCATGCTGAATTCTATATCAGCCCTGGTTTTTTTTCGTTGGTCGAGAGCGGCGAAAAAGATGCCTGCAGGGCTTTTGTCAGCCTCATTTGCAAGAAGGTTCCCCAGAAGTTTTTCTTCTTCAACGGAAGTTTTTCCTTCCCAGTATTTCTGTTGTAGTTTTTTAATTTGCGATTCCATATCCTTCTATTTTCCGAAATGATGATTTAATTTTTTGCCGCATGCGATAAACGCTTACTTTTACGTCGGAGAGGCTCAGCGACATGACCTCCGCAATTTCCTGATAAGTCATTTCCTCCACTTCGCGCAGATGGAATATTTCCTTGTTCTTTTGAGAAAAGGAGTCCGTTATCCTGCTCAGCCACAATTCGTTGTCTTTTAATATCGATTCGTAGTCGGTTTCGTCGATGTTGGCAATATTGTTCAAGGCTTCGTCGCCTATCGAAAACCTATTGGTCTTTACCCAATCGTAACATTGATTGCGGGTAATGCGCATGACCCAGGAGTCGTAACTTTTTATTTGAGGAAGTATTTTACGCTTGTCCCAAATTTTCATCAGGCATTCCTGAACAACATCTTTTGCCAGCTCCTTGTTTTTAAGTATCGAAAATGCATATCTATACATCTTATCGCTCTGTGGCATTATCTTATGTTCAAAAATTTTTTTCGACATTTCAGGAAGGAGACGATAGTTTTGCTGCAAAGTTACAAAATGGCCTCATGTAATATTAATATGTCGAATTTGGGCTGGTGGTTTTAAGCCCTGACATTGAAGGTTTTTCTCTCAAAAACAAAAACGGCTGCCGCATAAATTATCATTAGTCCGCTGTTTAAGGCAAGCCGCGGCGATTCTCCATAAGCTGAAAAATATCTTGACCCGAAAAACAAAACAAGGCCCAACAGGCTGTATGACAATATTTTCTTCAAGTTATAATTAACCTTATAAATTTTCCTTCCCCAGAAAAACGATATAAGCATCATGCTGGCATAGCAGGCGAAGTTGGCCCACGCCGAACCATAATATCCAATTTTAGGAATCAAGATTATATTCAGCACTATGGTGATAAATGCACCAAAAACGGCAATGAGCGCACCATAAAGGGTTTTGTTGGTCAGTTTATACCAAACCGAGAGGTTGAAAAATATTCCCAGGAACATCTTTGCTGCCAAAACTATAGGTACTATGCTCAAGCCTGCCCAAAATTCCCTGCCTATCATAAATTTGAAGACATCGATGTATAGAGTAACGCCCAAAAAGATAAACCAGGTGAAAATCACGAAATATGTCATTACGAGGCCATAGGTTTCCTTGGCATCTTTCTTATTAGCTTCGGCGAAGAAAAACGGTTCGGCAGCATATCTGAACATTTGTATGAAGAGCATCATCAGTATGGCAAGCTTATAATTGGCGCCGTAAACCCCTATTTGTTCAATAGCCGTTTCCGGATCAGGGAGATAATATTTTAAGAGTATCTTGTCGGCAACCTCGTTTATCATCCCCGCAAAACCGATAACCAGAACCGGCAGGCCGTAAGCCAGCAGCTTGTTCAACAAAAGCTTGTTTATCCTAAAACGGAATACCCGCAATTCGCGCCAAAGCATGACGATAGTTGACAATGAGCCTATCAGGTTTGCAATAAACACGAAAACTATTTTATTGGCTCCCTGATAAAAGTATAATTTGCTGCTTTCTTCGGGAAAACCATTTGGGAACAACAACCAGGAATATAAGGTTGAAAGAAATATTTATGGCAACGCTCGCAATTCTGATAAAAGAAAATCTTTTGGCTTTATCCTCGTAGCGCAGCCATGCAAAAGGGATGGCCGTAAAGGCATCGATGGCAACTATAAGGGCGATCATTAAAATATATTCGCTATGGCCGGAGTATCTGATGCTTGTGGAGATATGATCCGAAAACAGCACTATCAGGCCCAGAAAAACAATGGCTACGGCTGTGATTGCGGAAAGAGCAGTATTATAAACATCGGAAGCGTTTTTCCTCTTATTGGCATAACGGAAAAATGCTGTTTCCATACCGAAAGTGAGCAA
>JAADIS010000014.1 GCA_013151215.1 Chlorobiota bacterium | reverse complement strand
TTTATGAACAGGGGCATGGCATATTATTTTCACAAAAACATGGATGCTGCCTGTGCCGACTGGAACAAGGCGGCCTCGATGGGCAATGCCGAGGCCATAAAAGCAGTGGGGATATATTGCAAAAAAAAAACCGCTAAATAAATTAACGGGATTTTTTGATGGCGTGGCCGAATGTTTATTCGGCCAGCACAAGAATTTTGTTTTTCAGAACTTCGATAACCCCGCCCTTTACTTCAAAAAACTCTTCGCCCGAAGGCTTTTTAACTTTTATTTTCCCGGCTGACAGAGCCGAGATCATAGGTGCGTGATTGTTTAAGATCTCGAAAGAGCCATCTATGCCGGGTAATTGCACCAAATCGGCGTCCCCATTATAAATGGTCTTGTCAGGAGTTATTATCTCGAGGTTCATAATAGATTTTTTATTGAAGATTATTTACTCTCGGCGATCATTTTCTTGCCTTTTTCAATTGCCTCGTCAATGGTTCCTACCAAGTTGAAGGCTGCTTCCGGATATTCGTCAACTTCACCGTCCATTATCATGTTGAAGCCTTTTATGGTATCCTCTATTGAAACGACTGTCCCTTTTAAACCGGTAAACTGCTCGGCAACGTGGAACGGCTGCGACAAGAAACGCTGTACCCTTCTGGCACGGTGGACAATGAGTTTGTCTTCTTCCGAAAGCTCGTCCATTCCGAGAATTGCAATAATATCCTGAAGCTCTTTATAACGCTGAAGGATGTTTTTCACTCTCTCGGCGGTATTATAATGCTCGTCGCCAACAACGTCGCGACTAAGAATACGCGATGTTGAATCCAGGGGGTCAACGGCTGGATATATCCCCAGCTCGGCAATTTTCCTGCTTAAAACGGTAGTGGCGTCAAGGTGGGCAAAAGTTGTTGCCGGGGCAGGGTCGGTAAGGTCATCAGCAGGTACATAAACAGCCTGCACCGACGTGATCGACCCGCGCTTGGTGGAGGTAATCCTTTCCTGCATAATTCCCATTTCGGTAGCAAGCGTGGGCTGGTATCCAACGGCTGAGGGCATACGTCCTAAAAGTGCTGAAACTTCGGAGCCTGCCTGAGTGAAACGGAAAATGTTGTCGATAAAGAAAAGTATGTCCCTTCCACCTGATTTTTCGTCCCCGTCGCGGAAATATTCAGCCAGCGTCAATCCTGAAAGGGCAACGCGCGCGCGCGCGCCGGGAGGCTCGTTCATCTGACCGAAAACAAGGGTGGCTTGAGAGTCGGCAAGTTGTTCCCTGTCAACTTTCGACAAATCCCATCCGCCTTTTTCCATGTCCTCCTCAAACTCTTTCCCGTATTTTATAACGCCCGACTCGATCATCTCGCGCAATAGGTCGTTACCCTCGCGGGTACGCTCGCCAACGCCGCCGAAAACGGAAAGCCCTGAATAAGATTTTGCGATGTTGTTGATAAGCTCCATGATGATTACGGTTTTGCCAACCCCGGCACCGCCAAACAAACCAATCTTGCCACCTTTTGAATAAGGCTCGATAAGGTCGATTACCTTGATTCCGGTATAAAGAACTTCCGAAGATGTGCTTAACTCCTCAAACTTCGGCGGCTCGCGGTGAATCGCATAGCTGGTTTTCGACTTAATCTCCCCAAGGCCATCAATTGGCTTGCCGATTACGTTAAAAAGCCTTCCTTTTATTTCATCGCCCGTGGGCATTGAAATTGGAGTGCCGAGATTTACAACTTCCGTTCCCCGGCTAAGGCCATCGGTTGAGTCCATGGCAACCGTGCGAACAGTATTTTCGCCAATTGACTGCTGAGTTTCCAATATTAACGAACCACCGTTTTTATGGGTGATTTCGAGTGCATCGTATAAACTGGGGATGTCAGCTTCGTTCTCAAAAACTACATCAACAACAGGGCCAATAACCTGTGAAACTTGTCCAACGCTTTTTTTATTCATATAGACTATGATTTATCGAAAATTTAGTGTCGGCAAAGATAATAATATAAGTCAAATTAGAATATACATTTGGAAGGATTTTGAAGTTTATTAAAAACACGATCGTCAAGTAGCGCATAATCAATTATATATATTAACTTGAAATTGTTAATTGCTATTTTGAATTAAATTATTTTAATATTGAAAACGTATTACTTTTAATTTTTAAAACTATCGTTTCGCAGCATGAAAAGAGTTAATCTATTTTTAATTGTCTTCCTGGCAGTATCAACTATAAGTTTTTCGCAGGTTTTCAACGAAGCAAAATCTAATTTAATGGGTGTTATGCAACCTGTTGGAGGATGGATAAACGCTGGCCATAATGATGCCTTGGATGTTTTGTTGATGGGAGATAATTATGTCCACGACAACCAAAAGATAGTTTCGCAATTGGCAAAGAACAGCCTGAACCGTGAATTTGTAAGGGTTAAGAACGGCTTCCCCCCTTTACACAGGGGGGCATCAGCGACAGGCGACTTTGACGACGATGGCGACGATGATATTATAATGACAGGGCTTTCAAGGGGAAACCAGGTGATTATCAGGCTTTATCGTAACGACGGCCCTTTTCATTTCACTCCTATAAAGGATTATTTCACTCCTGTTACCGACGGAAGCATCGATTGGGGTGATTTTGATAACGACGGCGACCTGGATTTGATAATCACCGGCAAAGAATACAACAACAAGCTTTCAACTAAGATATATCGCAACGACAAGGGCATATTCAGCGAGATGGACTTTGGCATTCCGGGCGTTTATCAGGGCTCTGTCGATTGGGGCGATTATGACAAAGACGGCGACCTGGATATTTTGATTACCGGCAATGTGGGAGGAAAACCCTATACCGCTATTTATAAATATGATAACGGCAGATATGCCAAATTAGCGCAAACCATGGTACAGTTATGGGAAAGCGAGGCAAAATGGGGCGACCTGAATAATGACGGAAACCTCGATTTTTTTATTAGCGGTGCCGACAAAAACGGAAATCCGGTAGCGTATGCATACAAAAACGAATTGAATCTCGTTTTCAAGGGCGTTCCGGTAAATGTGAGGCCGTTGAAAAGGGCAACGGTTGATTTGGGCGACTATGATGCCGACGGCGACCTGGACATCCTCATGTCCGGCGAATCACTGGAAAGATCCTATACCCTTGTTTATAGGAACAACCTTGGGTTCAGCTTCGAGGATATTGTTGCCGGGTTGCCCGGGGTGGCTAACGGATTGGCGCAATGGGGCGACTATGATCACGATGGCGACCTCGACATACTGCTTGCAGGAATTACGATATGCTACGATTTTATAGGAACTGTTTATACCAACAATACGGATCCGCCTGCTAAAATCGAAGAGAACCCCTTGTTTGTTGACACTTTTCAGGCTGAAAGATGCGGGCCTTATTATTATTATGTGTTCTCGTCTTGTTACTGTGATCCTTACGGCGATGGGGACGGAGTGGCTTACCACATGTATATCAGTAATATACATAAGCAATACAAATCTTATGAGCTCAATTATAAATTTAACGGCATACTTATAAAAACAGTTCCCAACTGGGGCGATGCCGACAGGGGATACCGTACTTCAAATGCTTTCGAGACACGCGAGGAAGCAGTTGCCGCCCGTCAACAGGTGATCGAATCTTATCAGGCCGAAGAATATAAGGTGCATTTCATAAATTGGTAAAAAAAAGCACCCCAAGTTTTTGGGGTGCCCGAAAGTAATGATTGAAAAATCGTTTTTAAGATTCAACCTTGTCTTTAAGGGAACGAAAACCGTTGCCCAGTATTTCATTGGAATTTAAAACAGTGATGAAGGCCTTTGGGTCGATGTGGTTTATGAAATCCTGCATCATCGTCATCTCCCTTCTGTTCACAACAACAAACGCTATGGATTTTTCGGCGCCCGTAAACATGCCTTCGCCTTTTAAGAAGGTGCCCCCGCGGTTTAAGTCCCCTACTATCTTATCCCTTATTTCCTGATGCTTTTCTGATATGATAAACAAAACCTTGTCGTAGCTCATGCCTTCCAGGATGATATCCACAACCTTGCCGGTTATAAAAATCACGATTAGTGAGTATAATGGGATTTTCCAGTCTTTAAAAACTAAAAGACCTATAATCACGATCACGGAATCAACAACAATAAGCAATTGGCCAACAGGGAGCTTAGTGTATTTGCTGATCATCATGGCAACGATATCAGTTCCTCCCGAAGTGGCCTTGGACTTGAAAATCAATCCCAGGCCGAGGCCGATAAACAAGCCTCCGAAAATCGACGAGAGTAAGGCATCGTTCTGCACCAGCGGTTCTGAGCCGTAAAAATAAGTTATGGTGTCCATAAAAATAGCCGTGGAGAAAAACCCGACAGCTGTCTTAATACCAAATCGGGGCCCTAATACCTTTATGCCAATCAATGTTAAAGGTATATCGAAAAACAAAGCCGTTAAGCCCACCGGGGTCCCAAAAACCCAGTGCAGCACTATGGAAATACCATAAACCCCCCCAGGTACTATTTTATAAGGAGTAATAAAAAGCACATAGCCCGATGCCATAATAAAAGCACCTAGCAAAATTAAGCTGTAGTTTTTAATCCAGCTCCAGCTAAACAATTTGTCCTTTTGAATGAATGCCATGATACACAGTTGTTTATGTTGTTATAAATGTTAATATAATACCTGATCCAAAAAAGCGGGCAAAAGTAGTTTTTTTTTAATAGCAGCAAACAAAAATATACTATTTTTGCAACTTCTTAATTGGCCCCATAGTTCAAGGGATAGAATAGAAGTTTCCTAAACTTTAGATCCAGGTTCGAGTCCTGGTGGGGCTACACCCAGGACGAGAAGTTTATCCCGAAGCGGAGCGTCTCGGGAAGTCCTGGTGGGGCAACCCGAACGAATATAACAGCCTGTTAAACAGCCAGATAACAGGCTATTATTATTTAGGGGACGAATGGTGGGGTTAAATTATTTGTTCGTAAATGCAAAAACCAAGCTAAGCCCTTAAGATAATCCGGTTTATAAACCTTTCTGTAATTTAGCATCGATAAACCCTCCCTTGACACTTTGGTAAGTTGAGAACACAAAATCATTCTTGGCTAAAGGGTTTAGTGTTTAGATAGAGGGTGGCGTACCTCCACAAATGCGACTTCAATAGTTGAACAGGATTACCCTATTGACATAGACGGTAAAACACTCAGGTATTTCCAACAGATTGCCATCAATAACACCATTGAAGCAATAGCCAAAGGACAGAACCGTATTCTACTGGTTATGGCTACGGGAACGGGAAAGACAATTACTGCTTTCAATATTATTTGGCGTTTGTGGAAAAAGGGTATCAAAAAGAGAATACTTTTTCTTGTCGACCGTAATGCATTACTTACTCAAACCAAGAATGGTGACTTTGCCCCATTTGGAAATGATATTATGCACATCATTAAGCATAAGAAAATTGATAAATCGTATCAAATTTATTTTGCACTTTATCAAGGCTTAACCGGAGAAGAAGAGTGGAAGAATGCCTATAAAGAGTTTTCAAAGGACTTTTTTGACCTCATAGTCATAGATGAGTGCCATTGAGGAAGTGCATCTGAAGCCTCTACATGGAAAGAGGTGCTTGACTACTTTGAGTCGGCCACACACATTGGCCTCACGGCTACGCCTAAAGAAACAAAGGATGTTTCAAATATTGCATATTATGGCGAGCCTGTTTATACATATTCCCTAAAGCAAGGTGTTCTTGATGGTTTTCTGGCTCCGTATAAGGTTGTGAGAATCACCACTAGTGTTGACGAGGGTTGGAGGCCAACACAAGGCCTGAGAGATAAATATGGATTTGAAGTTGAAGACAGGATTTACAACCTAAAAGACTACGACAGGAACATAACGATTGATGAGCGCACACAGCTTGTTGCACAAAAGATTACCGAGTATTTAAAGGCGATTGACCGGTTTGCTAAAACTATTGTTTTTTGTGTTGACATTGACCATGCCAACCGTATGCCTATGGCACTGATAAATGAAAATGCTGATTTGGCATCAAAGTATTCAAATTATGTGGTGAAAATTACGGGTGACGATGAAGTAGGGAAAATGGAACCGGATAACTTTACCGATGTTGAAGAACGTTTCCCTGTAATTGCAACCACCTCAAAAATGCTCACAACAGGTATTGACACTAAGATGGTGAAGTTAATCGTGCTGGATGCAAATATTGGCTCAATGACCGAGTTTAAGCAAATAACTGGAAGAGGAACAAGGCTCCGTGAAAAGGATGGTAAAGTATATTTTACTATTATTGATTTCCGTAAAGCCACGAACCACTTTGCCGATCCTGACTTTTATGGCAATCCGGTTCAGGTTTACGAGCCTGATTCTGTGGAAACACCTGTTCCTCCTGATGTTGATGAAAATCCTGATCCGGATTTTGAAGGCTCTGAGGGCAATATAAATCCTGAGCCAACAAATATTGATATAACAGACGACCCCGATCTACCAAGAAAGTATTACGTCAATAATGTTGCAGTTAGTGTATCAACAGAGAGGGTGCAATATTATGGAGCAGATGGGAAACTGATAACAGAATCTCTAAAGGACTACACCCGCAAGAATATTAAGAAGGAGTTTAGTTCGCTCGATGCTTTTATGCGCAAGTGGAGCAAAGCAAAGAAAAAACAGGAGTTGATAAGGGAACTTGCTGAACAGGGAACATTGCTCGAAGTGATTAAAGAAGAGGTGGGCAAAGACATGGATGCTTTTGATCTGGTTTGTCATATTGCTTTCGACCAGCCACCACTAACGAGAAAAAAAGAGAGAGTCAACAATGTTCGCAAGCGAAACTATTTTGCCAAATACGGGGAAACAGCCCAAAGGGTAATAA
This sequence comes from Chlorobiota bacterium, assembly GCA_013151215.1. GTDB lineage: Bacteria > Bacteroidota > Bacteroidia > Bacteroidales > F082 > BM524. The sequence continues at coordinate 12,503 of JAADIS010000014.1, read as the reverse complement.
ACAGTCTGCTCGATAAGTATGAGCAGGAAGGAATAGTTTAAATAGAACAAGGCTCTGTATTGAATGTCAAACCCATTAACCAACTTGGTTCGCCTGTTGAACTGGTAAGAGCCTTTGGCAAGAAAAAGGATTTTGAAGAGGCTATTAAAGAATAGGAAGAAGAACTTTATAAAACTGCTTAGTAATGGGTTAATACAATATTGATTTCGTATTTTTAAAAATGACCTAAAACAAAAGTGGACAAGAATTAATTGAATTAAAAAGAAAATATGGAAAATAAGTCGCGCTTTGAAGAAATAAAACAGATTAACGAAATTGGCTCGGGTGCTAAACGAGACATAGGCGATATACATCTCTCTAGATATGCGTGTTACCTAGGGTCTGCTGAAAAACGCCTAACAACGTGAGGAATATATTATTACACGATTTTTGTTAGTTACGAATGCGAACTTTTTTGTCACTTCCCTTATTGCCAGATTTACGAATTTTTTAACAGCCTCATCAGTTGGGAACGATCCTTTTGATTTAGTATATTTTCTAATAATTCCTGAAGGTCAAAAAATTCCCAGCCTAATGGTTTTCTGAAATAAACTAATATATCAATCTGGCGTTTTTTTCGCATTGTCGGCAACTGTTTATAAATATACTGAAATCATCTAAGCGGATACCAGGGCGGGGGGCCGTCAATCATCCTCAGGCATATAAAAATACCTTGCCTTTCCGTAAGGCACATTGATGACGCTCTCATAAACCTTTAAGTGACCCCTGGCTATATTTATCCACAAGCGTGGTCTCTTGTTTTCGGAAATCTCATTCCTCATCGAATTCCTATAATTATCGTCCATTAGGATTTTTATGATCGCCCGGCTTATCTCATCCTCGTCGTCGGCAATGATGCCGCCTTTTACCTCATTTATATATTTAACAAAACTAGGGTTAGGGGATGCAACCACCGGGAGGTCGAAGGCGGCGGCCTGTGCCATAATGCCGCTTTGGGCACCGCCCTCGTAAGGCATGGCCAGCACGTCGGCGGCACTTAATATGGTATCGAAGGTGTGCTGCGGGAACTGACCTCTTAAGACCTGTATCTGGTCGAAGGCCGGAGAGGAGTTTATCAAGTCGAAGAAATACCTTTGATATTCGGCATATTCCAAACCCCGCATCTTACCGGCGACCAGCAAAATGATGTTCGGGTCATTTTTGGCTATTTCCGGGAAAATCCTCACTATTTTGTGGAAACCTTTTATCGGGCGGAAATATCCTGCCAGCAGCAGTACCTTTTTGCCTTCCAGGCCAAGTTTTTTCTTGGCATCCTCAACTTTAACGTTTTCCCTGACGCCATGAGGCATAACATGAACCTTATCGTCAATTCCAGGGAAATAAGTGCAAAGGGTTTGCTTTTGATATGGTTCGTGGACTATTATTGCCGAACTGCTGCTGCATATACTACCCAGTATAATTTCCTGATGTTTTTCCAATTCCTCATAAACGGTGTGCAAAGTAGTTACCGTAGGGAGGTTTGCCATTTTGCACCTATATAAAAAATCCAGGATCTGAACGCCGCTTTCGGCACCGAACAGCCCGTATTCGTGTTGAACGTTGATAACATCAGGAGTTATTTTCGAGGATACGTGAAACAGCCTGGTCGCGATATCATTGTCGATGGGGCTATAAACAGGATAAACATTATGGCCTTTCGCCCCGAGTTGAGAGACTACATGGACCTCCTTGTCAAGCTTGCGAACGGCGCAGCTCAAATATTGGGTATAGGTTGCTATCCCGCATTCAGTTGGCGGATAGGTTGATATATAACAAACTCTCATGCTTAATTGTTTTTTGACAAATAGGGCATGAAGATACTGAAAAAACCTTTACGGGGATATTCAAATAAAAAAACCGGCCCATACTGTTGAAGCAAAAGAGCCGGTTTTTGTCTTCTGTACTTTTTGTTTATCCTGCCTGCAAATCGCCTGCGCCGGGGAGCAAGCCTTCCAGCTGGCCCGGGTTATGAATCAATACGGGAATATGCTGTGGGCAGATGTGATATTTTTGGTTCTTATATGAAAGCTCGACCAAAGGAACCTGATTTTCGTTTTGCTGGCATACCAAACATGCCTTTTCTTTATTTTCTTCCATTATTTACTGTTTTAAAATTTCGGCAAATATCATAAATAAAATTGAATAATTTAAGTTCCTGTTTACTGAAATGAAAAAAAACCTGCTTTTAAGCAGGAGCAATGCATGTTTCATGGGTGTCCACTGTATTAAGCCGCCTGAAGGTCGGCAAGCGGCAAGCAACTAATACCTATCTTTGCAAAATGTACCGACCGGATATTAAAGAATGGCTGCCAACTACTTTGAAAGAGGTAAAACAAAGGGGATGGGACCAGCTTGACGTAATCTTGTTTACTGGCGACGCTTATATCGACCATCCCAGTTTCGGCAACGCGGTAATTGGCAGGGTATTGGAGAGCATGGGCTTGAAAGTGGCCATAGTGGCCCAGCCCAACTGGAAAGACGACTTGAGGGATTTCAAAAAACTTGGTGTCCCGCGACTGTTTTTTGGGGTATCGGCGGGTGTGATGGACTCTATGGTAAACCATTATACCGCTGCGCGGCGCATCCGGTCGAATGATGCATATACGGCAGGCAACCAGGCCGGTTACCGCCCTGATTATGCCGTAAAGGTTTATACCGGGATATTGAAAAAACTTTTCCCCGAAGTGCCTGTCGTAATCGGAGGTGTGGAAGCCTCCTTGCGCAGGTTTACGCATTATGATTATTGGCAAGATGAGCTAAAACCATCCATGCTTGCCCTTTCGGGCGCCGACTTGTTGATTTACGGAATGGGCGAAAAGCCGCTCAAGGAAGTTGTAAACCTGCTCGAAAAAGGAGTTCCTTTCGATAAGATCACCACTGTAAGACAGACATCCGTTTTTGTTCCGGCCCATAAAGAGTTGCCCTTGAACAAAAACTGGACCGATGTTTATTTAAATTCGCACGAGGATTGCTTGAAAGACAAAAAGGCCTTTGCGGAGAATTTCAAGACGATAGAGGTTGAATCGAACGCATTGGAGGGCTTCAATCGTATAGTTCAGGAAACGGGCGACGGCAATATCATAGTCAACCCGCCTTATAGTTTTCTTTCGAGCAAGGAGATCGATGACATTTTCGGACTTCCCTTCACCAGGCTGCCACATCCAAAATATAAAAAGCGGGGCGCAATCCCGGCTTACGAGATGATAAAATTCTCCGTAAACGTCCATCGCGGATGTTTTGGCGGCTGCAGTTTTTGTACTATATCTGCCCATCAGGGGAAATTTATTTCTTCGCGTTCGGAAGACTCTGTTTTGAAGGAGGTTAGGAAAATAGCACAATTACCTGATTTTAAAGGTTATCTGACTGACCTGGGCGGGCCGTCGGCCAATATGTACAAAATGCAGGGCCGCGATTTGGATATATGCCGCAAATGCAAGAGGCCTTCCTGCATCTTCCCTAAGATATGCTTCAACCTCAACACCTCGCATAAAGAACTCACGGCACTTTACAAAAAAGCAAACGCAATCCCTGAAATAAAAAAAGTTACCATAGGCAGCGGCATCCGTTACGACCTGCTTTCACCCACCCATAACAAAAAAGGCGGCAGCGACCTTAACGAATATATCGAGCAATTGGCAGCCCACCATGTTTCGGGGAGGCTTAAAATAGCCCCGGAGCATACCAGCGACAAGGTTCTGAACGCAATGCGCAAACCGGGTTTTGGCCTGTATTACGAATTTGTGAAGAGGTTTAAGAAATATTCTGCTAAGGCAGGTTTAAATCAGCAGGTCATACCCTATTTTATCTCATCGCATCCTGCATGCAAAGATGAAAACATGGCAGAGCTGGCCGCAGAGACCAAATCGGCAGGATTACGACTGGAGCAGGTTCAGGACTTTACCCCAACCCCCATGACCTTGGCAACGGTAACATATTATTCGGGCTTCGACCCTTATACTTCAAAACCGGTTTATACAGCTAGGAACACCGAAGAGAAAAAGTCGCAGAACATGTTTTTCTTCTGGTATAAAAACGAATACCGAAACAAAATAAAAAAGCGCCTAAAAGATATTAAAAGAGAGGATCTTATTACTGATTTGCTAGACAGGGAACACATAGGGCGCAAGAAGAAAACCTAATGTCCTTCTTCTCTTTGAACTTATAAGAATCCGGGGTTTTGCATATCAGAAACAAATTTCACTATTTCGGCCAAAAAAAATATCCCGCCCAAAAACCTTGGGCGGGATATTTTATCAAGAAACCAAAAGCTAGTTCACTACCAGCTTCTGAATATTTTGTTTTCCCGATCCAACAACATTAACGAAATACAATCCCGCATTTAGTTTTGAGTCGAGGTTTATGTTTACCGTATTTGAGACACCATCAACATTTACCCTTTTAACAATTTGTCCGAGTTGGTTCATGACGGTAATTTCAGAATAAGTATAGTTATCAGGAAGGACAACCGTAATTTGAGTAGATGCAGGATTAGGGAACACCTTTATCTCATCGTTCGACAAGTCGTTTTCCTCGGTGCCAAGATACTGGCTTATGGCAACATTGTCAATCATAATAGGGTTGCCGAAGAAACTATAGGTTTCAAATGCAACTTTTACGTTGGGCATTCCTGCCCATGGAGTAAGGTCTAGGTCGATACAGCTTGCGCCCCAACCGCCCATGCACCAGTCGTTATATTCTGTTGGCCAGAAATTATCGTCGTTAAGTTCATGGGTGGCAAAGTTGCCGCTTCCATCCTCGGCATCGGCAAAAACCCTCGACCACGTACGGCCACAGTCGGGCGAAACCATAACGATGAGCGAGTCGGCGCCATCAGCGATGCGCTGGGCATACGAATGTTGGAAACCAAGTGCGGCGCTGCTATAGCCTTCCAGATTGAATGCAGGGGAAATAAGCCTGTCTCTTTGGCCAATTGCGAAATAATTCCTGAAGTCGATACCTGCGGCTGTTATTCCCGGCACGGTGCCTCCAATTTCGTAAAGCTGCCAGGTAACGTCCCCATCAGGGTTCTCAACTTCCCAACCCAGGGCTTCATAACTTGTGTTCTCAAAAGTTTCCTTATAATATGGAAGCAGTCCCCCTGCGACAAGCACATCGGTCTTGTTCAGTTCGGAAGAGCCGTTGAGGTTCCATACTTCCAGGTTGACGTCGATGTTTCCAGAAACATTAATTACGACTACGGGATTCTCGCTGGTGGCATCCGTACCTTCGATAAAAGTTACATCTGAGGGCGTAAAAGTCCACAGCCACTGATTAGGGCTATAGACGCTCTGGTCGGTAAAATGAACCGTATCACCTACGCAAATCGTTGAATCGTCGGCCATAAAGTTAACTTCGGGAAGTATAGTCGAGCTTGTTGTAATATAAGCTTCTTTCACTATGGTGTCGCCGCCAAGAACATTAGTGGCTATAAGTTGCACATTAAAGGTGCCTTCGGTATCGAACATAATATCGCTTGGGTTTTCATCGGTTGAAGATGCGGGAGTACCGCCCTCGAAGCTCCATGCCCATTCGGAAGGAAGGCCTGAGGTTTCATCGAAGAAGTTCACGGTTTCGCCAACGGGTATCAATATCTCATCAGATGAGAAATCGGCCATGGGAACCTGGAGGAACCCAAAGGAGGCTATCTGTGTTTTCCAGCTCCAGCCGCCATTTGAATATTCAGTTGTGAACCAGAATGTTTCGTCGTCCGTCGGGTCAACCGTCATACACGAATAATCGCCCCAGCGGCTAACGCCTGTCTGCGATTTCGTCCCATCGTAAATAGTAGTCTCGTCGATGTCCATGACACCCAGTCCCAAGGGAGCGCCGGAAGTTTGCCCAACGAACCTTATGGAAGGATAAGTGGAGGAACTGGAAACGGAATAGCCTAGGGCGATATCTCCATTTCCGTTCATCGCGATACTGCCCATCCAGCGGTTGTCGCCATCACCGGGGGCGAAAGTCCCTTGTTGGTATATTGACCAACCGGAACCTGTATTTCTCAACTCGTACCAGCGCACGCCGGCTTTTCCGCCGCCGCCATTAACGGTATGATTTGTAAGCAGTGTTTGATAACTTCCGAAATTACGGTATTGCAAACGGAACATCGTCATGGCCGAGAGGGCGTCGAGAGTAGTTCCCGTTCCGGGTTGCTGTATGTTTAAGCCATTATTGGAAAACGGCTGTGTTGACAACGTGGCCACGGTGCTCAAGGTAGAGTTCCCGGTATTTGTCCAGTCAACATCCACTTCCCAAACACGAAGCGCGTTGTTAATCACGTCCAGCAAAAAGTTAGGCGATCCTGCCGGCGGAGGTGTCGGGCCGTCGGCATCGGCAGCAAGGACGCCGTAAAACCCCGATCCTACCGAGAACTCGACCATTTGTGCGTTAGGGTCGCCTGCTATCATTTTATCGCGCTCAAAGACTGTCATTCCTGCCCCGGCCCAGCTCCCGTTCGCGAATCTGTGCGTTGACATATAATAACCATCTGTCCAAACGCCGAATTTAGGATAGTCGGGCATGGCGCTGAACTGGAAAGCGTAACGGTTCCAGGCACCTGTAGGGTCGCCGGTTTGCGACACGGCAACCAGTTCGTAGAATGGCCCGCTGGGATAGTTGGGCAAGGAAAACTGTGTCGCTATCCATCTGTCGGCATATTCATCGTAAAGAACGACAGGGTCGCCGTCGTTCGTGCTCGACCAGGGGCCCGGGAAGCCGTCCCATAATGTAATATTGTCGGCCGGGCCATAGAGCAGGTTCCCTGTTTTGTCCCAGATGGCGAATGAACTGTTTACCATTTGAAAATAATGGTCAGGGCCCACATCGCCCTGGGTATCAGGGGGTGCAACACCTTGAAGGTTGCTTACTCCCGAAAAATTCTGATCGATGGTACCACCTTCGCGGGACGAGCGCATATTGTCCTGCAATACAGGGTCGTCCCCTTTCAGGGGAGCCATATTCATTAAGTCGTCGGGTATGTCAAATTCGTTGGGAACCTCTTTGTTCTTCCATGTTCTTTCCCTTAAGCCGGGCTGAATGGGTGTTACGTCCCTAAGTTTTTTCGAGATATCGAAATGAACGGCCTTCGATATCCTTTCAGGTTTTAAGACCTGGGCATTTAAACCTGAAATACCTGCCAGCATTACTATTGCCAGCAGATAAAAAAGTAGTTTTTTCTTCATCTGTAAAATAATTTTTATTAAATAATTCCTTTCAATAATGATTGTGTGCCAATTCGCGGCAAAGGTATGACAATATTTAAACGAATTTAGATGCATTTAACATCTATCTTGTTAATATGGTGTTAAATAAGCTTTGTTTAAAGGTTGGAATGTTGAAAAGGTTGAGGGGTTGAAAGGTTGAAAGTGGGGGGTCGAGGGGCTTGGTGTTTTGCTTACTTGGTGGCGATAGCCCAAAACCTGTACATCAACGACTTGTTGGCCTGAGGCATAACAATAATTGGGCAAAATCAATTTTTCTCCCCCGAAATCAATTCTTTTTTATATTTTTAATCTTTCAAAAATATCGTAAAATGGTAGCACAAAACATACTCATAGTTTATCCGGAAACACATAAGACCCGCATAGCCGTTTATTTGAACACCGAACCAGTTTTTCTAAAGACCATAAGGCATACCGAGGAGGAGCTTTCTGAATTTGCGGAGATTACGGCACAAAAGGAGCATCGCAAGAACCTGGTAAAAGAAGAGTTGGAAAAAAACCATTATTATCTCGATAAATTCGATATAGTGATGGGCAGAAGCGGTATGGTAAAGCCTGTTTCCCAAGGAGTTTATCGCATCAACAAGGATATGATAAAGGATCTTGAAAACGGGTTGATGGGCACTCACGCCACTAATCTCGGCGGTCAGATAGCTTATGACATAGCCCAAGAAATAGGCAAGGAAGCCTATATGGCGAACCCGGTCGTGGTTGATGAGCTGTCGGACGTGGCTAGATTGACCGGCCATCCCAAATTTGTGCGCAAATCGGTTTTTCATGCCCTGAACCATAAGCACGTGGCAAATAAATATGCCAAGCAGATCAACAAAAAATACGAAGACCTGAACCTCATCGTATGCCATATCGGAAGCGGAGGAGTTTCTGTAGGGGCGCATAAGCGAGGTTTGGTGATCGACGTCAACCAGGCTTTTGACGGGGGAGGGCCTTTCTCGATAACACGTTCAGGAACCCTTCCCGTGGGCCAGCTCGTCGATATGTGCTTTAGCGGTGAATACAGCAAAGACGAAATTGTTGAAATGATAACAAAAAAAGGCGGCTATTCAGCATACCTGGGAACTGACAGCATCGAAAAGATCAACCGCATGCTTGCCGAAGGAAACGAATTGGCCCATCTGGTTTCTACGGCCCTGTCTTATCAGGTCTCCAAGGAAATAGCGTCCCATGTCGCCACCCTTGAAGGTCATGTGGACGCCATTATCCTGACGGGAATAATTTTCGACAGCGACCAATTTCTCGAGAACGTAAAAAAACGCGTCAGCAGCATAGCGCCTATTGCTCTATATCCTTCGGTAAACGATTTCGAGGCTCTGGCACAATTTGCCAACCACGTGCTCAATGGCGAAATCGAAGTTAAGGAATATTGATCTCGTTTGCCATCGGAGACAGGCAAGGATTTTATCTTACGCATGTTCTTCAAATTAAATATAATTATCACGAAAATTCAATGAAAAAGATTTTTAGCGCAAGTGCCGCTATTTTCATATTGCTGTTTATGTCGCTTGGCTCATTCCCCCAAACGCTCATTAATACATTGGAGGACAGCACTTTCAGCAAGATATGGCTGGGTATTCGAACCATCGACTCGGGCTTTGCGCATTCGGGTTTTCATTATTCGCTCACCGATTCGACCAAAGAGTACGGGCTTGGCATAGAGACTGCACTGCCCGATGAGTTGAAGGGTAAAAACGTAGTTCTAAAGATCGGGGGCTGGGTTTTGGCAGATACTAACAATGCTTATGCCTTTTTCGTCGTCACCTTGACAGAAAATGGAACGCAGGTATTCTGGAAAGGCATCCCCCTGCACGATTATTTTAAGGAAAAAGATAAATGGGTCATGTTCAGCGATTCCATCGCCATACCTGCAAATATTACGAAAAACGGCATAATAAAGGCTTTTCTCTGGAATGCGTCGCATAAGCATAAAGTTGGCCTCGACGACCTAAGTTTTCAATTTAGGGAAATGAAGAACCCTTCATATCTGCCTTTAATAGACGCTGACCAGAAAACAGCAATGGCGAGCAGCTCAAATTTGATTTATTCAAACAATTACTATTCGGTTTACTATGATGATGAAAGGCAGACTGTTTCCGTTAAGGGAAAAGACAACAGCAGCATAATCAAGAATATTTTGTTTTTGCAAATACCGAAAAACACCAACAAATACGAGCCGGCTATTAAAAGCCTGCGCTTTGACAAAGCAGGTGAGAAGAACGGGAAGACAAGGCTTAGGTTCATTGCCAAAACCGGATATTGCAAACTGAAGTTCGATATGATCTGCGGGCAAAACTCATCGAGGATCGATTTTAAGGCCGAACAAAAGCTCAGCAAGGATATTGATGTGTCGAGGTCGTCGATAATTTTTGAGGAAACATTGCGGCCTTCGGAGATCTATCGCTTCAACAGGCAGCTGCAAGACACTAGTTTCCAAGACGAATACTGGCTCGACAAACAAGGGATAAAACTAGGAGATGCGGATAGCTCGCTGATTATCTATCACAATCCCGACATTTCTTCAATTCAATACGACAACAAAAACCAGCGGATAATAATAAACCTCGATTGGGAGAAGGATCATCCTTTTTTCCGTTTCCCGCTTGCGCCCGACAGCAGCGACTGGAAACTGGAACTATCCTTCAGCACATATAAAAAAGGGGATAAGGCAACAAACACCTTTTCGGCCTATGCCGGGAGCAAGGCGGAAAACATAGCCCGGTTCATGAAAAACCCATCAGGCTTCGAGGCAACTTATATATGGACGGAGCATGCCGATTTTACGGATATCCGTACAAACAGGGCTGTTTATTTCGGTAGCGGGAAAATAAAAGATGCCGACAGCGCTATTGGTGGTTTCGTGAAATATGATATTCCGGTAACCAAGAGCGTCTTTTACGACAATCCTGACAGCATAAGCAATTACGAAGCCTCGAACCATTTGATAAACAGTCTTGAATGCGCCATAAAAACCGATTCGGCATTTAGCCGATTTTTGGATGAGATCCATGAAAGAGGGAGCGAGATATGCCTGCATACGCCCGAGCAATATACCACGACGCCCAAAAGACTCGAGCAGGCCCTGGCATATATGCAAAAAAAATATTCCTCGCCAACGTGGATAGACCACGGCAACAACAACGGCCCGCAAAACAACCGCGAGGACTTGATCTGCGACGGCACCCTGCCCGGTTCGAGATGGTATTCCCTTGGCAGATGGAAAAAATATGGGGTGAGATATCTCCATAACGCCTATTACGAAGAAAACTTCACCTTCATGAAAACGGGATTCAACTCTTCGATAGAAAAAGCCTATACGGGCTGGGGCGACTACATTCCGAAACCCGATTATTGGCAGCACGCCTCAAGAACCGGCGATATCTATCATTGGCCGACGGCTAGCGTGCTTTTCATCAGCAACAACAGTCTATGGCCGTATTATTTCAGCAAAGCAAAATTCGAGGACTTCATCAAAAACTGGTCGGTTGAGATAAACCATTGCTATCCGGCCTGGGCTGACCCGAAGAAAGGTTTTTGGGGCTACGGCCCCGATTCGGTGATGCTGGCTCAAAGCGGCTTTAACAAAACCCTTGCCTTAATGGCTGATTTGCGCAGCGAAGGAAAACTCAGCATACCTACTGTACAACAGTTCATAGATTATCGCCTTGCCGTTGACAAGATTGATTATGAGGTTCTTACAGATGGAAGGCTGAAGATCACGAATAATTCGGGCAAGACAGTCAAAGGGCTCGCCTTTGCCACAAGGGCCAAGTTTGTTTTGGTTGACAGGGTGAGGCCCGCCCAAAAGACTGTTGGAAACGATTTGGTTTTCTGGTTCGATATCGGGGCCGGTGAAAACAATATTATCAGGCTTGTTGAGTGAGGGATCAATGCAAGCACTCCGGAAAGTCATCTTTGTTTACAAGGTCAAAAACCATTAATTCGGCAATTTACGTACTAAGGATTACTAAAGCGAATTCAATATTCCATTTTTTTAATCTTGCATAATTTTCGCTGTTTGGCCAACATATTCGACAAATATTTGTGCAATCTCAAAAAAAAACCATAATTTTACGCTTCATAGTTTAAGGCATAGTCATGCCACACATTTATTGGACATAGGAGTAGATTTACGGTACATACAAGAATTGCTTGCTTACAAGAGCAGCCGCACAACAGAAATATACACACATGTAAGCATGCGGAACTTAAAGAACATAAAGGATCCGCTAGACACATTTGAAGTTTAGTAAAATGCCAAAAGGTGTACATAGCCACGCTATATTGAATATAATGGAGAAAAAAAGTAGTTATATAAGTAGTTACCCAACATATAAAACAAGACAATGCAACAAATAAATTCAGTAGACTTTCTTAAAAACTTCCATAAAAATGGGAACCCCATTTTAATTGAAGATAAGGAAATTATGAATAGGGTTGATACGCAAAGAAAAGTACTTGCAACTGGTGTGATTATAAAGGACTGTATATTCAATGAATCTGTTATATTTGAAAATGTCGACTTCAATTGTGGTGTTAAATTTATAAACTGTAAATTCAAAAAGACCCTTTCAATAAATAAATGTAAATCTAATAATTATGACCAAGTATTTAATTTTGATGGATACCATATTGAATTTATAAATACTGAAATAGAAGGATTATATTTTAATGGAAGTAATATAATTGAAAGAGGAGTAAGAATATCTGAAAAATCAAGAATTAATAGATTACAGGTTCGCTCTATATATTCAGCAATGGGCAGTTTTGCAATAAATGACTCTACAATAGAAACCCAATTTGACATAAGTCAGGCAAAACTTATCAATGACGTAGAGATTAGAAATAATAGTATTATTAACTCAAAAGTTAGATTTGAAAATATTACAACTGGTTCTATTGTTTTTACAGAATCAACCTTTGAGAAAGACATTCATATTTGGGCAGGCAAAGTAGGAAGTTTAATATTTAACGATGGCGTTTTTAAAGATGACCTTAATATAACAGCCGTACCAATTTCATCTTCAACTACAATTTTCAGGACAGAATTTAAAAAGTCTATAATTTTTAAATTACAAGATGATACAAATAAAAAAACAGGTTCATTAAACCAAGTTTATATTTCATCAGGTAAATTTAATGAACAATTCATAGTAAATGGAAATGATGAAATTATTAATGAATTAACTATAAACTTCTCGCAACAATTAGAAGGTGCGTTATACTTTGATT
>JAADIS010000085.1 GCA_013151215.1 Chlorobiota bacterium | reverse complement strand
AAAATAAAGTTGTCTTCCGTAACGCTACTGTCTTCGACCACTTTGCTTATTGTTCCGTTTTCTGTTTCTATAAAACCTTTGAATATCTTTTGATTGCTTAAATCAACGATATTGCCATAGAATTTTTGAGTTTTCATGATAATATATTTTTATGTATTCCTGATGTGCTAAGTTAATTCATTTTTTTATTGTAGTACACTTAAAATGAACTATCTAATCAATAAGTCATTAAACTGATAAATAGTTTTATATCCTTTATTGCGGAGGTAATTTATCAATTCGGTCTTTTTTAATTCGGTGCTTATCATTACAAAATCGCCGCCCCAGGCGCCAAGCGATTTAACGCTAGCATTTAAATCGTTGAATAATAGGTGTTTTACCGGTTCGATTTGCAATACTTGCGACATTATTTTTTCGTGCCTCTCGATTAGTTCATTGAATTGTGCGAGGTCTTTGGCCAGTATCAAGTCTTCCGAGATATTGCTTATCTGTTCGATGATATCTGAGCTATAAACCGCATTCTTGTTAAAATACTCTATGCTCTTGCTCGATTTTTGTTTTTTCCCGAGATAGGCGAAAAAGATGTTTTCGGCGAAAGCCGGATTAAAGTCTTGTTCTTCAACGTTTTCTTTCCCGTTTTCAAGCCGGAAGATTATTGCTTTGTCATGCTGGGCGCAGGCAATGTCGTAACCTGACCCGCCAAAGGTCAACGACAAAAGTTTATATGCATCGCAGCCTGCCGCTTTCGACAGGTTGTTTATCAGCGTGGAACTGGATCCGAGTCCGTGCTCGGGTAGGAAGTCCAGTCCGGTTTTTACCAAATAACCTTTTTGCTTGTCGAAAAAACCTGGACAGAGGTTGTTCAGGTTTTTTATTATCGCCGCAAGGGTTCTTTCTTCCTCGCTCATTGCACGAAGGTTTCCGCTTGATTGGTCGAGGTGGATGGTGGCTTCAAACCATTTCCCTTTTTCGTGCCGCGCTTGCCAATTGATTATTCCCTTATTGGCGTTTTGTGTTATTTGGAGCGACTGGCCTCTGTTAATGGGCAAGGCTAAGGCTTTTGCCCCTTTCAGGACCAGATATTCCCCGCTTATCAGTAATTTCCCGTTTGAGTATTGCTTATTTTTTCGCACCGCGCAATTCGTTTAAATATTGTTCGACACTGCTAAACGACACTTTATGATCCATAAAATATTCAACGGACCTCTTTTTTTCCGGCTTTGTGGCATTAAAATTATTAAGGATGTTCATAAGGTGCATTTTCATGTGGCCTATTTGTATCCCTTTGGTAACCAGTGATCTTAGAGCTGCGAAATTATTTGCCAATCCTACTGCCGAGGCTATCATCATAAGTTCTTCTGCTGAAGGCTTGCCTAGCATTTTCAGCGAATGTTTCGCTAGCGGGTGCAATGAGGTTAGCCCACCGACAGTACCCATGGCCAGCGGCACTTCTACATAAAATTTAAATCTGTCACCTTCAATTTCAACATGCGAAAGGCTTCCGTAGCTTCCGTCTCTGGCGGCAAAAGTATGGCCTGCTGCCTCAATGGCCCTAAAGTCGTTGCCGGTGGCTATGGCCACGGCATCGATCCCGTTAAAAATACCTTTGTTATGTGTTGTTGCCCTATAAGGATCTATTTCTGCTATCCTGACGGCAAGTTGGAATTTTTCAACAAATTCTTTTCCGCTTAGTTCATTATCAATATTGTCGAGTTCCGAAATGTCGCACTCAACCCAGGTTTTCACCAGGCAGTCGGGGGTGTAGTTCGATAAAATCGACATCACTATCTTGCAATCCTTTTCTTTTCCTTTAAAAATATCTTTTTCGTTAAAAAAGTCCTTCATCGAAACGGCAAACTCCTCAAGGCACGAATTAATGAAGTTTGCTCCCATGGAATCTTGTGTGTCGAAGGAAACCCTTATCTGATAGTAATCATCTATTTTGTCCCTCAGGTCAACGAGTTCGAAATCCAGAATCCCGCCTCCGCGCTTCTCCATATTGGCGGTAATGCTTTTTGCCCTGTCCCTCAAGAAAAGTTTAAGCTCATCGAACACAAAACGAAGTTTTTTTATGTCGCCACCCCATATAAAATGCACCTGCCCGATTTTTGTAACTCCCTTTATCTCAGCCCTAAAGCCTCCATGTTCCGACCAAAACCTGGCACTTGACGATGCTGCCGCAACAACAGAGCTTTCTTCTATTACCAAAGGGGCCAGATAGGCTTTGTCGTTAACGATGAAATTGGGCGCTACTCCGTAGGGGATATAAAAATTAGAAATCGTGTTCTCGCTAAATTCGTCAAAAACCTTTTGTTTGTCAATATCCTTATGCCAAAAACTCTTGAGCAACTCAACTGTTTCCACCTGATTGTCCATCATCTCGGCCACTATTTTCAACTTATCCTCTTTAATGAGCTTCGAGAAGCCCTTTAGGATAAATTTTCTCTTTCTTCCATCAGACATTTGGCATTGTTTAAATTATGCGCTTATTTTATTTGGGGATACTACCAATCGTCTTTCTTTTTCTCCGGCTCGGGGCTCATGTGGTTTTTCAGGCTCTCGCTCCAGCTTTCAACAAAGTCCGCGATCTGTTTCAAATATTCGTCCCATTGTTTATTGTAGGCCGGGTCCGATTTGTCGAGCCATTTCTCAATGGGTAAGTTCGTATGCGATTTTAAAATCAAGTCCTTGATTGTATAGCGGTATTTGTTTTCCTTGAACTGAAGCACAAAGGTATAGTTTATCATGCCGCCGGCATGTTTTATGCTGTCCTCGTCCCAATAATAAATCCTGAAGCGGTGCTTGCCCTCTATTTTTCCTGTTTCAACATCGCGTATCGACGTAATCCTGACAGGGTCTTTGTAAAAGTCGTTGAGCCAATAAATGCTCCTGTTGAAAAGTTCGTCCTTAGTACCAGGTTCTTCTACAACTGCCCTGAACACTATCTTGCTGGTTTCGGTATCGATAGGGATAATCGGTTTCATCTCTTGCGACATAAGGGATATGCCGGACAAAAGTATAACTAACAGAAAAGTATGTCTCATAATACAAGTATTTCAGAAATCACAAAATTATACAAATTTGACGAACATGGCATTATTGAATTGTTTTCCTTTTTATAAAGGGGGCATTTCAAAAAATTATACCTTTATTGCCTGAAATATATATTCGATCATCCTATGGACAGAGAAGCTAATATACGCAACCTAAACCTCAACAATATTTGGGATGTAGTGGTAATAGGTGGTGGTGCAACGGGTCTGGGCGTGGCTGTTGATGCTGCGAGCAGAGGTTATAAAACAGTTTTGGTAGAGCAATCCGATTTTGCGAAATCCACGTCGAGCCGGAGCACTAAACTTGTTCATGGCGGTGTGCGCTATCTTGGGCAAGGTGATGTTGCCTTGGTACTGGATGCATTGAAAGAGAGGGGCTTCTTTATAAAAAACGCGCCTCACCTTGTGAGCAAGCAGGAATTTGTGATCCCGAACTACGAGTGGTGGGATGCCCCTTATTATACGATAGGCCTTAAAATCTACGATTTGATGTCGGGAAAATATGGCTTTGGGCAATCGGAACATATAAACAAGGAAGAAGCCATGGAGAAACTCCCGAATTTGCTAAAGGACGAGCTAAGCAGCGGCGTGGTGTATTACGATGGGCAGTTCGACGATTCGCGTATGGCGGTAACCCTTGCCCAAACTGTTAACGACAAAGGTGGCCTGGTAATCAATTATATGAAGGTGAACAGCCTTGTCAGGAACAAGTCGGGGATGATAAAAGGTGTTAGGGCAACTGATCTGGAAACAGGGGTCGAGCATAAGATCACTTCAAGGGTAGTGGTAAATGCCACAGGGGTCTTCTCCGATTCCATATTGCTGATGGACGATGGCGTAGAGTCGAAAACCGTAGTTGCTTCGCAGGGTGTCCATCTGGTGGTCGATAAAAAATTCCTTGGCTCCTCATCGGCATTGATGATTCCAAAAACATCAGACGGCAGGGTTTTGTTTGCTGTCCCGTGGCACGATAAAGTAGTTATCGGGACAACCGACACTCCTGTTGATAATATTAGCCTCGAACCCAGGGCACTGGATGAGGAGGTGGAATTTATACTGGAAACCTGTGCCCAATATTTTGAAAAATCACCTGAACGAAAGGATGTCTTAAGTGTTTATGCCGGTTTGCGGCCTCTTGCCGCACCTGAGAATGAGGATAAAAAAACCAAGGAGATCTCGCGGGATCACACAGTTAGCGTAAGCCTTTCCGGTTTGGTAAGCATTATTGGCGGAAAATGGACTACATACCGAAAAATGGGTGAGGACGCTATAAATACAGCTATTTTAGTCGGAGGCCTTAAAGAAAGGGAGTCCATTACCAGCCGAATGCCCCTGCATGCCTTTATGATGGGAGCCGACAAAGCGGACCATCTTAGCTGGTATGGCTCCGATGCTATTAAAATCAGGTCAATAATCGATAGGGACTCGAAATTTGGCGAAACGATCGTTGAAGGATACCCGTATTTAAAAGCTGAGGTTGTTTGGGCCACCCGTCATGAAATGGCCAGAAATATAGAAGATTTCCTTGCCAGAAGAATAAGGCTTTTGTTTACCGATGCACGGGCTGCAATAAAGGCCGCCCCGGCAGTGGCCAAGTTAATGGCGAAGGAACTCGGCTACAGAAGAAGGTGGCAAAAAGAACAAATTGAAGAATTTACTCAATTGGCCTCGGGTTATTTGCTTGATTGTGAACATGATAAGTTTGATAAGTAATCTATGAACCACAAAAACGATAATTTATATTTAAGTGCCCAGGCAAGGTTTATTGTCGATTTCAAGAATATTGAAGTTGATGAACCCACCTTGGGCCATGCAGCCCTGGTTGTTGCCGATACTTATGCAACAGCCTTCAGCGGTATAAATTCCATGGCTTTTAAGACTGCCTTTTTAAGTGCCGGAAAATTATTTGGGAAGGGTGATTCCCAAATTTGGGGGAGCGGTAAAAAATCTTCCTTGCTGGGATCTGTTTTTTACAATACCCTGGCAATAAGCTCCACCGATTTCGACGAGGGTCATCGAAAGGCAGTTGGGCATCCGGCAAGCTCGGTCGTTGCCCCGGCCTTGGTTTTGGGAGGCGGTTTAAAACTGGGCCTAAGGGAAATCCTCAAATCGGTGATTATAGGATACGAGATCGCAAGCCGTTATAGCCTGGCCCGCGAGCCGGATAAAATAAACTCCTACTCAAGCGGACGCTGGGCTGCTTTCGGAACGGCAGCAACTGTTTCATATCTCTTGAGCTTGGATGTAAAAAAAACCATGCAGGCCTTGAGCAATGCTTCGGTTTTATCTCCATACATGATTGGAGGCTCCACCGATGTTAGTACCGGGTCAATGTCGAAGGAAGGCGTTGCCTGGGCCGTTCAAAGCGGATTGCAGTCGGCTATTTTTGCAGGCAACGGTTTTTCGGGGCCTTATTTATTTCTTGAGGATCATAATGAGTATATTAACAACCTGCTGGTTAAGGATTTGGGGAAATCATGGCTTATCAACTCCAACTATTTTAAACCATACTCTTGTTGTCGCTGGCTTCACCCTTCTCTTAAATCCTGTTCCGAAATAATCAATTCACAGAAGTTAAACATTTCAGAAATTGAAATCATCAAGGTTTTTGCTTTTTCCAGGCTAAAGGATTTAATCAGCAAAAAATATCCCGAAAACCCTATAATGGCCCAGTTCCACTTGCCTTATGCAATAGCTGTTATGTTATTGTATAATGAGTGCGGCCCGGTTTATTTCAGCGATGATTTCCTTTACGAAAGCGAAATAAGGAAAATTATTGATAAAGTGAAAATTATTGAAGATGAAAGATATACGGATATGTTCCCGTCTGAGCTGGCTTCGCGCATCCAGATAAAAACCAAAAAGGCTGAATTTGAACATGAAGTCCTAAAGGCCCCATGGGAATATGGACAGCATCCTTCCAAAGAAGAATTGAAGAAAAAGTTCGATATGCAAACGGCTAAAACTAAGCATATTGACTGGGATTGGTTTTTCGATTATTAGTCGAGGCTTGTTTTTTGCAGCATTATTGAAACAAATCTTATTTTTGCCCTTACAAAAAAGTTCGCATGCAATTTATAGAAGTAATAGGTCAGCAATCAATAAAGCAAAGGCTTATCAGAAGCGTTGCCGACGGAAGGGTGGCACATACCCAGTTGTTTTTAGGGAATGCCGGAAGCGGAACCTTGCCCATGGCACTGGCATTCGCCCAATATGTAAATTGTAAGGACCGGACGGCTACCGATAGCTGCGGACTTTGCCCTTCCTGTGTTAAGTTCCGGAAAAACGTTCATCCCGACCTTCATTTTTATTTCCCGAACAATACTACCTCTAGCTTAAAAACCAAGCCCGAATCCATGCTTCTTATCAACGAATGGCGCGAGTACCTTGATATTTGTAAGAACTATGCCTTGAGCAGCGATTGGTATAGTTTCATAGGCGTAGGAAACAAACAGGGCAGCATAAACGTAAGGGATGCCAAAAACTTAATCGAAAAAATGGCATTGAAGCCGTATGAGGCCGATACGCAGATAGTTATAATATGGCTGGCCGAAAAGTTAAATGCTGACGCATCCAACAAACTTCTGAAAACACTGGAGGAACCACCACCGGGAACTATAATAATTTTGGTGGCAGAGAGGTATGAACTGATAATACCTACCGTAAGATCCAGGGCGCAACTGGTGAAGTTCAACAAACCAACTATTGATGATATTGAAGCCGCCATGAACAAACATGCATTGGAAAGCAAGCTTGATATTGATGCAAGGGCTTTGGCCAAACTTTCGGCAGGAAGCTGGATTGAGGCTGTTAAATTAATGAATACCAGTGAGTTGGAGCGAGAACACTTTGATAATTTCAGGAAGTGGCTCCGGCTTTGCTTTGCGCCCAAGGACTATAGGCGGCTTTTTGCTTTTAATCAGGAGATATCGCGCTTGGGAAGGGAAAAACAAAAAATGTTCTTGTCGTACGGATTAACGGTAATCCATCATTGCATAATGGTCAATGCAAAAAATTACAATGCCGTTAGGGCAATTGGGGAGGAGTATGATTTCACGACAAAGTTCTCCCCTTTTATCAATGAGGCAAATCAGGAAAAGATCTATGAATTGTTTAACCAGGCAATTTATCATGTGGAAAGGAACGCCCACGGCGGAATAATTTTTACCGACATGAGCTTTAAACTGGTAAACCTGTTGCGATCGGGCAAGCAATATTTGAAATAAGGAGGCCTACCCTAAGTAATTCCCTGAATATACTACGTGAAACCCGCAATTTGAAGATGGTTTTTTCCATGCTGGACATATAATATCTAAGTTTGGAAGGTAAATTTTTAATTAATCATTTAAACAAAAATTATATTATGTCGAATGTATATGAACAAAGAGTAAATGACTTTATGGCTAAAGTTATTGCAAAAAACCCATCAGAAGTAGAATTTCACCAGGCAGTACACGAAGTTGTAGAATCAATTATTCCTTTTATCGAGGAAAACCCTCAATATAAGGATGCTAAGATATTAGATAGAATGGTCGAGCCTGAGAGGGTTATCATGTTCCGCGTTCCTTGGTTGGACGATAAGGGTGATGTTCAGGTAAACCGTGGTTTCCGCATAGAGATGAACAGCGCCATCGGACCTTATAAAGGTGGCCTTCGTTTACACCCTACCGTCAACCTTGGTGTCTTGAAGTTCCTGGCATTCGAACAGGTATTTAAAAATTCGCTTACGACATTGCCAATGGGCGGTGGAAAAGGCGGATCCGATTTCGATCCTAAAGGAAAATCAGATAATGAAGTTATGCGTTTTACACAGAGCTTCATGAGCGAGCTTTTCCGTCATATCGGGCCTAATACAGACGTTCCTGCCGGTGATATAGGTGTTGGTGGACGCGAGATAGGTTTCTTGTTCGGTCAGTACAAAAGGCTGCGCAATGAGTTCACAGGCATTCTTACCGGGAAAGGTATGGAATGGGGCGGCTCGCTGATTCGTCCGGAAGCAACAGGTTACGGCGCAGTTTATTTTGCACAGGAAATGCTTAATACTCGCAACGATAGCATGAATGGTAAAATAGTTGCCATCTCAGGTTCGGGCAATGTTGCCCAGTATGCTACAGAGAAAGCTACTGAATTCGGCGCAAAAGTTGTAACGCTTTCTGATTCATCAGGTTATATTTATGATCCTGCCGGTATAGACGCCGATAAACTTGCTTTTGTAATGGAGCTTAAGAACGTTAGGCGCGGCCGTATCAAGGAATATGCCGACAAATATGGTGTTGAATTCTTCGCAGGCCAGCGTCCTTGGGGTGTTAAGTGCGATATCGCAATGCCTTGCGCCACACAAAACGAAGTAAACGAAGAAGAAGCAAAAACCTTACTTGCCAATGGATGTTTCGTTATCTCGGAAGGTGCAAATATGCCCTCATCGCCTGAAGCAATAGAAGTTTATCAGAATGCTAAGATTCTTTATGGTCTTGGTAAAGCCGCTAATGCCGGTGGAGTTGCCGTTTCAGGTCTGGAAATGAGCCAGAACTCGATGCGTTTCAACTGGACCCGCGAGGAAGTTGATGCCAAGCTGCAGCAAATAATGAAGGATATCCACTCAACCTGTGTTAAATGGGGTAAGGATGGTGATTATATCGATTATGTAAAAGGTGCTAACATTGGTGGTTTCGTTAAAGTTGCCGATGCTATGCTTGCTCAAGGATTAGTTTAATAATTCCTATATAAGAAAAGCCTGTTCCGCCTTTGGTTGGACAGGCTTTTCTTATTCCATGTCTTCGTAAAAAATTACCCTGCCGTCTTTCTCAACACGCTCAAATATCAATTCCGATGTTTCGAGCAATGAAATAAATTTATCGGCAAAACCGGTATCAAAATCATATTCGTCGAAGCTAATGCTCATCTTGCCTCTTGAAAAACCCATAGGTATCATCAGCATAAAGAACTTTTTAGTTGCTTTATAAAAATCATCCCTTGTCAAATAATATAACTGGCTTTCTTTTCCTTCTTGCTTATCGGCTATTTTGGAGCCCATCAAAAGGCTCAGCTTCCTCGACCGAGGGTTGTCCTGCCTTATTTGTGCCACAAGCCTGTTTAACCTTAGGATTTTAAAAACTATGTCGCTGAGGGTCAACGAACCTACAACGGGCAATATTGTACCTATGAACTTTTGTTTGGTGACGAATATTCCTGCTTCCCCTTCCATTTTGTCCCAATCTACATTCTTGATGTTGCCAAGTCCGACCTTTTTGTTCTTATAGCTTATAATGAAATAGAAGTTGTTGAAGTTGTCCACCGAGGCAAACCATTCTTTTTGCATTTCGGGAGTAATGGTTTCCCTATAATTCATATACTGTTTAACAAACTGGGAATTCCTCCATTTACGAACGAGTTCAATATCTTTTTCCCTCAGCCTCTCTATGGTAATCCCGTTGGATTCAATTATCATTTTTTAATGTCTTTTATAATATAGGGTGGTTTTTTGTTCTGGAAACTATAAAGCCTGCTAATGTATTCGCCTATCACCCCGAGACTTAGCAGGATTATGCTCGTCCCGAACATTATGGATATCATTGTTGAGCTGTAGCCTAGGGGTGTGTTGTTCATAATCTTGGCAACTATTAATCCAATTATTGCAATAAAGAAGACAACGGAGAAAAACAATCCGCCGTAAATCATTAACTTCAAAGGGAAATTGGTATAAAAAATTATCAGGTTGGTAAGCAGGCTCCATAACTTGCCCGGCGAATAGCCAGACTTTTTAATGGTTCTTCTTTTGTGCTCCGTAACAACATAACTTACCGAATCAGTGTACCACCAGATTAACTCATCGATAAATATAAAGTTCGATTTATGGGGCAGTATCTTCTTGACTATCTCGCCTTTTATTATTCTGAAGGAAGTAGTTGCCGAAGGTCTGTCGATGAACCTGGCAATGGTTCTTCTTACTATCTTGCTGCTAAGGTTTCTGAAAAACGAATGTTGTTTTTTTTCATAAACCCCATAAACAATGTCCCAACCTCCTGTATCTAAAGTGTTTATCAGTTTGTTTATTTCTTCGGGAGGTTGTTGTAAATCGTCGTCGATGGTAATGACCAATTTGCCCTTAGCTAATTCAAGCCCGCAGAATGTTGCATTGCTTTGTCCGTAATTCCTGTTTAATTTAACAATAGTGATATCCTCGTTTGCTGTTTTGTTCAGTTTTTGAAGGATCTCCCAGCTCTTGTCGAAACTGCCGTCGTCAACAAAAATATATTCAACGGTTTTGCCCTGAAGTCCGGCAAATGCCTTTTTAAGGTCAGCAAACAAGGTTTCCAGGGTTAATTCGCTGTTAAAAACCGGTATTACAACTGAATAATCGAACAAAACAATAATATTTGAATTAATTATAGGAAACTAGCCCTCGTTTTCTTTTTCTTCTTCTTTTTTTACGTCTTCTACCTCTTCTTTTAGGTCTTCTACCTCTTCTTTGGCGTTTTCTCTTTGTTCAACTTTTGCTTTCACCACATTGAAAACATCGTTGATGGTTTCGGCGCTAATAAGCTCCTCGGCATTTATCGTTACGTCATATTCAACATTCACCATTGCGATAAGCACGAGTGCATTTATGGAATCCCATTCGACGTGATCCCTAAAACGCATGTCGGGTTCGAGGTTTTCCCTTTTTATCTCAGGAAACTCTTCAACGATTTGGTCAATAAATTTTTCAACTGTAAGCTCTTTTGCAGTCATATTCTTGATTTTAATTTTAAGTGGCAAAACTAAGTTTTTTTTTAATTTAATCATCGGCTTAGTAATTGTGTTACATATTTCTTAAATTTATATATATAAATATGTGTTATTTAATGTTTTCATATCTTTGGCGATTCAACCAAACATCAATTCATAAATGGCTGGCAAGAAGCTTTTGTTAATTAATCCGCGCGCTAAAAGAAGATTGGGCTTTGTGATCGATAAGGATTCGAGGTATCCGCCCTTGGGTTTGGCAATTATTGCCGCACTTACGCCCGATGATTGGGAGGTGGTGCTGAAAGACGAGAATTTCGAGGATTTTGAATATGAGGACGCTGATATCGTTGGTATTACATCTTTTACTTCAACAATCACACGTGCTTATGAAATTGCGCTGGAGTACAAAAAAAATGATATCCCCGTAGTTATCGGTGGCATACATGCCTCAATGTTGCCTGACGAGACGGCGGAATATGCCGATGCGGTCGTTATTGGCGAGGCCGAAAGCGTATGGAAGGACTTGCTGCTCGATTTCGAGAATGGAGGAATGAAGAAAAAGTACTTCGGCAAACTGCTACCGCTCGACAATTCGCCCCATGCCCGCCACGATTTGTTCAACGAGGGATATATCTTCGATTCCATACAAACTACCCGCGGCTGCCCCATGACATGTGAGTTTTGCACTGTTACGGCATTCAACGGAAGGGCATATAGGGCAAGGGAGGTTGATGATGTTCTCGATGAGTTGGAGAAAATCAGCTCAAAGAGCGTTATGTTCGTTGATGATAACATTGTTGGCTATAACACAAAGGCGCGCAATCATGCCAAAGCTATCTTCAGGGGAATGATAGAGCGCGGCATTGATAAAGACTGGTTTTGCCAGGCATCGATAAACTTCGGCGACGATGACGAATTACTGCAATTGGCCGCTAAATCAGGCTGTAGAATGGTTTTGATAGGAGTGGAATCGGAAAAGACAGATGCCCTCTTGAATATGAAGAAACGCACCAACCTAAAAGCCGGCGTCGATAATTATGAAAAGATCTTCTCCAAAATCCAAAGTTTCGGCATTAGTGTCTTAGGAACCTTTATTTTTGGACTGAACACTGATACTATCGACGACTTGAAAGCCAGGGTCGAATATATCAAAAACTCAAATGTGGATGCAGCCCAGGTTTCCGTATTAACTCCCTTTCCGGGGACCGTTACTTACGATCAGTATAAAAGCCAATCCAGGATTACCGCGGTAAACTATCCGAAAGACTGGGAGCTATATGATGGTGGAGAGGTAGTAATTATACCGCAAAAAATTAAAAAAGAAGAATTGGAGGAGTTTCGCATGAAATATGCTAAAATATTTTATAATTACAAAAACCTCCTCAACAAACTGCGTACAACATTGAAGGCCACAAGGAGTGCGAAGGCTGCGGTTTGGGCTTTTTCTGCCAACGCACACTATAACAACATGATATTTGAAGACGACAGCTCCAGGCATATCAGGGTTAGCGATATTACCGGTAGTTTGGTCAAAAGTCCGGAAATGCTTAGTAAATTTGCGCGATGATTAGTAATTGAGCTTATGCAGAAAAGAAAATTAGTGCTTATAAACCCAAGGGGACAACACCGTCAGGGCTTTGTCATCGACAAAGAATCGAGGTATCCTCCCCTTGGCCTGGCAATTGTTGCTGCATTGACACCCGATGATTGGGAGATTGTCCTAAAGGACGAGAATTTCGAGGATTTCGAGCATGAACATGCTGATTTGGTGGGGATTACGTCATTCACCTCTACTGTTACCCGCGCTTATGAAATTGCTGATGAATACACTTCCAGGAATACCCCTGTCGTACTGGGCGGAATACATGCCTCTATGTTGCCTGATGAAGCATTGCGCTATGTTGATGTGGTAGCCGTTGGCGAAGCCGAATCAACCTGGCCGCGGATAATAGCGGATTTTGAAAATGGCGAGCTCAAGAAGACTTATTCGGGAGAACTGATAAACCTTAAGGATATGCCAAGGGCACGCCACGATTTGTATCACGACGGCTATGTTTTCGATTCCATTCAAACAACGCGCGGATGCCCCATGCAATGCGAGTTCTGCTCAGTCCACTCATTTAACGGGAGGGCGTATAGAATGAGGCCCGTGGAAGATGTCCTCGATGAAATGGAAATCATAAAAGCCCCTAATTTCATGATCGTGGATGATAATATCGTTGGATACAACAAACCGGCAAGGGAGCATGCAAAGTCGGTTTTTAAAGGCATGCTGGAAAGGGGCATCAAAAAGGACTGGTTTTGTCAGGCCTCCATTAATTTTGGTGAAGACGAGGAACTCTTGCAGCTTGCCGCCGATGCGGGCTGTCGGTTGGTGCTCATTGGTGTTGAGTCGGAAAAGACCGATGCTTTGGAGAGCATGAAAAAAAGGACTAACCTCAATGCAGGGGTTCACAACTACCAAAAAATATTTGCCAAGATACAATCGTATGGAATCAGCGTGCTCGGAACGTTTATCTTTGGTCTCGACACCGACGATATTCAGGATCTCAGAAACAGGATGCATTATATAATGGAATCCAATGTCAATGCCTCGCAAGTTTCTGTGTTAACCCCGTTTCCCGGGACCGCTACTTACGATCAGTTTGTGAAAGAAGGCAGGTTGTTGGAAAACAATTTTCCGGCCGACTGGGAAAAATACTGGGGCGGGGAAGTCGTGATTCAACCAAAAAAAATGAGCCTCGAAGAGATGAAGGCGTTCAAGTACGAGCTTGTCGATAATCTTTATAACTATAAACGACTGATGATGGTCTTGAAAAAGACTCTTAAGACAACAAAAAACGCCAAGGCGGCCGTTTGGGCTTTTTCCGCCAATGCGCATTATAGGAACATGGCCTTCGAGCACGACGAGTCGAAACAAATCAAAGTCAACAAACTCTTTGGGAGTTTGTTATCGTAAATATGACACAATTTAATAACCATTATAAAAATCATCAAATCAAAAAAAACATTTTATTGTGAAAAAACTTTTACTGATTAATCCGAGGAATTATTTCAAACAAGGCTTGTTGAAATATGAATTCTCGAATTTTCCACCTTTGGGATTAGGCATTATTGCCGCCCTGACCCCCGATGACTGGGAAGTTGAAATACTGGATGAGAACTTCGACGACTTCGAGTTCACTGAAGCTGATTTTGTCGGCTTCACCGGTTTTACGTCCAATGCGTACAGGGCATATCAAATTGCTGCAATATACAAAGAGGCCGGTATCCCGACAGTTATGGGTGGAATTCATGCCACCATGATGTGGGCCGAAGCCCTGCAATATGTCGATGTGGTCGTAAAAGGTGAATCGGAGAGTGTTTGGCTGCAGGTACTTAAGGATTTTGACGAGGGGAAAATGAAGAAAACTTATGAGGGGCCGCGACTGAAGGCGGACAAGATTCCGGCTGCGCGCCACGACCTCTTCCATCCAAAATATGCGTTCTCAACGGTTCAGACAACGCGAGGCTGCCCATGGAGCTGCGACTTTTGCTCCGTTCATGCTTTTAACGGTACTGCTTATAGGCAACGGCCCCTGGAACAAGTTTTGGACGAAATTGATAGTGCGCCCGGGAAATACCTGTTTCTCGTTGATGATAACCTCATCGGCTACAGCCGCGCATCCTTGAGGCGGACCAAGGAACTGTTGAGAGGGATGATCGATCGGGGGCATACGCGGCAATGGTTTACCCAGGCCTCAATAAATATTGGCGACGACGACGAACTTCTGCAGCTGCTCTCCGATACCAATTGTAAAATGGTCCTTGTGGGAATCGAGTCCGAAAAAATTGAGGGACTTGAGGAAACAAATAAAAACCTGAACGCCAAAGTCGGTGTTACAAATTACAATAAGATATTTCAAAAAATGCATTCCTACGGCATAGGTGTTTTAGGGACCTTTATCTTTGCGATGGATACAGATACTAGGGAAGACTTGCACGCAAGGGGCGAGTATATCGCTAACTCCTATGTCGATGCCTACCAAACAACGGTTTTAACACCTTTCCCGGGCACCGGGACTTTCCATAAGTTTAAGGAAGCCAATAGGATAAAATATGATAATTTTCCGCAGGACTGGCAAAGGATGAGGTTTTTCGAAAATGTTATCCACCCGGCAAAAATGACACATGACGAACTTAACGAAACACTAAAGGAAGTGTGGGGGAAGCTTTATAGTAAAAGAACCATAATCAATAAATTCAAGATGACACTTAGGGAAACAAGAAATGCCTCTACTGCTATCTGGACATTAGTTACTAACTCGAACTACGGCAATACTATTTTTGAAGGCGTCAGGTTCTTCGATCCCGATGATATCATTTATGCATTGCCCGACGGACACAAACTATTCGAAAATGCGTAAACTGAAATTGCTTCTTATAAATCCGGTTTCCCAGTTCAGAAAGGGCTTTCTCCGTTCCGACATTACCCGATATCCGCCATTGGCCTATGGAATTGTCTCGGCTTTGACGCCGGATAATTGGGATGTGGAATTGATAGACGAGAATTATGAGGACTTTGAATATCAAGAAGCAGATTTGGTTGGCCTAACAGGCTATACATCATCAATTTACAGGGCTTATCAAATAGCAGCTATTTATAAGGAAAAAAATATCCCTGTTGTTATCGGTGGCATTCATGCCTCGATGATGCCAAATGAGGCTTGCAACTATGCCGATAGCGTTGTTGTTGGTGAGGCCGAGAGCTGCTGGAAGGATGTGATCAGTGATTTTGAAAACTCTTCAATGAAGAAGTTTTATTATGGCGAACGTCTTTCACTAGATAATATCCCGCCAATTGATTATAGTATTTTCAATCCTAATTATATGGTCAGTTCAACCATTACTACAAGGGGCTGCCCTTTTGATTGCGAGTTTTGCACGGTAACGGCTTTTAATGGGAATAAATATCGTATGCGGCCTGTTGGAAATGTGTTGGATGAGATTGAAAAAATGCCCCAAGACAAGTTTTTTTTCGTCGATGATAATATCATAGGTTATTCCAGGGCATCGAAAGAACATGCAGCCAAGGTCTTCCAAGGCATTATCGACAGAGGGATAAAAAAATACTGGTGGAGCCAGGCGTCCTTGAATTTTGCCAATGAGCCTGAATTGCTGAAGCTGGCTTATGATAGCGGTTGCAGATTGATTTTTATCGGCGTGGAAGCCGAAACCGTAGAAGGACTCGATTCGACAAATAAAAAACTGAATGCTAAAATCGGTACTGATAAATATAACGAAGCGTTCAACAGAATTCGCCATGCAGGCATATCGGTCCTGGGCTCGTTTATTTTCGGCCTCGATTCCGATGGCTTACAGGATATCAGAAACAGGGCCCGATATATTAAAAGCGCCAATGTAGATTGTTATCAGATGGGAATATTAACCCCCATGCCGGGAACAAAAACCTTTTTCCGATTGGAAAAGGAAGGTAGGATAAAAAAAAACAACTATCCGGAAGACTGGCAATATTATAGCGTTGAGGATATTACTTTCGAGCCGGCCAAAATTGGCGCTGATGAATTGATGAGCGAGATGCGCGACGTTTGGTATGATCTTTTCAGCAGGAAGTCCATTACCCGCAAATTCCTTGGTACACTCAGGGCAACCAAGGATGTGGAGGCATCCACCTGGGCCCTGGCGACAAATATGTCGTACCGGAATATGGCGATGGATGTGTTCGGGGAAGAAAAATTCGATATCGAAAGCCTGATAGGCCCTTATAAAAACATGCTTGGAGGCGATAAAAAATAAATGCTATTTTTGAATCGATGCTCAGAAACGTTTTAATATTAATATGTGTAATCAATTCGTTGAGCCTGTTGGCTATGGCTGAAACCGATACTATTGCCCCACCACCTCCAGTACCTGTCTTTATTAATGGCCCTGACAGCGTATGTGTATATGATTCAAGTATTTATAGTGCCAACTTGCCTATAGGCTGCTCAGCCCGGTGGTATATCGATGATGTTTTGCAAGTAAACGATACGCTCTTTGAAATAGAAATAGTATGGGATACCGCGGGCGATCATATAGTTTTATTGCAGGCCTATTGCGACTCCGCCAATCCGGTTCTCGATTCAATGAGTGTTTTAGTTAAGGACGTTGCCCAGCAACCAAGCCCCATTGTTGGTAATAATGCTGTTTGTGTTTTCGATGCTGAAATTTATAGCACCATGATTAATGACGATGAGATTTGCAACTGGTATATCAATGATTCTGCGTTGTCTGATACAGTTAACGAAATATCAATTGATTGGAATAGTGTTGGGGCACAAATACTTATGGTAAACGCTGAAAATCAATGCGGGCCAGGTGATTCGGTATCTCTTGGGGTAAGTGCAATGTCGCCGCCGGAAGTGTTTTTAGGAAATGACACCACTATTTTTGAAAATGATACTTTAGTGCTGGATGCACAAAATTATAATTCGTTTTATCAGTGGAGTACCGGGGATACCATCCCTGCGATAAAAGTGTTCAACAGCGGGATCTATTGGGTTTATGTGGATAACCTTTGTGGTTTTTCATCCGATTCCATCACTGTGGATGTTGTTGTTGGCGTTGATGAAAACTCAAAATCCCCGATAAGATATTATTTAAGGAACTCCACAGTTTATATCGATATTCCTGAAGAGGATATTTTAAAAATACAAGTTTTTGATATAAACGGCAAACTTGAATTCGAGGGCTTCAATAACAATAAGATTAGCCTTGGTTCAAAAGGACTTAAATTAGTGAGGCTGCAAACGAGCAAGAAAGTGTATATAATTAAGCTGATCAACTAATTTCCCCGCTTTTCTATCTGTTTCCGTACATTTCATCGTAATATTTCTGGTAGTTCCCCGAAGTTACATTATCCAGCCATTGTTGGTTTTCAAGATACCAGTCAACGGTTTTTTCTATACCTTCCTCAAACTGCAAGGAAGGTGTCCACCCGAGTTCATTCTGTAATTTCGACGAATCGATCGCATAGCGTAAATCATGTCCGGCACGGTCGGTAACATAGGTAATGAGCTTCTCGGAACTTCCCGGTTCGCGACCGAGTTTCTTGTCAACTACTTTTATCAGTACTTTTATTAAATCAATGTTTTTCCATTCATTGTGTCCGCCGATATTAAAAGTCTCGCCATCAGGGCCATTATGGTAAATTACATCTATTGCAGAGGCATGGTCAACAACATAAAGCCAATCGCGCACGTTAACACCTTTTCCGTAAACAGGCAATGGTTTGTTATGGCGTATGTTATTGATGAACAATGGAATCAGCTTCTCGGGAAACTGATTCTGGCCATAATTGTTCGAACAATTCGAGATAATTATCGGTAAGCCGAAAGTGTCGTGGTAAGCACGCACAAGATGGTCGGAACTTGCTTTTGAGGCTGAATATGGGCTATGTGGATCATAAGGGGTATCCTCATAAAAGAAACCTGTTTCGCCTAGTGAACCATATACTTCATCAGTGGAAACATGATAGAAGCGTTTGCCTTCGAAATTATCTTTCCAGATATATTTGGCTGCATTTAAAAGGTTGACCGTACCCACGATATTGGTCATTATAAACTCCATGGGATTTGTAATGGACCTGTCCACATGCGATTCGGCGGCGAGGTGGATTACTCCGTCAAAGTTTTCCTTTTTAAAAAGGTTCATGATAAAGTCGCCATCTACGATGTCGCCCAAGATGAATTTGTAATTGGGCATTTTTTCAATATCCTTGAGGTTTTCCAAATTTCCGGCATAAGTTAATTTATCTAGGTTATATATCTGATAATCAGGATATTTATTAACAAATAAGCGAATTAAATGCGAACCGATGAAACCTGCTCCCCCGGTGATTAATATTTTTTTTTTCATGTTTATTATATTCTTAATTATACAACCTTATTTTACAAAATCCCAAAACTCGAAACCAAAGTTCGGGGCTTAGGATTAAAACACCGAGCCCCGGCCTGTTCACTTCCTCAAAGCTTGCTCCCATTTCCAGGCAGAGAGCGTCATCTCGTCTATACCTTTCTCAGCTTTCCAGCCAAGTTCTTTGTTCGAGAATTCGGGATCGGCCCATACCTGTGTGATATCGCCTTCGCGGCGTGCCACTATTTTATAATTTAATTTCTGACCTGATACTTTCTCAAAAGACTTGATTACTTCCAGTACCGAATAACCATTCCCGGTTCCCAGGTTGAAAATTTCCATTTGTTTTTTCATGTTTTTGTTTATCATCCTGTCAACGGCTATAACATGTGCTTTTGCAAGGTCGACAACATGGATGTAATCCCTGATGGCTGTACCGTCCGGTGTGTCATAATCATCGCCGAAAACACTTAATTGTTCACGGATACCTATTGCTGTTTGGGTTATGAAAGGAACAAGATTGTTAGGGACTCCTAGCGGAAGTTCTCCGATTATTGCCGATTCATGAGCACCTATCGGATTAAAATACCTTAGGGCGATTACATTCAGGTCACTGGTCTTAGTAGTGTCGGCAAGTATCTCTTCAGAGATTTGTTTGGTATTGCCATAAGGTGATTCGGCCTTCTTAATAGGTGCGTTTTCCGATACCGGTAGTTCGTCGGGCTGACCGTAAACAGTGCATGAAGATGAAAACACTATATTGGGGATTTCGTTGTCGATCATCCCCTGAAGGATATTTACCAACGAATCGAGATTATTTCGATAATACATCAAGGGGTGTTGGACGGATTCGCCCACTGCCTTGAATGCAGCAAAATGGATAATACCCATTATG
>JAADIS010000142.1 GCA_013151215.1 Chlorobiota bacterium | reverse complement strand
AACCACACTTCCAAAATCTCAAATCGTTGATCGGTGTTCGGTGTTCAAAGGAATGTTGAATTATGGATTATGAATTATGAATTACGAATTGTGAGCAATGAGGTTTATATGGGACAAATAACCACACTTCCAAAATCTCAAATCGTTGATCGGTATTCGGTGTTCGAAAAGGGGAATTACTAATGTCGAATGATGAATGCTGAAGTGGGGGATAAGAATGTCGAATCCCGAGGGGTCGGGAGAATGATGAAGTTTGAACGCTAGTTGGGTGTTTTCATGTTCATTGGGGAGGTTCATTGTTCAATGATTTGAGAATTAAAGCTTCTCAATCAATTCCTTTTTAAGCCAACTAAAGGCTGCATTTTGGTCATATTCAATTTCAGGTTTTAATAAAGCCTCCATATCTCCGGAGAAACCGGGATTATTTTCTTTTCCTTTTAAGTTTAGAAGAAATTCTTTTTTGCTTGGCGGTTTTCTCCCTATCGCAAATTCAGTATATTCTTTGAAGCATTTTAAGATATTATTGAAATCCAGTTCCGTCTTCAAGCCTGAATAGAACAGGTCAAATAAGTCTCTTCCCTTACTTCTTTGGTATAGGGCTCTGAGTTTTGTTCCGAGCAGCTCGTTTTTGTCGTATGTTCTTATTTCTGCTTTTCCCGAATACCATTCGCTTTTCACTTCCGCAGGCATGTATGCCCAGCCCAAAACATTAAAATGTTCTTTGCAGTTGATTTCGATTTTCAGGCGCAACCTGATTTCCTCATATTCCGATGTGAACCTGTACAATGCTTTTGCCCCATGACCTCTTACTTGTGTTCTTCTCGGTTCTTGAAAAAAAGTTATGACTTTGTCAAGTTGTTCCATTATGGGCTTGATTGGCCCGGGTTTTATTTGAACCAGGTCAATATCCTCCGAATATCTTGCAGCAGGATTGAGATATAGTTTGTGTAAAGCGGTGCCGCCCCTGAAAGCCAGGTTGTCTTTGAGGAAGTCATCTGAAAAAATCTCTGTCAAGGCCCGGCTAATCACCAAATCTTGTTCTACTTGATAAAATTGTCTCCAAGGTGCATAATCATGCCATTTTGCAATATCAGGTTTGGGGATCATAAATCGCTTTCTAAACTCATGTTAATATCTACTTTCCAAAAGTTAGCTGCTGCTCCCGCTTTTTGGCCGGGTCCGGGGCTGAGCAGTACCGGGAAGAACTTTGATTGCCGGAGATGATTCTTTATTCTATTGCTTAAGCTTTTGTCGGCCCCCGTTTCTTCCAATATAAAGCCAAGTCGTTGCAAGCTGCTTTTATGCGGATACCAGCTCAGCAAATCAGCAATGTCGTCCGGGATTGTTTCTTCTGCCAATTCTTCCAAAACGGCCAGCATTCTGTTTAATCCGCCTAATTTTGATTGGTGGTGAATCAGGTCAACAGCAGTAAGTGCAGGGCTGGAAATCTTAAAATAGCCCGCATCGGATTTTTTCCACACGATGTTTTTTCCAGGCCACTCTGTAGTGGTAAAAAACCCGATATCAAATGTTTTTTTATTTATACTGGCCAATTTAGGCCTTTCGGTCATTATATATTCTCGCTGGCTTTGTTGATGTCCGGCTCCATGGAATTTAGCAGCAGAATAAAACCCTAGATAATATTTTCTGTTTAAATAACTAAAAAGCTTGTCAATATACAATTGAATAGGTATTTGGCCTAGTTTTGAATATCGTGGCGGGATGATTAGATAAAACCCTTTTCTAAGATTAATAATTTCCTTTTTACTGACCAAGCGGGCAAGTTCAAATTTCAAGGAGGTGGTTTTCCCCCCCGTATGTTCAGCAATTTCTTCAAGAGAAAAAGAGTAGCTCTCAACGGATAATAGATGTTTTATGTATTCTTTTGCCTTCATTATAGTATTATTATTACAAAAGTAGCAAAATAAACTACTTAGCGCGAATTATTACTATTATTTTAAATATCTACCTGCTTGTTTATGAAACGACAAGCTTATGAAATCGTTGATCGTTGATCGGTGTTCGAAGGAATGTTGAATTATGGATTATGAATTACGAATTGTGAGCAATGAGGTTTATATGGGACAAATAACCACACTTCCAAAATCTAAAATCGTTGATCGTTGATCGGTGTTCGAAAAGGGGAATATCGAATGTCGAATCCAGAGGGATCGGGAGAATAATGAAGCGGGAGAGAATTGTGAGTAATGATTAAAGAGTAAAGAGTAACTGAGGTTTCGCATGCCAACAATAGGCCTTAATATATTTGTTATCAGATGGTTATACATTATTTAAATTGCTTAGTGAAACTTCGTGCCTTAGTGCCTTCGTGGCAAGGTGTTGATAATTAGACACTAAGACTCTAAGACACTAAGACACTAAGGAAACACAATTATGATATTACTTATTATGGAATTTATATACTATTGATATTCATCATGTTAACGCATTTCAATATTTAATAAGTCGCAGCTTGTCAAAGTTTATTTATAAACGCGAAACTTCAGTGAGTAAAAAGTAGAGAGGTCTATATGGGACCAACAACAAAACTTCAAAAATCTCAGATCGTTGATCGGTGTTCGGTGTTCAAAGGAATTATGAATTATGGATTATGAGTTATGAAGTTTATTAGGACAAATAACCCACTTCAAAATTATCAGGGTGGAAATTGCTGTTCTGCCCTGAAGCGGCGATCAATTAACTTTTTAATTCAAAACTAGTTTCGTACCTTTGCCCGCCCTACAAGATTAATAGATATGCAAAATAAAAATAACTATTGCGTAATAATGGCCGGAGGCATTGGAGCACGTTTTTGGCCAATGAGCAAAACCTCACGGCCCAAGCAGTTCATCGATGTTTTAGGGACGGGCAAAACCTTGATCCGGATGACGTTTGAAAGATTCGCGAATATTTGCCCACCCGAGAATGTTTATGTGGTCACCAACGGTATTTATAAGAACCTTGTGTTGGAGCAACTCCCTGAACTATCGCAAAACCAGGTGCTTTGCGAACCATCGCGCCGAAATACGGCTCCCTGTATAGCTTATGCCAACTATAAGATAAAAGAAGAAAACCCGGATGCACTTATTGTTGTGGCTCCTTCCGATCATATAATCCTTAAAGAAGATGAGTTCACCAAGGATATAAGCCTGGCCCTTAAGGCCGCCGCCGAAAACGACTGGCTGCTGACCTTGGGAATAAAACCCGGCAGGCCGGATACGGGATATGGCTATATACAATTCGACGAGCAAAATAAATTCGATGCGTACGAAGGCTTGAGAAAGGTGAAGAACTTCACCGAGAAACCAAATCTAGAAATTGCCAGGTCGTTTCTGGAAAGTGGCGATTTCCTCTGGAACTCCGGAATCTTTGTCTGGTCGCTCAAAAGCATAATGAAGGCATTTGACGAGCATCTGGAAGATGTTGACAGCCTCTTCCGCCTCGGGATCGGAAAATATAACACTCCTGAGGAAGAAGATTTTATCAATGAGACTTATTCCGTTTGCAAAAATATCTCCATCGACTACGGCGTTATGGAAAAAGCTGATAACGTATATGTGCTGAGCGTTGATTTTGGGTGGTCCGACCTCGGGACCTGGGGCTCGCTCTATACCCTCCGCGAAAAGGACGATAACAAAAATGCCGTTGTAGGGAATAATGTAATGCTCTACGATAGCGAAAACTGCATAGTGAACATGCCCAAGAACAAACTGGTGGTCCTTCAAGGCTTGAGCGATTATATCGTTGTTGAGGACGAAGGTACTCTTTTGGTTTGCCGCAAGCAGGACGAACAACAAATACGGCAGTTTGTAAATGATGTGAAAGCCGAAAAAGGGGATGCCTTTGTTTAGGCTTTTGCCCGGTAAGTATTTGTTTAAGAGATAATAAGGATTCAATATAAAAAACAGAAAATGAAAAAGTCATTAATAATCATTATCGCCCTCGTATTGGGTT
>JAADIS010000076.1 GCA_013151215.1 Chlorobiota bacterium | reverse complement strand
CTTCGACGGCACAACAGGGTGGGTATAATAGGGCGGTGCGCTTTACCTCGGCTTTTGACCTTAACTGCCTTTTACAAATAGGGCGGTGCGCTGCACCTCGGTCTCACGCTTTGAAACACATTTCTACAAAGAGGACGGTGCTACGCACCTTTTTATTGCATGTTCTCATAAATGCATGAATCCGTTTGTTAAATATGTTTTTTTGGTACAATCATGACCTATTTCTAACCAGCACAAAAGTGTTCAGGTGCAGAGCACCGCAATATTTGTAGAACAATGCGACACAAGGAAAGAAGAGGTGCAGCGCACCGACCTATCAAAACCATGTTTTGTTACAGCACAGATTACCCATTTTGATTCCCTATTCCGCTGTGTATCAACACTAATAAGCCGGGGAAATCAATCAAAGTAATTAATATCCTGAAAAAGCACTAATTGCTATGCCAAAACCGTATTCCACGGCACCATCATCACAATAATTATCAGTGCAATGCTAAAATAAACAACGATAGACCTGTTCTTTTTAAAGGATGTCGGTTTCCGCTTGGCGAAATACAGCCCCATTGCCATTAAACCCGTTGCAACCAGCATTAACAAGGGATGCTCCATGCCATAAAAGCGTAGCGTTCCCGATTTCATAAAGCCCGTTTCGTAATGTACCTTGGAACTTAAAAACAGCAATGCAACACCCATGACAAATTGCAGATAAACCATCCATTTGGTTGTTTGAAAAATAACCTTGGAAAAAGGCGTTGGGGTTTCTTGCTTTTTAAACATGGCTATCAGGCTAACAATCACGCTAATAACCAGCATGACTATTATAAGCCACATCAGTCCGGAATGAGAATGTCGAATTATGTTGTACATATTTTTTCTTTTTAATTAGTGCTGCAAAATACAAATTATAAATTAGGCTTGAATGTCTCGGGAATATTATTTTTCACCCTATTAAAAATTGCTAATTAATCGCAACTGATACCGAAATCTATCAATATTACTTAATTTTGCTTCAAATTAAATAAATAATGCAATATCCCGCTGATTATTTCAAGCATAAACTTAACGAATATAAAGAGCAGAACAAGCTTGTAAAAATTAAAATTCGCTCAACATCAATTTTAAGAATTCTTGTTTTCGCCACCACAATCCTCGCCGTCTATCTCATGACCTATATCAATGTCCTGAGTGTGCTCATCTGTTTTTTTATCGGTATCGTTTTGTTTATCATACTGGTTAACAGGCATTTAAATTTATACAAACAAAAACAATGGAATGGGGCTTTAATTAAAGTCAACGTGGAAGAAATAAGTATATTGAAAATGGAAGCCAAATCCGAAAATTCAGGTGCTGAATTTATCGACGATGACCATCCTTTTGCAACTGATTTGGATGTTTTTGGCAAGAAATCCGTGTTTCGTTTAATAAACCGCACTTCCACCCTGAGGGGGAAAAACAAGCTTGCTACAATATTGAAAAACCCAATTAAAGATGAAGATCTATTGGCGATCAGGCAGGAAGCGATTGCCGAGCTGAAAGAAAAAAACCTGTGGCGGCAGCATTTTCAGGCAAAAGGAAAACTTAACACTGAAAGTCCTGGTGAGCTTGATGGCCTGATGGCCTGGTCACAGCAAAAAGCATCTCGGTTCAACACTTCATTTTATAAGAGTATGCTAATTGTTAACCCCGTTGTTGGAGCTATAACCATTGGCCTGATAAGCACGGGAATTATCAACTCTTCATTTTTCCTCCTTTTCCTGTTGATGCCTCTCTTGCTCGTAGGTTCAAAACTGACCGACATCAACAGGCAACATGCGCTTATGAGCAAGAAAACACAACTGCTCGAAAAATATTCATCGCTCTTTAAAATAGTTGAGGACGAAGTCTTTAAAAGTCAACTGCTATCGGAGATTAAAAACAATCTCAGCAGTTCCGAGCATTCGGCCAATCGCGAAATAAAGCATTTATCCAAAATAATGTCCTCTTTCGATTATCGCTTAAATATGATAATGGGCTTGCTGCTGAATGTTTTTTTCCTGTGGGATATCAGGCAGCTGATGCGTCTCGACAAATGGAAAAACCAAAATTCGGTCAAATTAACATCATGGTTCGATAATTTGGCCCTTATCGATGAATTAAACAGTTTCGCAGGTTTCAACTATGCTTTTCAATTAGTGACTTTTCCTGCCTTTTCGGAAAACTTTGTCATAGAGGCAACTAATGCCAGACATCCGTTTTTGCTTGGAAACAAGAATATAGGCAACCCGATTGACATAAGCGGCTGGCAACAGTTCAACATAATTACGGGAGCCAACATGGCCGGTAAAAGCACTTATTTGCGAACCGTGGGCATCAACCTTTTGCTCGCCATGACCGGTTCGGCGGTAGTCGCCGATAGTTTTATCTTTAAGCCCGTTGATATAATCACAGGAATAAAAACCACTGATTCGCTTCAAGACGGCGAATCATATTTCTTTGCCGAGCTGAAACGGCTTAAGCAAATAATTGTGAGGCTTCAACAAGGAGATAAACTGTTTATAATTCTCGATGAGATCTTGCGCGGCACAAATTCAGCCGACAAGCAAAAAGGATCTTTGGGCTTGATAAAACAACTTCTTCATCTGAACGCCTCCGGAATTATTGCTACCCATGATTTGGCATTAGGTAAATTAATAGGGACTTTCCCGGAGAATATTGCCAACAAACGTTTCGAAGTTGAAATCACAAATAACGAACTTGTCTTCGACTATAAAATCAAAGATGGTATTTCCCGAAATCTCAATGCTACTTTTTTAATGAGAAAAATGGGGATAACCCCGGACGAATAGTTTTTGTGCTGACCATTTAACAAACATTTTATTAACTTATTTCCCTAAGTTTGACAAAACAATGAATCCATATAAATAAAAAAAATAACAAAATAATAACTCTTCCTTATAAAATAATATATACTTTTGTGAATTATTTAACAAAATAGATTTCAATAATGGAACTATCTCATATTGAACATATTGGCATTGCCGTAAAGAATCTTGAACAGGCGATCCCTTATTACGAGGACATACTTGGCCTAAAATGTTATGCCGTTGAGGAAGTAAAGGATCAAAAAGTTAAAACAGCATTTTTTAAAATTGGCATGACAAAACTCGAATTATTGGAGAGCACCGACCCCGAAGGAGCGGTTGCCAAGTTTATCGAGAAAAGGGGCGAGGGAGTTCATCACATAGCTTTCGCTACTGCGGACGGCGTTCAAAACGCACTTGACGACGCCAAGGAAAAAGGCCTTCGCTTAATCGACAAAAAACCACGTAAGGGTGCGGAAGGATTAAACATAGCGTTTTTACACCCTAAATCAACTTTTGGTGTCCTAACGGAATTATGTGAAAACCCAAGCGACAAATAAGATACTCTATTATTAGCAAGACAATTTAACGATAAATTCTTGATCAAAATAGTTTATCAAATCCCGAATTTTATTAAACAAAGATATTTCACTTACATCACGTAAAGTAAAAACATATTATAATGACCATTGAAGATAACATACAAAAGCTTCTTGACAAGAGGGAAGAGGCTTATTCGGCAGGAGGCGAAAAACGCATCGAATCGCAAAGGGCAAAAGGAAAATACACTGCTCGCGAGCGGATTCACCTTTTGTTGGACGAAGGCAGCTTTGAAGAATACGACATGTTTGCAACTCATCATTCAAATGAGTTCGGGCTCGACAAACAACAGTTTTTGACCGACGGCGTAATCACCGGGCACGGCACCATCGACGGGAGGATAGTTTATGTTTTCTCACAGGATTTTACTATACTTGGTGGCTCTTTATCAGAGAGTTACGCAAAGAAAATTTGTAAGATAATGGATCAGGCGCTTAAGGTAGGCGCCCCTGTTATCGGCATCAACGACAGCGGTGGGGCACGTATCCAGGAAGGGGTAAAAAGCCTTGCCGGCTATGCCGAGATTTTCCAGCGCAACATCATGGCCTCAGGAGTTATCC
The DNA here is from genome assembly GCA_013151215.1 of Chlorobiota bacterium. Taxonomy (GTDB): domain Bacteria; phylum Bacteroidota; class Bacteroidia; order Bacteroidales; family F082; genus BM524. Next base: position 15,851 of record JAADIS010000076.1, on the reverse strand, counting down.
CCCAGTTATCTGCAATTTTAGGGCCTTGCGCCGGAGGTGCTGTTTATTCGCCTGCCCTCACCGACTTTATCCTCATGAACAAGGAAAACGCCTATATGTTCGTTACCGGCCCAAAGGTTGCCAAAACCGTTACCGGTGAGGATATTACCACCGAAGAGCTGGGCGGGGCCGATGTTCACGGCAAAAAATCGGGAGTGGCGCATTTTATCAGCGAGGACGAGGAAGAAGGCTTCCTCATCCTCAGAAAACTTCTTTCCTTCCTCCCGCAAAACAATATGGAAGATCCCATCACGACCGATTGTGAAGACCCAATTGACCGCAAGGAAGACCTGCTGAACGAAATTATCCCCGACACAAATACCAAGCCCTATAACGTAAAGGATGTTATTTATGCCATTATAGATTATTCCGAGTTTTTGGAAGTACAGCGGAATTATGCCGCAAACATAGTATGCGGCTTTGCCAAGTTCAACGGAATGCCCGTCGGGATTGTTGCCAATCAACCAAACTTTCTTGCTGGTGTGCTCGACATAAACGCATCGCGAAAAGCCGCTCGTTTTGTCCGCTTTTGCGATGGGTTCAACATACCAATCATCACGCTTGTGGATGTCCCGGGTTTCCTTCCCGGAAGCGCACAGGAATATGGCGGGATAATTATTCACGGAGCCAAGTTGCTTTATGCTTATGGCGAAGCCACCGTCCCGAAAATAACCATCACCTTGCGTAAATCGTATGGCGGCGCCCATGATGTAATGGGCTCGAAACAACTTCGCGGCGACATAAACTATGCGTGGCCTTCGGCGGAAATTGCCGTTATGGGACCCGAAGGTGCGGTCGAGATACTGGAAGGCAAAAACCTGAAGTCGATAGAAAACCCGGAAGAAAAGGAAAAATATATACTAGAAAAAGAAGCCGCTTATCGCGATAAATTCGCCAATCCGTTTGAAGCGGCAAGTTATGGTTTCATCGACGATGTTATCGAACCAAGAAACACCCGTTTTAGGATTATCCGCGCATTAAAGGTTTTGGCTACCAAAAAAGATGTAAATCCACCAAAAAAACATTCGAATATCCCACTGTAAAACATTTAATATGACTTTATTATTTAAAATACCTGACTTTCTGGAACAAGGGATAACAATAGCAATAACGGGATATGTAATTGTTTTTGCAGCCCTCGTGGTATTGTTTTATGTTTTTACGGCAGTATCAAAAATTCTTCTTGCACGCACCAAAAGGCATTTGGCCAAAGAAGGCAGGCTCGACCAGATAAAAGAGGACGAGATCCAAATCACCGGCGAGGTGTCTGCGGCTATCGCAATGGCACTATATCTGCATACCTTGCTCCATGATGAGGAAAGCGGAAAAATTACTATTAAAAAAATATCGAAAACCTATACGCCATGGAGTTCGAAAATCTATGGGATGAGTAATTTTAACAGATAAGAAATGCACAAATTCAAATTTACCATAAGAGGCAACGAATACGATGTTGACGTCAAGAAACTGGAAGGAAACATTGCCAGGGTTGAAGTTAACGGAACTTGTTATCAGGTCGAACTCAAAAAAGAAAGGGTCGCACCGAAAACGCCGATTTTGAAACGACCGGCCGTCAAACATGCGGAGGGGTCCGACAAAATCAAAAAAGTTGCCGAAGGCTTGTTTAAAGTAAAAGCACCTTTGCCCGGCAATATTATGCAGCTTTATGTCAAAGAAGGCGACAAAGTCAAAAAAGGTGACAAACTATTGCAATATGAAGCCATGAAAATGGAAAACGACCTGCTTTCGGAGAAAGACGGTGTTGTTTCCAAAATAAATGTAGCCCTTGCCGACGCTGTGCTCCAGGATGACGAACTAATGCTTATCGAACTTAAATAATGATAAAATGTTTGATTTAAAAAGAGCATTTACCGTTTTCGGGATAATTGCCGTTTTGGCCCTTATGAACATTGTTTTCGTTCAAAACGGATATTCGAAATCTGCCGACGGAATGAATATCACCGAATCTCATTCCAAATCAATCGCCAAAGAATCCCCAATGGAGGGACTTGCCAAATTTATTAGCTATACTGGCTTTAGAAATGCCCGTGCAGGTAATATTATCATGATCCTTGTTGGCTTGTTTTTCATATTCCTGGCAATTAAATACGACTACGAACCACTATTGTTAATCCCTATAGGAACGGGGATAATTATTGGTAATATTCCTTTCTTCCAGGATGGGGGAATAAATCTTCAACTGGGTATTTATCAGGATGGCAGCGTACTAAATTATCTGTATTACGGAGTAACAAAAGGTATTTATCCGCCCCTTATCTTCCTGGGGATCGGTGCCATGACAGACTTCTCCTCGTTAATTTCCAACCCTAAGCTGATGCTCCTCGGCGCCGCTGCACAAGTAGGTATCTTCCTGACTTTTTTGGGTGCTTTGTTTTTAGGTTTTAATATGCCCGAAGCCGGGGCAATCGGGATTATCGGTGGTGCCGACGGCCCAACTGCTATCTTCCTTTCGTCGAAACTGGCAAACGGTGGAATTATCAACGGGCTTGAAACCAGGAATCTAATAGGCCCGATTGCCATTGCTGCATACTCTTATATGGCATTAGTGCCTGTAATCCAACCACCTATCATGCGACTGCTTACCAACAAAAAAGAGAGAACCATACGAATGAAGCCCCCAAGGGCGGTCAGCAAACTTGAAAAAGTTATTTTCCCTATAGTTGCATTGATATTGACAACATTTATTTCTCCCGGGGCACTGCCTTTGTTGGGAATGTTGTTTTTCGGGAATATTTTAAAAGAAAGCGGGGTAACAAAGCGTCTGGCCGACACTGCACGGAATTCACTTATCGACATAGTAACGATTTTGTTGGGCCTGACCGTCGGGGCATCGACCCAGGCCGATGTTTTCCTCACCTCACAAAGTATTTTGATCTTTATTTTGGGGGCATTATCGTTTATTGTTGCCACGGCCGGAGGTGTTTTGTTTGCAAAGGTTATGAATGTTTTCCTCAAAGAAGGAAGCAAAATAAACCCGCTTGTTGGTGCCGCCGGGGTATCTGCCGTTCCCGACAGTGCAAGGGTTGTACAAACCGAAGGTTTAAAATACGACCCATCCAACCATCTCCTGATGCATGCAATGGCTCCAAACGTAGCCGGGGTAATCGGCTCCGCCGTTGCCGCCGGTATCATGATGAGCTTTTTGATGTAACATTTAAATTCAGCATAGATATAAAAGCAGGTCTGTACTTAAGGCCTGCTTTTTTTGTTTAAGGAGTAAGGGTTAAACGTTCTTAAACTGTCTTATAATTGATTGCAAAATAATTAATTATGAAACATCCCTTTTTAAAATTGCTAAATATCCTTATTCTCCTAAATCCTTATATTATTTTTTCACAAAACACATTTGAAAAAGGATATGGTACCCTTGATGATGATGTTGGATATTCAGTTGTTGAGACATCTGATAATGGATATTTTATTTCGGGGTTTACAACAAACTATTATTACGGGAATCCCGAAATATATACGATAAAAACCAATGCATCAGGTGATGTTGAATGGACACACTCCGGTAATCATCCAAATCTTAGGAACAGAGCGTATAAAGGTATTCAAAGTTTTGACGGAGGCTATATTACATGTTCTAACATTGTTGAATTGCCAAGTTATAATTATAGGTGTATTTTAACTAAATTTAGTAGTAATGGAATTCTGGAATGGGAAAAATATTATGGAATGAATGTTTTTAGCATTCAAAAAGCCTTGATACAAACAGTTGATTCGGGATTTATTACTTGTGGCTACGGATTTTACTCCTATAGCAATTATATAGCATCTATTTATAAATTAGATGAATCTGGAAATGTTATATGGTCAAAAGAATATACCGAAACAGGAGCTACAACTACACTTAACGATATTACTGATTCATACGATAATGGTTTTATGTTATGTGGAACAGTTGGATGTGATGGTAGTTGTAACACAGGTTGGGTGATGAAGATTGACACTTTGGGGAATAAAGAATGGGAAACAAAAATTTCGGCTGATGACGGCAATATTACGTTTTATTCCATTACAAAAGCAAATGATAGTACTTATATTGCCTGTGGGAAAAAATGGTCGGGTTCAATTTTCCCTTTCAGGGAGTCAGACGTTTTCATTGTAAAAATAGATTTAAATGGGAATAAACTATGGGAGATAACTTATGGAGAGGATGATATTGAAGAATATGCCGCGGAAGTGGATATTGCGGACGATGGAAATTACATAATTACCGGCTCTAACGGTAGTCAGACATTATTGATTAAAGTAAGTGAACAGGGTGATATTCTATGGGATCAAATTTTCGATATCGGAACCGGAGGAACATCATTATGTACAACAAGCGACAATGGTTATGCAATGTGTGGTGGATCACTAAAATTTGGGTATGGTTTATTAGATGTTTATTTGCTAAAGACTAATGCTGATGGAATTATGACTTCCACCAACAGTGGCAACATTGCTGTTTCTGATATCAAATTATATCCAAATCCCACTAATAGCAATTGTATAATAGAATCAAAAGATAAGATTGAAAACGTTTCGGTTTACAACTTAAACGGTAAAATACTTCAACATATTTCCCCCCTTGCTAATTATGTAAATTTAAATACTTTGAAATTTGAATCAGGAATTTATATTTTGAAAATAGAAACTGCTAATATCGTGGAGGTTAGGCGGCTTGTTGTTAATCATTAATAATCTTAGGCATGAACAAAATAACCAAATTACTCGTAATACTATTATTATTTCAATTAATAAGCAGTTTATTTATTGAAGCCTACTCACAGGAATGGATGAAACAATGTTCTTCTCCCGGAAATGATGTGTATTTTAATTTATGGGATGTGGACAATAATAATTATATGTATTGTTCGTCAAAATATAATATGTCCATATTTATTGACGATACTGCTTTTCAACATGATTATCCAACTTATGACAATATTGCTATCTCGATATTTAATAATGATGGAATTTTAGATAGAGTTACTAATATAGAACCTATACCTACCGGTGAATTATGGGGTCATTTTCTTGGGGCTGACAGTATGGGCAATTATTATGTAAGTGGTAATTTTGTACAAAGAGTTTTTATAAACGGTAACCCAATCAATCATGGTAATTTCCCCATACTTACTTTTGATATCTTTCTGGCTAAACTAGACAGCGAAAACAATTTAATATGGACAAAAACCATTGCTGGTAATCATCATGATAAAATATCAGGCTTCGTTGTACAGCAAGATGGTTCGTTAACGATGGTTGTAAAACATGAAGGAGCAAGCACCGTCATCTATTTAGATCAGGATACTGTTGAATATTCTAACGCTGGCCATGCAATACTTAAAACAAACACTGATGGTGAAATAGAGTGGCGAAAAGATATTAAAACCGGGGATTTTTTCTATGTTTATAATAACTTTGAATTAAATAATGGGAATGTTTTTATTAACGGAAAAACCTCAGGCAATTTTGAATTTGACGGAGAAGTAATTGAGTATGGGGCTAATGTGAATTATAATTCAAAAAATTTCATTCTGGAACTGGATATGGATGGGAATTTGGTAAACGGAATGATTATTCCAACAAACATGTATTTCAGCAACTTAATTAAAGGGCCTGACAACGATTTGTTCTTCTCTACTTTTCTGTATTCTGGTGAAAACTACATTGGAAAAGATACTATTTATGAATCAGAAGATACTACGCTTAGTATAATTGGAAGAATGTCAAAAACATTTGTGCCTGCTTGGTATAAAATAGTTAAAAAGGGAGGCCCTGGTTGTCCATATTTTGGAATAACCAGTAATAATGACAGTTTGTTTGGGGTAATACCTTGTTTCTATAAATTCATTCTCGATGGCCAACTTTTCGAATTTGGGATGCCTCAGAAAATACTTTTAATGTCCTTTGATCATGATGGTAATTGGGATTATACCAGAATGTTTCGATCCCAGTCGGAAACTGGCCTTACGGGTCTTAAACTAAATAAATGCAACGATTTAATAATGGCTGGTTATTTCAGAGGTCAAACATGGTTCGCCAACGATACGCTTACTTCAGACTCCATAAGTTTCAGAGACGGCTTTTTGACAAAACTAAACAGGTGGGGTAGCCTTGATTTTGATATTGGTAGTGATACTACAGTGGCCCTAAGTGATATGGTTTATTTTGAAGCACCCGGTATTTACAATTCCTACTTGTGGTCAACTGGCGATACTACAAGAGATATTACAATTGATTGTAAAAAATTGGGAGTTGGGAGTCATTCTATCTGGTGTGATGTTAATCGTATAAATAATTGCTATTTAAGCGATACTTTGATTTTGGAAATTTACGACAATACAGGAATTCCAGAGACAAAGGATAAAATTTTTACTATTTCCCCCAATCCCGCCCAAAACAAAATCACAATATCCACAAACAAACATACGACCATCAACCAACTAAACATTTACAGCCAAGTTGGGCAAAAAGTGCTACAATTGGAAAACCCGCCTGCAACAATTGATATTTCAAGCATTGATAAGGGTTTGTTTGTTGTTGAGATTATTTTGGGATGGGGGAGGTTTAGGACCAAATTGATTAAGAATTAAATAGTGAAAAGACCACAAATGAAGATAAATCCCCTAGTTGGTGTAGCCGGGCTTATCGGCTCTGCCGTTGCCGCTGGTATAATGATGAGCTTTTTGATGTAGAATAATTTAAGCAATTATAAAAAAGGCAGGCTTGATTGCAGCCTGCCTTTTTTAATGTTTTTTGTGTATGAGTAAGGGTTTTTCTAATTAAGATTGTCTTATATTTGATAATTAATTGATAAACGATGAAAAAGTCCCTTTTATATTCTATAGAAATCTTAGTTTTAGGGTGCTTGCTTAGTTCATTAAATTATGTCTCCGCTGCTAATAATAACTTAAACAAAGATCTTAATTCTTCCGTCATAGTTAATGTAGGTGTTTGCGACAGCACACTTTCTCCCGAAGGGATTGAGGTTACATTTACACAAGTTTTCGAACCTTATGATGTTTTTGTTGATACTACTGATGATGAAGGCCATGTTTCCTTTGAGCTGCCACAAGCCAATTATTATTTATCGAGCAACAAGCCCGGTTTTATTGACTATTTCAATGAAATTTATATTCAAGAAACCGGAAACGACGAATATATTATGATTCAGTTCACAATATACCCAATAATATATCCTGTCCGGAATTTAAGCATAGACACAACTACAAATACAGCAATATGGGAAAAGCCGCAATATGTCGCATTTCAATTGGAAGACTTTGAGGATGAGACTTTCCCGCCCCCGGGATGGGAGGTTTTTCAGCCCGACTCAGCCGACTATCCCGATACCTGGGAGCGAAGGAACACCTCTTATCCTTACTGGAATATCCCGGCACAAAATGAAGATGGCAGCAGTTCTTATTTTGCGTCTATTTTCGAACAAGAAGAAGGCTTTGCTCAGGATAAACCCGACTGGCTTATTATGCCCCCCGTCGATCTTCGCCTGAATAAAAATTTTAAGTTATTGTTTGATATTTATTTTATTGATTATTTCACTCCGTCTAAAATTATGTTCTCTTTTGATGACGGGGAAAACTGGAACCTTTTAATGGATATGTACCAAGAATCATCATGGCAGCACCAAAGTATTGATCTTTCAGGAATTCAGCAATTCGGCGATGATTTGCGAAACGTAAAATTCGCCTTTAAATTAAGCCATGAAGGCAATTCCGGAATAACGCGCTGTGCCATCGATAATGTGGAAATAGTTGGCGACACTGCTGCGGTGGAAAAATACAATATTTATCTGGATGATAATCTTGTTGGCCAAAATAATCCCGCCGACACATCCTTTATCCTTCAGGATCTGGAATATGGGAAAGTATATAATTTGACAGTCCGGAATAAAGGTGTTTGTGGCGAAAGCAGCCCTCAAAGCATTGTGTTTTCTTCAGGTTTTTTATACCCGCCCAAAAATTTATCCGACAACTATAAAAAAGGTCATGATTTTGTGAGATTGGCTTGGAATCCCCCTTCGATTGATACAATGATATCTGTAAATGAGGATGTAAAAAAACAAAAATTATTGGGCGGTTTGCATTTAGAGCATGCGTTCGACCTTGAAAACCTAACAGGGGACAACTCAAATGTTGGTGCAGGCTGTGATGGCAAATATATTTATTCAACAAGCGGAAATAATAATACCATATTTAAATATGATATTCATGGCGATTTAATAGAAGAATTTAATATTGAGGGTGTTAACAGTATTACCGATCTTGCCTTCGATGGTGTTTTTATGTATGGCGTTAATGGTTCCGACGTGATTTACAAAATGGATTTTGCTGATAAAACTCTTGTCGCTACCATTAACCTTCCCCTTGATGCCGTGGCTATTGCTTACGATAAAATCAATAATGCATTCTGGCTAAACAATATCAGCTCGGATATTTATTTGTTCGACGAAAATGCAATATGTCTGGATACGATTAGCAACAGCCTCGAAATACATGGGTTGGCATATTATATCGGCCAGTCGGAAAATTATCTTTACGCTTTTTGTAATAATTCTTCCGGGCAGGGCGAAATCAGACACTACCTTTTGTCAGATGAAATATTGAGTAATGATATTATTCAGATAAACAACGATTTAGGTTCGGTAACCGCCGGAGGGCTGTTTATATCGGATAATCTGTATTTTAGGAAAACTACAATAGGAGGTACGGCACAATCGTTAAACGACCCGGCTATTGGTTTTGCCTATGAACTGGCCAATTGCCCCTGGCCGGATGATGAGGTAGTCCCCGGTATAATTTCATTTAATATTTATCGCAACGACTCCTTAATTTCCAACAGGCCTTATTATGGGGAAGGTGTTACCGACAGCGTTTTTTTTAACGACAACGATATCGAACCTGGAGATTACATCTATAAAGCCACTGCAATCTACGATCTTGCTCCTTATGGTTTTTTGGGCGACACTACCGAATCCGCTTATTCAAATAATTGCCCTCTTCGAATAAGCTGGGGATTGGGGCTCCCGTTCGAGGAATATTGGGACGATGCCTCTTTTGCGCATAACAACTGGCAAGCCGGCGACCATTGGGTAATTGACAACAGTTCGGGAAATGAGGCTCCTTCTGCTAAGTTCGAGGCTTTTTCTTCTCAAACGGAGTATTTGTCAATACTCGAAAGCGATTATATTAATTCTGATACTCTTTCCGAAGGAAATATTTATCTTGATTTCGATATTAAACTTGAGAGCCTGGTGGATTCAGCCACTGAATATCTCAAACTCGAGATAAAAAACACTAAAAATGGTTCGTGGGTCGAAATAGCAAGTTTTTATAATACTGCTTCCTTCGACTTTACCTCTAAGCACTTTTTGCTCGATAGTATTGCCAAAAATGAAATATTTAAATTCCGTTTTATTGCAGGCGGCCATGATGCAGCAAATATTTCCGGATGGTTTATCGATAACATTAGGGTATCCAGGCTTTGTCAGCCTCCTTTTAATCTGAGCGGTGAATATGTTTATAGTTCCCAATCGGATTTTGGTGTAGAAGTTTGCTGGGAAAAGCCATTTAATTCACCGGGAAACAGTTCAATTATTGGATATTGCGAAGAACCCGTACAAACTTGGGGCAACGATTCAACCCACTTTTATATAGCCATGCGATGGGATGAGGGCATGTTGGATGATTATGCCGGTGCAGGGATTACCCAGATTATGATATTTCCGAATATAGTTTACCATAACGCAAGATATTTCATAGCCTATGGCGACGATGCTTCAAACGAAATTTATTCGGCTTACGCTTATAATGTTAAAGCAGGGCAATGGAACCAATTCGTGCTGGACGATACTGTTTTAATAGATAATAATCAGTCGTTATGGATAGGTTTTGAAATTATCTTTAACCAGGTAGAGCCAGATGCGCTGGTATGTGATGCCGGGCCTGCCGTAAACGGATATGGAAATAAAATCAGTTTCGACGGCAAGCTGTGGTATAATGCCAGCGAGCTGTTTCCCGAACTCAATGCCAACTGGGCTCTTCGGGCAGAACTTGCATTCCCGGAAAACACAAAAAAACCTGAAACGGATTTTAATTCTAACAAGGGTTTGTCTGGTTTTAATATATTTAGGAAAACCGAGCAATCTGTTGATTATCAGTATTATTCATTTGTTGCTTTTTCCGGAAACCAGACTAACTATTGTTATTTTGATGAATACCCGGCAGTAGATATAAGCAAGATATATTCCTATAAGGTTGATGCGGTTTACAATGGCGGATTAGATTATTGCGAATCGGATTTTGCCCTTGATACGGAAGGGCAGCAGGATTATGTAGAGGTTTTGGTTACTAAACTAAACGAAACAACAGAGGATGATATGAGGTTATATCCTAATCCAGCAACGGAAAAGATATTCATCAAAACAAAACTGAAAATCGAAAAAGCGAGTTTGATCAGTATTAACGGAAAAATACTAATTGATAGTTTTGATAATTCGGCTATGAGTATGGACATAAGTATGGTCAAGCCCGGAATTTATATTCTTAAGTTAGAGGCCGAAACGGCTTTGATTTTTAAGAAAATTATCATTAAATAAACTAATGCATTAAACTTAAATGATTAGTCCAATTAACCACAAAACGCCTTATTAATTAAACCTATAGTCTGCTGATTATCATCAATCAATTTGTTGTGGTTTTTAACAATCTACCACATAGGCTCAGCGTGATTGGGTTCTGAAAAATATCTGGTTTTACACAAAATCACAAAGAGGAATATGGTTGTTTATACCAATTTAATCTAGTAATAATCCATCAAGCAGAAATATTTCATTTAAATAGTAATTACTTTTTAAAACTATCACTTATTCCTCAAGAGTTTCCTCTCCATCTTTATAAAGTTTGTATATTTTCTTCCCACCATATGCAGCGCCCAGGCCAATGAGTATAAACAGGCCGCCACCGATGGGTGCTCCGCCGCCAAGTGGAGGGTCACTACCTGTTGGTTCACCACCGGGATCGCCAGGACTTGTTTGTTGTGCAAGATTTATTGTTGGAATTGCAAATAAGAATACTAATACTGTAATTATGGTGATTATCTTTTTCATGATTTATTACTTTATAAACAAACTATTGATATTTAACTATTTACTTTTTTATCTAATAAATACTTTTTTAGCGACTACATTATTATCATCCATAATTTTAACAAGGTAGTAACCGGTTTCGTAAACAGGGATATCATTGATACCTGCATGAGCTTTTGCTTGTGTGATTTTTTGACCAATCAAATTGTATATTACAATTTCGGCATCTGTTCCTCTTGGAATTATCACCCTTACATTATTCTCATAGGAGTATATTTTAATTAATTCACTTTGATTGCCTGGAATTGAAACGGTTGTGAAAAACACAAGAAACCTGTCTGTGATATTTTCTTCGTACATAAACTCATAGCTTGAGTTAGACAAGTTGGTTTGTATGCCGGTATAATTATCTAAAATGAACACATCCCCAAAACCAATTACCTCAGTTGCCGTAATTATCATATTATCACCATCAACACCTATTACATCAACCGGAACTTCCGTATTCTCAATTGGAAGAACATTTATTGCCATATTATCATTTGCTGTTGAAAATATCTGTGGAGCATCAGTATTGAAGCTAAATAGCTTATGAGCATCAAAATCAGGATCATAACCTTCAGTTGCAGCTTCTTCAAAGTAAATTACAGTTTCATCAGTATAGGTATCATTACTTACTTTTAACCGTACAAGTTCACTAATTGCCCTTTCCTGATTTTTCAAAAATCCAACTGTATTATGAACTTTTGTTCCATCATCTATTTTTAGCGTTCCTTGAGTGCTTCCATCATCAGTTACATTCACAAAGAAGCCTTGTCCTGATGCAATATATTGCGTACCTCCGTTGGTACCTGTAGTTCCATTCCATGTTGCCCAATTAGGTGAATTATAAATATAAATTGTACCATCAACATTGGTTTTGGTCCACCCTGAAGATGCATTCCAATCGATAGCTGAAGTAAAGGGGTTACCCACAAAATTCCAACCTTGTTCTGTTCCCGGTGCTGAGCGTATAAGGTTATTATCACTCCCGGACTGTCCTTGAATAAGGTCTCCAACATAGTTAAAAGTTTTAGCAGTAGAGCCTTCAACCCAAATAAAGAACCCTTTCATTTCGCTAAGCGGAGTGGTTAAAGATGTAAGGAAAGTATAAGCATTTGTACTTTCACTATGTTCTTTGAGCCAAACATCAGGGTTACCGTTTAGGTAGTATGTATTTGCTGTTGTTCCGCTCAATGGCGATGAAATACCATGCCAAACTCCGGCGGTTGAATATCGTTGGGCGGTTATTGTTCCGTTATTGGTAATGTTGCCATTGGCTATTAGTGAGCCTGTGCCTGAGGCTGTACTTTCTAATGTGAGAGTAACCCCACTATTAATTATAAGTTTGTTACAACTTGCTGTACCCGTGGCAGATATAACAGGTTTGTTTGTTACATCCCTGATAATAATAGTATCGGTTAATGTAGGTAATGCGTTTTCAGCCCAGTTCGCTGTATTATTCCAATCTGTGTCTGTTGATCCATTCCATGAATTAACAACAAATAACTGAACAGTATCAGAATAATTAATACATCCTGTTGATGTACTTGTAATTTGTGCTGAATAATAAGCATTATCCATTTCGGAAGTTGTTGTTAGATCCATGGAAGCAGCAGTTTCACCAACTATCTCATCCCATAATGGTGAAATGGAAAGGCCTCCGGCTGTTCCAATATATTTAGCATCACCAGATACAAAAGCAGATAGAGTAGAATTACTCCCCAAACCATCGGTTGTGGTTTTACTTACAAAAGAAGTACCTCCATCAGTGGAAATTGATAAGCCTCCACCCTTTGTAGCTACATAAATAGTTCCATCGGACACAAAAACTCCATAACAAGAATTGTGCCCAAGGCCACTATTAGCAACGGTTCTATTTACAAAGTTAGCACCACCGTCTGTTGACATTGATAAGCCTCCACCGGAAGTGGCCACATAAATTGTACTGTTTACCTCAAAAACCGCTCTGCAAAAATCATTACCTAAATTATTATTGGCTTGATCGTAATTTGAAAAACTTGTACCACCATCGGTAGAAATGGATATTCCTGCCTCCGTACCAACATAAATATTTCCTGATGAATTAACGTAAACACACCAGGTATGATCATCACCCAAACCATCTGCTGTTGTTTTATTTACAAAAGAAACACCTCCATCTGTTGAGAAAGAAAATCCCCCATAAGTTGCTGCATAAATTACACCATTAGTTACGAAAACATCTTTAATGGAAATGTGTCCCAGACCCTCGGTAGTGGTTTTATTTACAAAAGTAGAACCGCCATCTGTTGATATGCCCAATCCTCCGTTTGTTGCAACACAAAGCACTCCTTCTGACTCTGAAATACCCCAACAACTATTAGACCCCAGACCATTTGCTGTTGTTTTATTTATAAAAGTACCACTACCACCATTAGCAGAGATAGATACTCCCCCAAGTGTTGCTGCATATACTATTCCATTTGACTCACAAGCTGCAGCACAATAATTATTACCCAAGCCATCTGTAGTGGTTTTATTTGCATAATTGGAAAATACCTGCCCCCATTTGTAAGTGTAGGTACTACCACCAGCTCCTGCTGTCTCAAAAAACGCACTTTCATCTACAGCTGACAATGTATCAAAAGGTTGAAGCGAAACTACCGGTAGTGATGTTATTGAAATATTCCAGTCATCTGTAATTGTGTAATAGTTGCGATATAATTCAAGTTGATAACTGCCTGCATCTGAATCAATAGCAGATATACCCAGTTCGTCTGCTGTGCTAATTTCTGTTCCTCCTTTTTTCCATGATTTTGTAAAATATTTTGCTGCATTAAAGCCTGTTACCTGCAAAAGTTGTGAGTTGGATTGAATATCAGAAGCCGATGCAACTCCATTATATGAATTTGCACTGGCATCATAAACAATTGATAAATCTTCCTCACAATCCAGATTCATTGGGTAATATGCTTGTAGATTAATATATTTTGAGTGAGAAGATTCAATTGCATTATCCATAGTTTCAGATACCTCATAATCAGTTAATACAACATCCCAAATTGAAACTTCAGTCATTTCCCCTTCAAAATGATTGCTCGTACTTGAACCGTCAAACTCCTGCCCTAAGGAAATCTGGCTGCTTGTTGTAACACTTTGTCCGTTAGAATACGATGACTCCATTACTCCATCTACATACATCTTAGTTAAATTGGTGGTTTCATCATATGTATAACCTACAAAATGCCATTCCCCATCTGTTACTGCAACACCTGTGTAATGGCTGTTAGCTCCATCATAAATCCCCAATTCTTCATTAATCCCAATTTGCATGTTACAAATATTACCTCCACTAGCACTATTAATAGCAAGAAGTACCTGTGCCTCACCGCTAACGGTAGTAGTTTGGCGCATCCACATAAACATGGAGCGGTTTGTGCCACTTATTTCACTCCTAACGCCGTTTATCTCAATCCAGTCGTCATCAGCTTTGTTAAATTCGGCATAGGAAGCGTATTCGGTATATGCATTGTAGCTTTTTGAACTACCTTTACATAAAGATTCATCTGTAAGAGTATCCTGAGTATAAGTTGTATTTATTTCACCAACAATTCCGGCGCCTGAATTATCACCATCTTGATAAGAAACAACAAACTCTTTCGTACAAAGCGAAATCACTGATAAGTAATCTGTGCTAGCATTATTAAATACAGACTCTGTTCCTAATGACAATGTGTTACCCGATCTAGTCCCCATTTTGACACTTCCATAATTTGAATTATTAGAATTTGGATAAGCAATGGTAAATTGGGCAGAACTCAATGCTGAAACTGAAAATGATGTACCCGGATCGCCACTTAAAAATTCAACTGAGGATCCAAAGGATATTGTACTGCCTGAAATAGATCCGGCAACTACTTTTCCATAAGTACTACTAATATCTTTATAAGCGACAACAATATGACTGTCATCCAATGCAGAAACAAAAATATTTGCTGTGTTTACAGCATTAAAAGCATATTCAGACCCAAATGTTATTGTGGTTCCTGAAACGGTTCCCACAACGGCAGTTCCGTAATATGGGCTTGCATCTCTATACACTGCAACAAAGTGAGTAGCATCAATGGCTGTTGACTTTAAGTAATCGGCAATATTGTTAAATACATATTCACTTCCAAAAGAAATAGCACTTCCGGTTACAGTAGCAACTATTGCCGTGGCATCATAACTATTTCCACCATCGGCATAGGTTATAACAAATTTTGAGGCATCAAGCTCTGAAACGGAAGTTTTTTCAGTTATCGCGGCATTAAAGATATATTCAGACCCAAAAGCAATTTCGTTATCATTTGTAATCGTACCTGCTATGGTTGTTCCGTACCTTGCATTTACATAATCAGAATAGGCAATTACAAAATGTGTTGCATCTAATTTACCAACCGAAATTTCAATAGTATTACCGGATTTAAAAACATATTCGGCACCATAAGTAATAACATTTCCTGAAACTGTTCCTATTATAGCAGTCCCATAATTTGAATTTCCACCGTCTTTATATGCAACAACAAAGTGTGTAGCATCAAGTACTGTAGAAGCTATTAGATAAGTTGAGCTATTAAAGATATATTCAGACCCAAAAGTTATTTCATTTACACTTCTGCCCCCATTTAGG
>JAADIS010000101.1 GCA_013151215.1 Chlorobiota bacterium | reverse complement strand
ACCGTCGCCTTGCTTCCACGACCAATAGATGCTCCAACCCGAATCGGAGACAAGGGTCAAGTCGAGGGTTCTTACATTGGTTCCGTAATGAAACTGATCCGGCACCATGCCATGTTTCCAGGCGGTTATATGCTTATTGCTGTTGTTTATGCTGTTCACAAGCTTATCGAGCTTTCCGTCCTTCACTTTAAGGTTATATACGGGATTCCCGCCATCTGCATATTCAAGGTCGGCCGTATCCACAATTTCGTCCAACAGTATTATTTTATCGGGGGAAATTTGGCTCATCCCGTGATCGGAAGTAATGATAAAATTCAACTTATCGTAGATGGGCAGTTTTCGCATTTGCGTAAAAAACTTATTTAAGAACTCGTCCAATTGCTCAACGAGGGCAATGGTCTCCCGGCTGTTGGGCCCGAACTTATGGCCTGTTGCATCCGGCTCGTGAAAATACCACATTATTAAATGCGGTCTTATTTCAAGGGGCAACGAAAGCCATTTTGAAATGGAGTCGATTCTTGCTTGCTGTGGCAGTTTCTCGTCATAGTAACTCCAATGTGATGATTGTTTACCGTTCACATCAGCCGATGCGCCCACCCAAAAGAGAGTTGCTGTTGTAAGGCCTTGTTCCTCAGCGACATTCCATATCGGTCTTCCGCCATAAAAGTCGCCGTCGGTAACCGTTTTTCGTTTGCTGATCGAGTAATTCTTTTTTAAGTCCACAGCATGAAACCTATTTAGCACCAGACCGTGATGGTCGGGATATAAGCCTGTGGCTATACTATAATGGTTAGGGAAGGTCTTGGTGGGGAAGCAGGGTTTTAGCGATTGTGCTTTAACACCGATTTTGGCCAATGAATCCAGGGTAGGAGTGTTTGCCTTATCGGGATAGTCCCATCTGAACCCATCCAGCGAGAGCATGATAAGATAGTTGCCGTCTTGTTTTTCTTTATGCGAACAGGAGGAAGCAAGAACAATTAGGATGATAGTGATAATGTGTAATTTGTTCATTGTCAGTAATATATTAGATGTAAATGAAAAAAGCCCTTTCAGTTCTTGAAAGGGCTTTCTTTGTAAGATGCAAATTACTAAAAAGTAATTTTAACACCGGCGTTGATTGTCCTGGGAATACCTAGGAAAATCTCTGCGCGGTTAACGTCGTGGTTGAACTGCCCGTCGGGGCCTGAGTTACCATTATAAGAACTATTGTCAGTAGCATCCTGAACATATAATGCATCAAGAAGGTTGAAGCCATGGAGGAAAAGGTTTACGCCTAAGCGGCCTTTGAGAGGAAGTCTGTAGTTGATATGAGTTTCCAACAAAGAATAGGAAGGTGTTTTCCAAACTTGTTTGGTATCGGTTTCGTCAGTTCTTGTTGTAGGGTCGAATTTAGCATAATGATTGGCATTATACCGATAAACTATTTGGATGCTCAAGCCTTTAAGGGGGTAAACAGTTGCCCAAAGACCAAATTGCGTTTGTGGTGCATCACCAACTTTTAATCCGCTTGCATAAACATTAATAGTATCATAAACCACTGATTCACCTTCGTAATTCTTTACAATGGCATTAACATCGTTCAGATATTGCCAGTTGGCAAATGAAGCAATTCCACCAATTCCCAGAATACGGACCGGACGCCAGTTAAGTTCAAACTCAAGTCCGCTATGGCGTTGGTCAAGACCGGTAATAAAAGCTATGCCGTTAGTACCATCAGCATCGAGTATTATATTACTTGTAATAGTCCTGTCTCTCCAAGTTGTATAATAGTAGTTGGCTTTACCGGTGAATCTGTTATCCCTTGAGCTGTATATTGTACCAAGTTCAAAAGATGTGAATTTCTCGTTTGAAGGGTCGGTAGCGGCAACACCGTTCCGGTCATCTATTACGGCGTCGAGAATAGGTACTTTGGAAACATAACCAACGTTTCCGAACAAGCTGAATGTTTCTGAGAGGTTGTAGTTTAAACCGCCTTTAAACTGATAGCCGGCAATCCAGTCAGTTTTTGTTACAAGTTCGCCACTATTTAAATCGGGATCACCGTTTGCGTCTTTCTTGGCAGTTTTGAAGTGGTCGGTATATGAATATTTAATCATCGAATAACCAATGGTTCCGTAAGCCGAAAGAAGACCGTTGGTATATTCTGCTTGAGCATATCCACCCAGCCAATCAACTGTATTGGTGTTGTTGTAAGCAATCTTGTCGCCCAAAACTTTTTTGTACTGATCGCCTGTGTCAAACTGGTTTCCTTTATAGGAATACCATTGTCCGCCCAATAAATCCCTAACTTCTCTGTAGTGGTCGATACTTGCTGTTCTCCAGTCGATCCCGAACTGAGTTTTGAAATTGTCGGAAACTTTGACCTTAACTTTTGAGATACCGCCTATTGTCCATTGGTCGTTGCGCGAGTTTCTAAGGATACCAATTGATTCGCCATCTTCCTTAACAACTTCTTTCTTGTCAACAAAATAACTTCCGGCAGGGCCTTGGTTAGCAGCTATAGTGGCGTCCCAATCCCATTGCCATGGTGAAGGGCCATAATAGAATTTATAATCGTCATCGCCAAGTTCGCCATTTGCGTCGCGGCGGTAAACTTTGCCATAGGTACCTGTTCCACCACCTTTACCACCTGAGTAGTAGAAAGTTGTGAACTGGGATATTTTCTTGCTCCACTGAGCATACCAGTTAAGGTTTGCGAGCGGCTTGTGGAAGAAATTCTCCCTTTCCATGATGTTGTTCGGGGACTGGCGGTCTTTAGCCCTGCCGTTCCACCACTGTTGCCCGGTATAGCTTGAGCTTACCGGTGCCCAGTTTTGGTTGAAGGTACGGCTTTGCTCGACGAATTTATCAAGAGTCGATTGGTCAACACCGAGTTCTTTGGCATATTCGTGGTTATAGGTAGCAACATTCTGCTTGTATAAGTTTTGTCCGTGACGCTGAGGTGCACCAAGAACATAAGCTTCCAGGCGGTGGTTTTTGCTAACGTTATAGCTCATTCCCAGATAATATGCCCAGTTGTTGGTCCATGTTTGATCGATAACGCCTTTGCCAACTTTGCGAACTATGCTTGCGCTTACGGCAAACTTCTCGTTGATTAAGCCTGAGTGACCTGTGATGGTTGTTTTGAAAAAGGAGCCTGATCCCGCTTCAAATTTTGCGGAAACCCCGCCTTTCATTTCGGCTGGCGACGTAATTATGTTCATTGTGCCACCAATTGAAGGTGTTGCAAGGTTTACGGCACTTAGGCCTCTTTGCATCTGGATAGAGGCAGTCGCATCGGCAATACCATCCCAGTTCGACCAATAAACCCAACCGTTTTCCATGTCGTTTACAGGTACGCCGTTGATCATAATAGCAACGTTTCTCTGGTTAAACCCACGAACGTTGATCCTTGCATCACCGGCTCCGCCACCTTGTGCCGTTGCATAAACAGAAGGCGTATTGTTCATAATCATCGGAAGGTCTTGTGAGCCAAGTTTTTCTTCCAGGTCGGCCTTGGTGATGTTAGAAACTGCAACAGGGGTTACCCTTTCCTTCGCTCTGTCGGATATAATGTTGACGGCATCCAAAAGCGTAGATGTTGCTTTAAGTTTTACCTTGCCCATTTTAGTGTCCTGCCCTTCTTTAACAGTAACTTCAATGTCTTTGGTGTCGTAGCCGAGATAACTAATCTCAAGGGTATATGAACCCGCGGCCAGTTCGAGGCTGAAGTATCCGTTTATGTCGGTAGTCGTTCCCGTAGTCGTTCCTTTTACAAGAACTGAGGATCCTATCAGGGATTCCCCATAAGCATCGTCATAAACTGTACCTGTAACGGTTCCCTGTGCAACAGTAATACTACTAAATAGCACAGCAGCCAAAAATGTCAAAAGTAATTTTCCTTTTTTCATAAGCTATAAATAATTTTTGGTTTTTAAAATGTCTAGCAAAACTAAAATTTTATTCTTTCAGTATAAATTAAGTTAAAGTTAAATTATTATGATTTTTTAACTAAAATCCATAAATAATTGTTAATCAGTAAATTAATGTTTGCCACTTGTTAATAACTATTGAAAACTTAAGGCAGGTTTATTGGTTTCTTTGCTATTTTCCTAATTAATGGAAGTGTCCGTTCGCTGGTTCGGCTGTTGCGCAACACAAAGGCATTTCCTTATAGTTTTCGAACTATGCTTAAGGGTATTAAAAATTGAATACCATACCAAAGCTAAGGTTCCTGCCAAAAGACCAAAACCCCCTGAAAGTGCTTAAATCGTGTTCGATGCCGTCGTAGCCATTTACAATATACTTTTTGTCGAGGATATTGAACGCGTTTAACTGTAGCTTCCCGTGATATTTCCCTAAGGAGAACGGATATGAGGCATAGGTATTGAGAATACCGTAGGCGGGAAATTCGTAGGCCTGGCCCATATCGCTTTCATTGGAACGTGCCGCGGGGTCGAAATTTGCGTAAACACCTGAATAATATTGATATTCGACTTTTATGAGTATGTTTTCAAACATCCTTAGATCAGCAAAGACCCCAAATTGATTTTTTGCCGTTCCTCCGACATTCAGGTCTTTTGCGAACACATTGACGGTATCGACAACAACATTGTTATCGTTTAAAAGTGTTGCTGTAACATTGTTTTGCCATTTAAAATCGGCAACCGAAGCCCATAAGCCCAGTCTGAAATCCCTGCTTATATTTAAGCTCATTTCCAGTTCAACACCTTTGTGGATGGCGTTCAGCCCGTTTACCATTGCACGGCTTTGGGTATTGTCCTGCAATTGTATGTATTCGTTCGACAGCAAGGAAACGCTTTTTCTGTTGGTATAATATGCGCTCAGCTTGGCGTTCAAAACCCGCCACCTCAAATTATATCCGGCCTCGATTGTTGCGACATTCTCGTTTTTCAAATCCTTTACCACTATATTTGTGAAGTTTCCGAAAACGTACTTAAAATATGGCGCCTTGGAGATATAAGCCGCATTTATAAAAAATGAATTGCCCTGGTTTGCCTTATATAAGATGCCTGCTTTAATGTTGGCTCCGGGAATGGAAACCGTCTCGCTACTGTTATTCTTGATATAATTAAACCTGTCGATGCGCTTATACCAGTTATTGTTCGTGTTTAACGAGATATGCCCGTCGAGCTTGTTGTTGTTTAACAATAGCTGTGCATAAGCATTTGCGAAATTAATTATCGAGCTATTGTCAACCCTTATGATGTCGCCCACTGTCTTTATCTGATTTCTCCCGGCTACCCCTGCCAGCGACCATGAATAGTCTTCGATAAAAAAATTGCCGCCCATCAGATCTTCGATTTCTTCCCGCAAAAAGGAGTTGAAGTAGCGATAGTGTATTCCGCCTTGGAATTTAAGCGATGCATTGATCTCATGTTCATAGTTTACGATCAGCCCGCCCTGGACGTGGCTTGCCAGGAAGTTGGTTTGTACATTCATCGAATAGCCGCTTACCGTTTCGCCGTTTTCAAGAGTGTAGCTGCCTCCGTGGTTTGCATTGTTGTTATAAATGCTGTTCCAGTCGATTTGGCCCGATGTGTTCCTGTACGAGAAAATCGAGGGTGCATAATTAAAGCTCTCCGACCAAAGCCCGCCACCCGCTCCAAAGGAGAAATAAGCCGAACTAGACAATATGTTCTTTTGATTTATCTTGTATTCGTGGTTGATGCTTAAAAAGGGTTTGTGATAGAAATTCCCGCTGGCGTTCTTGATTTTCCCGTTCATGCCGCCCCAGTCCTTGTTAAACCGGGCTCCCTTAATGTTAACTTCCTCGTCGGATAGTTTTAAGGTGCGCTGCCCGTGAATTTGTGGCGCCCCCAAAAGCGTAATGCTAATCTTGTGATGTTCGTCCCAACGTTTTGAGGCCGTGAAGAAATAAGACCACGATCTTACGTAAGTTGCATCGACATAGCCGCTCCCGCGCCCTAAACCAATCATTATCGAGTTGTTCCACCCGCTTTTTAAATTTCCGCTGTTCAAGGCCAATGTTGTGTTAATGTTGCCGTAATCGGTAACATTCAGGCTTAGTGAGCCGCTCTTGTTTTTTTCAGCGTTTAGGGTTATTATGTTTATGCTGCCGCCTATCGGGTTTGCTGACACATTTGCCATGCCAGGGCCTTTTTGGATTTGTATCTCTGCGGCCGCACTGCTTAGCCCCAACCAGTTGCTCCAATAAACCAGGCCGTTTTCTTCCCCGTTTATCGGGATGCCGTTTAGCAAAAGGCTTATATTTTCTTGCTGGAAACCGCGTATGCTGATCTTGGAGTCGCCGGAGCCGCCGCCGTCCCTGATGCTGAAAATACCCGGGATAGATTGCGTGATCAAAGGTAAGGGCCTATCGCTCAAATTGTCCTCTATGGTGCGGCTGCTGATGTTCGAGATGCTTATGGGCAGTTCTTTGTCATTGTTTATGCCGGCGTTAATCGTAATCTCGGCAAGCGAATAAGGTTGGGCTTGCAGATAAATGCTTCCCAAATCAATGTTCCCTTTGATTTTTTTTATGTGAATCTGCTTCGATTTGTATCCGAGATATGAAAAGTTTATAAAAACATTTTCCAGTCCCGTTTCTAAACTAAACTTACCCTCAGCCGACGATATGCTTCCCTTGCTTTGATCGCTGACGCTGATGTTGACATTTTGAAGAGGGACTTTTGTTTGATTGTCAAGGATTTTGCCTGATAATACAAATTGGCCGTAAGTGCTTGTGGAAAAGATGATTAAGCCGATTAGAATTTTAATTTTTATATTCATCGCTATTTGATATTTATATTAAACAATTCACGGGGCTTAATAAAAACACCACGATGAACAACATCTTGCCAGCGCAAAAGCAAGACATATTGCCCAAAGGCAGTCATCACGATAAATTCATTTCTTCTACCATCCAGACTTTAACTGTCGGCTTCCGGGTTTCACGGAATCAACCCTGACATTTATCGCCAGGGGTCGCGGGCTATGACCGCCGGTGGGGAATTACACCCCGCCCCGAAGAAAATTACAGCGGCAAAAGTGAGTAGTTTTTTTGGATTGACAGATATGAAAACGGGATTTTTTTGCTGTTTTCGCTAATTTATATGAGGTACAAATAAGGAGGGGGATCTTAAGCTTTGGTCGCTAGCATTGTTTTTCTTGATACGATAAACTGACCCCAACTTAATTTATTGCTAATCTGTTAAAGTTTAATGCTTTTAGTACTTTGTTTTATATTGTGGGCATTAGCTGGACCCTTTTATTGTATAATTATTTTGCTCACGCCAACTATTTTCCTTCTATTGTATATTTGAACAAAATAAACCCCGTCAGCCATCTTGCCTCTTGATATTGAAACTTGATTTTCAGTAATGTTTCTTATAGATTTTACAATTTGCCCTTGTTGATTATAAATTTTAATATCACAATTATCCTTTTTAGGATTATCAAATTTAATAACAGCTTGTTCGTTAAACGGATTCGGAAAAACGATAATATCTATGCTGTTTCGAAAAAGAAATCCATCAGTGCTTAATACAACTGAGGAATCTACGGCATAACCCGTGTCCCAATATGGGATGTTCGGCCAAACACAATTTGTGTCGTTAATACAGGAGTCTTGCCCCGTATACCACAAATGCAGCTTGTTGTCAATATATTCTATAGAAACAAGCCCAACCGAGGCGTCGTCCCAGTTACCGCGGGTTCCTTTTTCAAGGACCGGGGCAGGATATCGGGTCCAATTATGTATATCAATGTCTGAAGCCGATGCATAACCGACGCTAAAGTTCCATCCGCCGCCTGCTGTTTGAAATGTGCTATCGCTTGCCGTGCCTGTATAAAACATGTGAAAAGTGTTTCCTATTAAAATTACGTCAGGTGTTTGTACAAATAACGAATCCCATCCATTTTGACTTATTTTAAAGGCTGGTTCGTCGGTTTTTTTTGTCCAGTTTATCCCATCCGGCGATGAAGCATAGGCAATATTAACCCATCCGTCCCAATATTGAAGATTATTATATACTGGAATACAGCTATACCAGATGTGATAGGTTGAGCCATCAAAAACCACAGAAGGCCCCTCAAAGCCAAGCACATCTATTCCTGTTGCTGTGCTTTCTGCTGTGAGTACTGGGTTGGAGGGATATTTTGTCCAATTAATTCCGTTGTCTGAATATGCATACCCCATATTGTGATAGAGTATTTGGTCGGCGTCATCAGTGCCGCAATACCATAATTTAAATCTTTCAGCAAGCGGGGCAAGAGTATCAACTATAACCGAAACAGTTTCAATTGCCAACGAATCCCATGTCCCATTGCTTCCCTCTAGAACAGGAAAGCCATATTTCGTCCAGTTAGCGCCGTCTAATGACCAGGCGTATCCAATTCTTGGATATGCATATTGAGGGACAGCTCCTGCACTTGTGTACCATAACCTAAATGTATCTTGATAAAAAACAACCTCAGCATCTGCCACAGCATTAAAATCCCAATCAGTCAAATTGGCTGACTTCTCTAATACCGGAGCGATACCATTATTATATTTTGTGAAATTTGTTTGCCCTAGTGTGCAATTCGCAACAAATAAAAGGAAAATTGGGATCAATGGTTTTTTTAAAATATTTATTATCATGATATCGAATGTGTTTTCCGGGATTACTGTATTAGCGAGGAATCCATTTTCTGCAAAACCTGGTTCCTGATAAAATATCAAGAATTTCTTTGAGACAAAATCATCCTAAGAACCAATGTTAGCCATGTGTCTTTTTCAACGGCCTGTGGTTGGATTCCGGTCATCGTATTTAATCGGTCAAACAAGTCAACCTGCATTTGTTTTGGTAATTTAAGCCGATTGTTCATCTTCAATTTCCTTTATAATTCCCAAAACTATTTTATGAATCCAAACCTCATATATTAATGTTCTTGCTTTTAATATTAATTGTTTATAATTACTTTTGCCTTATCAATTATCTGCCCATTATCCAGCAATACTGCTATATATAGTCCAGATGGAAAATTATCGATATTCATTATATAAGCATTTTGCCCCGGTAAAAAATTCAGGGTATTTACCAATAAGCCTGAGGTATTGTACAAACGTATTTCAGTCCATGTTGTATTATTATTTAGCTTGAACTGCAATTTGTTGTTGGTAGGATTAGTGGAAATGCTAAAAACTATTTTCTCCTGCTTTTCAGAAACTGAAACATAGTACCATTGTAAACAATAACCATATTTACTGTAACCTGTGATTGGATCCTCATAGCACAATAGTTCTACATAACCTTCAAATGGATCATCGCACATAGGGCCAAAAAGCCCATAGCTACTACCGATTCCTTCTATCCAGTATCTCTCAGTCCATCGGTTATTTGAAGAAAAACTGTATTTTTTTCGATAGTAAGAGTCTATTTGTATGCTGTCGATATCGGATACAACGAAGGGGGATTGGGAATGTCCAATAAAAGCAGTGTCGCCAACATCCAAATCAAATCGGTATAGTACATATTCAGGTGGGAATGGATTAATACTACATTTATAACATATACAATCAGGATCAGGAAACATAGGGAGAAAATAAATGTTCTTTAAACTATCCTCCCTTAACCCTCCCATCAAACTAGCATTTGCTGTATCGATTACTTCTGATGGGCCGTAATAACCAAAAATCATTGAGTATTCCTTTGAATCAATTGTAGAATCCCCGTTTATAAAGAATCTTCCTGTAGTGTATTCCCAATGAGGATAAGGATAAGTTTCAAAATGTCCGCAAAACTCGCTCCATGTAGCAGTGTCTGTGGGAAATGGGAAGTATTGATTTTGGCCAAACAAGGACAAATTATTTGCTGTCAATAATATTCCAAGGCAGATTACAAATATTTTTTTTAAACCCTTGTTCTTTTCTCGGTTGTTTCCGGTGATTAATTTCCGATTTTTCATAGCAGATGGTATTAGTCAATGATTATTCTATGATGGGCTTAACATTTTGCCAACCCCTCAAACGCCCGCCTTCATCACTCATTTCCGAAAAATCAATCTCAAGGCATTTAAGGGCAGGTCAGCGTAATATATTAATTATCAGTAGCATATACATTAATTGGCATTTAAATATTCTCCTCATTAATCAGCTCGAGGTCTATTTTATCTCGGTAGTCAAGCACTGATGCCGCGATATTGCTTTTGTTGCTGTAAATGTAGATAAAATATTTTAAGTGGTTATTGGGAACCTGAAATATTCCTGCGTGCTTGTTTATTGCTTTCTTTCAGCTTGTGCTGCCGGATTATATGATTGAAACCTTTAAAGCAGTTTTCTTCAAGGCCTGTGTTTTATAATATAAAATCCTCTCTACTGAAATTATTCACCTTTGAACCCTTGAACCCTTGAACCTTTGAACCTTTGAACCTTTGAACTTTTCAACCCCCATAAATATACCCAAGCGCACTAACAGCCGCAATTGTTCCATCGGCCACAGCTGTCGTAACCTGGCGGACGCGCTTTTGGCGTAAATCGCCGGCGGCGTAAACGCCTTTGATACTTGTTTCCATCATGTCGTTGGTGGGCACTTCGTTCCATTTGTTAAGTTTCAGTTCGCTATCGCGAAACATTTCGGTATTGGCCTCATAACCTATGAAAATGAAGACGCCGTCGATGTTTTTCGCGTTGATCTCGCCTGTTGAAAGGTTTTTATATTTAACACCTTCAAGTTTTTCGTTACCTATGAACTCAGTCAGGTGGGATTTCATAATAAAATCTATTTTCGGGTTCGACCTTGCTTCTTCAACAGCATGCTCGAAAGCCTGAAAATAATCAAATTCGTGGAGTATAGTTACTTTGCTTGCATATTTTGTGAGCGATACTGCTTCTTCAAGGGCGGAGTTGCCGCCTCCGACGACAATAATTTCTTTGTCCTGGAAAAAATCGCCGTCGCAGGTGGCACAGTATGAAATGCCGTGTCCCTTAAACTTCTTTTCACCGCTAATGTTAAGCATCCTTGACCTTCCGCCGCTAGCCAGGATTATTGTTTTCGACCTGAAAACGCTATTGTCGGGCAGCTCCACTTTTTTTATCTCATCAACTAATGAAAGGTTTTTGATTTGGATGTTCGACTTGATTGTGCAACCAAAGCTCTCGGCCTGTTTTCTCATGATCATCGACAATTGATATCCTGAGACTTCTTCCACGCCAGGATAGTTTGCTATTTGGTGGGTCAATACCATTTGGCCGCCAATGGTGGCTGTATCGAGGATCAAGACGCTTGCTTTTCCCCTTGCTAAATATATTCCTGCAGTCAAGCCTGCTGCCCCACCTCCGATAATGATCGAATCGTAATAATTTTCCGACATAATATTAGTTTAATTAAGGAGGCTATATCAGCCTCCTTTCTGTTGCCAATTAATCAAAATTCCCGGTCCAGGATTTCTTTTACCTGTTCTTTTGTTTGTATGCTGCTCGTGGCCGCAACAACTTTGCCGTTCTTGTAATATATCGTAAACGGAAGACCCATGAATGATCCTGCTTCCGGAATATTTCTTATTACCCCGGCCTCCGGGTTGTCAAATGCCATATCGCGGAATTCAACATGTTTGTATTCATCCTGAAGCTCGCCCATGATGTCGTAAACAGGTAAGCACATCGGCCCCATGCGGCCGCAGCATACCATTACGTTTTCGTGATCCTTTAAAATTTCAGCATGCTCCGAGGCAGAGGCTATGTGCTTTAAATTTGTTGGTAAAACCATTTCTATATTTTTTTAGTGTTTATAATGGCTTTCATGCCATCATAAATTATGCCAAATAGTGATATTTAAGCGATATAAAACAGTAGTGAACGGTTTAACGATCAACTGTGGGTTTATTAGGGAATTACAGCGAGGGTTTTTTAAGTGGCTGTCAGTAAGGTCAGTGTCATGACATTTGATAGGGTCGGTTTTCCTGTGAGCTTGGCATAAATCATGCCGGGCGCTTTAATATTCTCAATTTGTGAGTATATTTATCAAGTTTTTTGTTGAATATCCCGTTATGATCAATGGAATCGATTCTTAGCTCCCCCGAGGAATGGATGATTCCCTCGTTTCCCATAAGGATTCCCACATGAACGATATCACCTTCTTCATTTTCGAAGAACGCCAGGTCGCCGGCCTCGGCTTCTTCAAGGAAATTGATGGTGTTTCCGGTTTTTAGCTGTTGGGAAACATCACGCGGCAGCAGAATCCCATTA
This sequence comes from Chlorobiota bacterium, assembly GCA_013151215.1. Lineage (GTDB taxonomy): Bacteria > Bacteroidota > Bacteroidia > Bacteroidales > F082 > BM524. The sequence continues at coordinate 7,688 of JAADIS010000101.1, read as the reverse complement.
AGCTTGAATACCATCTGAACGAAACCGCTGCTGTCGATACCGAAAATCGAGCGGCCTCCCCATAGATATGGGGATCCCAAATAAAGTTTTGCTATTTCAAGAATCCTGTTCCCGGAAGATGGCTCTATAACATCACCTTCATGTTTGTAGGATGAGCCTTCAAGACTAAAAACCCCACTGTCGAAATTGGGCAACCGGCTCCCAAAAGTATATACTAGCTTATTATCGTTTGAAAACGATATATTGCTGGAATTCAATGAGTAAAATCTTGGGCTTTCATTTATTGACTCAAATTCCCCATCATTTAAAAAGTGCAATTGCGAAATGTTCGCCCAGGCAGGATAGGCATCGTCGATCGTATTGATGAAACACCAATTGTCGGTAATTTGTTCGACGATGAAGAGGTCGCCGAAAAGCAATTGATTTATCATCCCGCTTTGTTCCGAAGGAGATTTCCTGAGTGCTACCATCGACTGTAAGCATATACCGTGTTTCATACTAATAGCGATTTTAAAATAAATTGTGCAAAAAACACTTATTATTATTTCTTTTACAATACTTTAGGCCTAAAAATGTATTTTTGCGCCAATGTTCCAGCAACAAAGATACTTAATAAGTAAATCTTATTATTTCAAATATCTTAATTGTTATTAATATTTTTCAATTGACGGAGGAAAACCATTAAATTTGGCGATAAATAAAAACAATAGATGAACTACATATTTTCTAAATTACAGGATAATTATTATAGCATCTTAAAGATTATCTTATTTATTGTTGCAATAGTTGCCGTTATTTGGGTTAGCCCGAAGGCAAATATGTTCAAGTATGAGTTTAGCATAGGCACGCCATGGAACCATACTGATTTAATAGCTCCCTTCGACTTTTCGATATATAAGACGAATAAGCAAATAGAAGAGGAAAAAGAGCAGATAATCGATAATTTCAAGCCTTATTTTAAATATGATTTACAGAAAACCGAAGAAAGCAAAGCACAACTGAACAAGGACTTTGATGATGCCTGGTTGGCTAACTACAACAATAAGAAAGACCTCAAGAGGAAAAAATACAAGAGGATACTGAACAAAATATTGGATAAAGTCGAAAACGCGGGAGTGATTCAGCACAATAGCGTTCTTGAGGGTAAAGATAAAGGAAGTATCATCAGGTTGATCAAGGGGAACCAGGTAGAGGAGGTCAGGCTGGAGAGCTTTTATGATATCAGGACGGCAAACGAATATTTGTTCAAGGAGATTGATAAGCTGGATATAGACGACAGTACGCTTTTCAAGAACTTGCTGAGCCATTCGTTGGTGCAGAACGTTTTTTATGACGAAGCAGTTAGCAAGGCTGACATGGATCAATTGATGGGCAAGATACTGCCCACTCATGGCTTGGTGCAGAAAGGAGAATTGATAATAAGTGCCGGCGAATTGGTGAACAGCGATAAGTATCAGATACTTAGTTCGTTAAAACGCGAGTACGAAAAAGAGATAGGGACTTCCGAGTCGAAGATATTTATAGTTGGAGGTCTTTCATTGCTTATTGTTTTGATGTTTCTTATCGAGTTTTTTTATTTCAGGATTTACCTGAGCGAGAAATACGAATCGTTAAAGAACATCGTATTGGTTTTGTTAAGTCAGGTATTGCTTATCACAATCGCTGATTTTGTTTTTTATAATTATCCTGATTTTGCCTATGTTATACCTTATGCGATATTACCGATTATCGTAACAGCCTTCATAGGAAGCAGATTCGCGATTATAAGCCACGTGATCACCATTCTGATACTTGGTTTTTTTGCGCCCAATAGCTTCGAGTTCTTTTATACACAGTTCACGGCTGGTTTTATAGCCATTTTCGCAGTCAAGAAACTCGACAAGCGCGCCGATATCTTCAGGGCGTCGATTTATGTTTTTGTAACGTATATGTTGGTCTATTTGAGTATGTTGTTTGTACAGGAAGGAAGCTTGGACAATTTTTCGTTCACGTTCATGGAGTATATAGCAGGTAGTTCCATTTTGCTGTTGCTATCGTTTCCGATTATCTTCCTATACGAAAAAGTTTTTGGGATAATAACCCATTTGAGCCTGTTGGAATTGTCAAATACCAATAATCCTTTACTGATGGAACTTTCGCAAAAAGCGCCGGGGACATTTCAACATAGCCTGTTGGTCGCCAACCTGGCCTCCGACGTTTTACATGAGATAGGCGGGGACGCCCTTTTGGCAAGAACAGGGGCAATGTACCACGATGTAGGCAAAATGAACAATCCTTTGTATTTTATCGAGAATCAAGGCTTGGGCGGAAATCCTCATGATGATTTAACTTATGAGGAAAGTGCCAGGATAATTATCGGCCATGTATTGGACGGCATTGAAATGGCCCGTAAGGCAGGTTTGCCTGAACAGATCATCGACTTCATCAGAACTCATCATGGAACCAGGAGGGTTGAATATTTCTTCCGTCTGGAAAAGAGGCTTAATCCGGGCGTCGAGGTCGACAAGTCGGAATTTACCTACCATGGCCCTGCGCCTTTTTCAAAAGAAACAGCAGTCGTAATGATGGCCGATTCGGTGGAAGCCGCATCCAAAAGCATAAAGCAGCCTACCGAACAGAATATTAACGATTTAGTTGACAACATCATCGATGATCATTTGGCCAATAATCAGTTTCATAATGCCAATATAACGATGAAAGACATAACCATTGCTCGCAAGGTGCTTAAAAAGAAGCTGTTGAGCATAAACCACGTAAGAATTGCCTACCCTGAATAACTTGGGCGGCGTTTTAAATACATCCTGGCTTCAGGGCCGAGATTGAAAATTAGATCCAGAATACTCAGATTTGAGATAAAGCCATGCCTGTCGGAAAAAACCTGTACGTAACTTTTAAGCTTCAACCTACTTGCCGCCTTTGGTGAAATAGTGAACCTGAAATCATTTGCAAGTTCGTCGGGCTGTATGAAATAAGTGGAATATTTTATTCCGGCATCAATTTCAAGCATGTTCAATATTAATCTCAGAAGAGCATCGTTAAGTTGATATAAATATGTGAAGTCCTGATAAAAGACCTCTTTGAGCTCGCTGCCGTAATACAAGAAAAATGGGGAGGCCTGATAGGCATTAGATATTGATTTCCAATGATTTGATTTCCATTTTTCCATTTTGAGGATAGTGATGTCCCTTGTTTTGCTGTGGTTTCCAAACGGCTTCGCGACCGGAATGCTCAGGTTCATCAAACCTTTCTCCGTATAAATGCTGCACCTGTTTCTATAGGTTTGCTTTTTATAGGTTTCGTAAGTATCGATTATAATCGATTTTGTTTCAAGTATATGCACGAAATACTCGACAGGCGGAAAATATGCGGTTGATAGAATTACTGTATCCATAATTGGCAAAAATAAAAAAAGCCGCATTGTCTTGCCAAAGGCGAGACAAAACGGCTAAATATTTCAAAACGAATTGCTATTTTGCTTCTGCGCCTTGTTTTAAAAGCACGTCGTTGATAGCCTGAATTAAAGTCTCTCTCGGAAGAGCGCCTTGGGCCATTTGCGGCTGGCCTTCCGCCGGGCAGAAAAGTAAGGAAGGAATGCTTCTGATTCCGAAAGCAGCCGAAAGCTCGGTCTCGTCCTCGGTGTTTACCTTATAAATATTGATTTTTCCTTCATATTCTTTCGAAAGTTCTTCCAGGATAGGAGAAACTATTTTACAAGGCTGACACCAGTCAGCATAAAAATCGATGATACAAGGTAATTTTCCCTCAAAAGCCCAGTCCTTGTTCTTCTCATAGTTAAATACTTTTTCGAAAAAAGTTTCTTTTGTTAAATGTTCCATTCTTATTATTAATTATTTATTAATCTATTTTATTAAAAGTTCATTTTCAATAATTTCAATATAAGTGTTGCGCGGTAAAGCACCTGTCTGCATGCTTGGTTTACCTTTCATGGGCACGAAAAGCACTGCGGGAATCGACCTGATCCTGAAAACAGATGCCAGTTTCCTTTCTTTGTCGGTATTTATTTTGTATATCTTCACTTTACCCTCATATTTTTGTGACATCTCATCCATAATTGGGGCCACCATCTTACAAGGTTTGCACCAATCTGCATAAAAGTCAATTACACAAGGAGTATCTCCTTTATATTTCCATTCTTCCGGGCTTTCCTCGAAATCCCAAACCTTTTCCTTGAAAGTCTCAAAGCTTAAATACTCCGGTTTGGTGGTTTTGGTTTCGCTTTCTTTTTTAGAAATCCCCGTTCCGTCAACGTCTTTTGCTGTTTTATGCTCTTGATTTCCAACTGTGGTGCTGCAACTAAAAAAAACAACTGTTGCAAGAATACCTAAGATTACATTTAATCTGCTCATAAACAAGGTGTTGTAATATTTGACCAAAATTTTTCGCAAAGATAATATTAATTTTTATATCGCATTAATATCACTTTGATTATCTTTGTCAAAAATTATTCCATGATATAAATTTTGTGGCATGACAAATATTGAAACCATAAGCGAAAAAACTTACTTAAATAAATTCCATGAGGTTTTTATAGACGACGAGCATTGCCTTCCCTTACTTTCGGAAATAAAATGGGCAAATGGCTTTGTTTGCACAAAATGCGGAAACACCAATTACTGTAAGGGAAAGAACAATTATTCACGAAGATGTACGCGCTGTAAAAAGGAAGAATCAGCAACTGCCAATACTATATTCCATCGTTGTAAGTTTCCTTTGAAGAAGGCCTTCGAGATAGTTTTGTTGGCATGTCAGGTTCCTGCCATGTCGTCATATAAGATTAGCGATCAAATAGAATTACGTCACATGACATGCTATAACTTCAGGAAAAAAATCCTTAATTGCCGTGATAAAAGCGATGAAAGCGACTTTTTAAGAAAGCTTTTGCTGCGCATCAACCAAAGGATATCATATATGCCCCCAAATAACTAGGGTTGGCTGAAAAACGCTTAACAACGTGAGATATATATTGTTACACGATTCTTGTTAATTATGGATGCAAACTTTCTTCTAGGATTTATTAAAAAAGCCTGCATTTTTTCTAAAAATCTTGTTTGCTAGCCCGTAGTACATCATCTACTTCATTGCTGCGGCTCGCAGTATTATTATACATCCTCACCTTGCGGCTTCGTATATGATGCACTACAGACTTTTTCAGCAGCCCCTAAATAGGCAAGGAAAAATCACCCTTTTTATATAGTGCTTTTTTACGAATGCCCGATAATTACCCGGCTGTTGACATTTTCTTTTCAGTTTTGCTATTGCCGCCAATAATGCCCAATTGAATAATATAGATGTCGTTTTTATGGCAATAGTTCGTTAAGGTTTTAAAACGTACTCATAATCAAATACTTGAAAAATGCACAATAAATGGAATAAAAATCCCATCACATTTGTATTTTAGTTTATTTTGCTCAATTATTTAAATTCTGAAAACCATGGCAATTCTAATAAAGAATATTAAAAACTTACTACAGGTCGAGAAGGAGATACGTTTGTTGGTAAAAGGCAGTGAGATGAGGGAACTGAGGACGATTAAAGATTCATGGCTGTTCATCGACAAGGGCTTGATAGAGGATTTTGGGGAGATGGCAGGGCTTGACGAACCGTCTTATTATAAAGAATACCATGATCTGCAGATAATAGATGCCGGTGCAAGGATGGTGATGCCCGCCTTTGTGGATTCGCATACTCATTTGGTTTATCCGGCAAGCCGCGAGATAGAATATATCGACAAAATCAAAGGATTGTCGTATGAGGATATTGCCAAGAGGGGAGGGGGGATATTGAACACTGCCAGGAAAATGCAGGAAATCCCCGAGGATGTCCTTTTTGAGGAATCCTTAGGCCGCCTGGACGAAATTGCCGCCCTTGGAACCGGAGCCGTGGAAATTAAAAGCGGCTACGGCCTGACTTTGGAGTCGGAACTTAAAATGCTCAGGGTGATAAAAAAATTAAAGCAAGTATCACCACTAACAATAAAAGCCAACTTCCTCGGGGCGCACTCCATTCCGATGGAATATCGCGGACGCCAGGGCGATTATGTCGATTTGATTATAAATGAAATGATTCCGCACGTGGCGGAAGGGAATCTTGCCGACTTTATAGACGTTTTTTGTGATAAAGGCTTTTTTACCGTAAAAGATACCGAAAGAATACTTGAAGCAGGCGCCAAATATGGAATGAGAGGGAAAATACATGCCAACGAGCTCGATTATTCCGGTGGCGTCCAGGCCGGTGTTAAATATAACGCACTTTCGGTTGACCATCTTGAATATGTTGGTGATGAGGAAATTGAGGCTTTGTTGAAGTCCGATACCATGCCAACGGTATTGCCCGGCGCAGCATTCTTCCTCGGGATGATATATGCCCCGGCACGCAAGATGATAGATGCCGGACTGCCACTTGCCCTGGCCAGCGACTTCAATCCCGGCTCGTCGCCATCAGGTAATATGCAGTTGATATTGTCCATGGCAAGCATTCTTTATAAGCTTCTGCCCGAAGAGGCGATAAACGCAACAACTATTAACACTGCTTATGCAATGGGTATAAGCGATAAGTTGGGAAGCATCGCCAAGGGCAAAATTGCCAATATCATCATTACCAAGGAAATACCTACCTACGAATACCTTCCTTATTATTACGGCGCCAATAAAGTTGATACCATGATCTTGAACGGAAAAGTGTTTATCCCCCAATACTAAATTCAATATTTTTTGAATCGAAAATGGTTTCCAGATTTTTCATGTCGGTCTCGTCGGGGCTGCTCATTTTTCCTTCGTCATAATTATCGCCTAGTTTTTGATATTTTATTTTAGCAATATCATGATAGGGTAAAATATCTATCTCCAAGGGTTTGTTGGGAAGGGATGTGATGAGGGCTGCCATTTCGTTTATGTCCTTGATAGAGTTGTTTACCCCTTTTATAAACGGGATCCTGATAATGATTTCCTTATTAATCTTGCTCAGATATTTTAAGTTGGATATGATTATCTTGTTGTCACGGCCGGTGAACTTTAAGTGTTTTCCTCTGTCAACAAGTTTTAGGTCGAAGAGAAAAAGATCGGTGTTTTCAACAAACTTTTCAAATAGCTCCCTGCGGGCAAAGCCTGTGGTGTCGAGGCAGCGATGGATTTTTCTTTTTCCAAGCTCTTTGAGCAATGGAATTGCTAATTCGCTGTGCATCAATGGTTCGCCGCCTGATAGAGTTACGCCGCCGCCTGATGATTCAAAAAAGGGCCTTTCTTTTTCTATCTTTTCCATAAGCCGGGTCAGACTATATTTTATGCCCGACATCTCAATTGCCTTGGTTGGGCAGGCCTCGGCACATAAACCACAAAGCTTGCATTTGCCAAGGTCGGTGATGATTCCATTTTTAGTTAAGACCAAGGCGTCGTTTGGGCAAGCTTCTATGCATTTTTTTGCTGCTATACATTTCTTTTCTGAATACAGTTTCTGCACTTTTGGAGAAATGCTTTCGGGATTATGGCACCACTTACATGAAAGTGGGCAGCCCTTGAAGAAAATCGTAAGCCTAATGCCGGGGCCGTCGTTTATGGCGTATGGTTTAATGTCGAAAATGAGGTTCATTGTCACGATATTTTCTTATCAGGTTTGAAACTTGATATTATAGATAGTAGATCTACAATTAGTAATTTATAAAAATTCAAAAG
>JAADIS010000100.1 GCA_013151215.1 Chlorobiota bacterium | reverse complement strand
TTTCTTTATTGAGACAGGAAATGCTTGCATAGACATTGTTATGGAAATATTTTCTGTCAAGCAAGAAGGGGAAAGCAAAACCTGCCTGCCGAACCGGCCGGCGATATATATTGGTGATCTGGCGGTGATTTATTGCTAGATAAGGGGTATTGACGGAACAGGGATTCTTATTCTTACTGTTTAATATGAAAGCCCGAGCAGCCAGAGAGCTAGGCTATTTTTAGAAGAACAGAGTGGTTCCGAGCCGCGCTATTGTTCCTTTTTCTTGAGGCTTCATTTATCTCTTCCACTAACTGCTCTTGGTTTTCTTTTTCCACTAAGATATAATCCACCTTGTTGTCAATAATCCTGTTGGCAATATTGGTTTGAGTGCCCATTGCATCGATAGTTATAATATTGCCATTGATAAATAATGTCTCTAAAAGTGCAGGGATTGCTGTGATTTCATTGGACTTCTCATTAAACCTTACTTGACCAAGGCTCAAGTTGTTTCATTAAAACAAAGTGTGCGTTTGCCCTGATAAAAACAACAGGAAGAAGACATCGGGCTTTAAAAAAAGTGGGTGGGTGTTATTTTTTCATATCTAACTAAATCTTTAGCCGTCAAATAACAGAAGAACCAAAAAAAAGAATAATTTTGGCAAAATTTAAAATTATTAAAATGAATATACCTGATAATTTATTTTACACCAAAGACCACGAGTGGCTAAGCCTTGATGGCGCCATAGCAACTGTTGGAATTACAGATTTTGCTCAAAAAGAACTGGGCGACATAGTTTTTGTCGATGTTGATTCGGTTGACGAGGAACTGGAGGTTGAAGAGGCTTTTGGCACCATCGAAGCCGTTAAAACAGTTTCTGATATGTTCATGCCCGTCAAGGGTACGGTAATAGAACTTAACGAGGAACTTGACGGCGAACCAGAACTCATAAACAAGGATCCTTATGGTAAAGGCTGGATTATTAAAATCAAAGTTGCCGACACATCAGAGGTAGATGGTTTGCTAACTCCCGATGCCTATAAAGAGTTAATATAGTCTTTCGTGATAAAAAAACTCTGGCCATCACTAGTTTGGGCGCTGTTTATTTTGCTTCTTACAGGCTTGCCGGGCAATTATTTTCCGTCCGTAGTTAATTTTTTCGATTGGTTGTCGCCTGATAAGGTCGTTCATTTAATACTTTTCGGCGGGCAGGTTTTTTGGATCCTATTTGGATTCCGAGAGCAGTATTTCTCAGGCAGGAACCGTATAACCATCATGGTCTCAGCACTGAGCATCGGAATTGTTTACGGTTTACTAACCGAGGTTTTGCAACGCTATGTGTTTATAGGGCGCAGCGGGAACGTATATGATTTTATTGCGGACGCCCTTGGTGCAATAATCGGGATCTTGGCATTCTATTTGCTTTATAGAAAAAAAATAAACCGGATAACTGTTGGTAAGGATTAATTACTTATTTTAGCAGCCGGTTAATAAAACATTTAATCATGGAACCAAAAAAGTATAAAAAAGCCGATCTTGAAGGCCGTAAGACTTACTTCTTCGAAGTAGGCCTTATAATTGCTCTTTTAGTTGTATTTGCTGCTTTCGAATATAAGTCGTATGACAAGCAAACTATCGATTTGCAGCAAAGGGCGGTTGATGATACTCCTGAGGAAATCATCCCTATAACCGAGCACAAACCCCCACCACCGCCGCCGCCGCCGCCAAAACAAGTTACTCAAATAAAAATTGTTGAGGACGATGTAGAGGTAGAGGACGAAATTGAAATTGACGTAGAAGCAGATGACGAAACAGTTGTTGAGTACGTCCCGGTGGAAGAAGAAGAAGAAATCGTGGAGGCTGAAATTTTTACAGTCGTCGAGTCGATGCCGGAATTCCCCGGCGGCGCTGGCGAACTGTATAAATATTTAGGCCAAAACATAAAGTACCCCCCATTAGCTAAAGAAAGCGGAATACAAGGAAGAGTTTTCGTTAACTTCGTTGTTGAGCCTGATGGCAGTATTTCCAATGTAAAAGTTCTCCGTGGTATCGGAGGCGGATGCGACGAAGAGGCCGTAAGGGTCGTCGAGGGCATGCCAAGTTGGAAGCCGGGCAAACAAAGAGGTAAAGCAGTGAGGGTTTCATACAACCTACCTATCAAGTTTACGCTTCAGTAAATAACCTTGAAAATTATATATATAAGCCGTCTCGCCTTTGGCAAGACGGCTTTTTTTTGGCACAATGTTTGGAATATGATGTGAACAGTCTTTCTCCGGAGCAGGATTTATTTAATTATCAGGTTTTTACAAACTGTTTTATTAATCAATAAATTTTACTGCTATGATTGTAAGAAAAAACAAAAACGCAAATCTTGAGAACAAACGAAGCACGTTTTTTCAAATCGGATTAATCATTGGTCTCCTACTGGTGATAGCCGCCTTCCAATACAGGGTTTATGATAGCGGACGCAATTCCTTGCCAAAATTCAGCCGGGCATATTTTGAGCAAGAAGACACTCAAATAACCACACAGGAACCCCCGGAGATAAAAGAACTCCCAAAGCAAAAAGCCTTGGTCATTAAAATCAAGCCCGATGATTTCCCGGAAACAAAGGATATATTTATTGACGTCTCATTTAACGGCCCCGACTTTGAAACAACACTGCCTGACATAGCTGACGAGCCAAGATACAAGGAAGACAGTATTTATATATCTGTGGAAAGATTACCGGAGTTCCCGGGCGGCTATGCTGCATTGCTGAAATATTTGGGCTCTGCGATAAAATACCCTTCCATTGCACTAGGTGCCGGTATTCAGGGCACGGTTTATATTGAATTCGTTGTTGAAGCTGACGGCAGTACATCGAATTATAAGATATTGCGCAGTGTAGGCGGCGGATGTACAGAGGAAGCCTTAAGAGCGGTAAAAAACATGCCTGAATGGGAACCTGCTTTGCAGAACATGAGAAAAGTAAGGTATAAATTCGTTCTGCCCGTGAAGTTCACTTTGCATTAAAAGAATCGTGAACGATTTTTGCCTTCGATTTGCCAACAACTTCTGTCAAGGCTTCCAAACTGCTGGCCTTTATTTTCTTGACAGATTTAAACTTCCTCAATAGTTTCTGTGCGGTATTGTATCCAATACCTTCAATATTAGTTAGTTCGGTTTTTAAAGTTCCTTTATTACGCTTTGATCGGTGATGGGTAATCCCAAAACGATGAGCCTCGTCGCGCAATTGCTGTATAACTTTTAGCGTTTCACCTGTTTTATTTAAATATAGGGGAACCGGATCGTTGGGATAGTAAATCTCCTCCAGCCTCTTGGCAATACCTATTATGCTGATCTTCCCGTAGAGGCCGAGTTTTTTCAGGCTGCTCACAGCCGACGAAAGCTGTCCCTTGCCCCCATCGACTATTATCAGCTGGGGAAGTTGCTTTTTTTCGCTCAGCAATCTCGAATATCTCCTAAAGATAACCTCTTCCATCGAGGCATAATCATTTGGGCCTTCAACAGTTTTAATATTATAATGGCGGTATTCATTTTTATTGGGTTTTGCATCCCTGAACTGAACCATTGCCGCTACCGGATAGTCGCCTTGAAAATTCGAGTTGTCGAAACATTCTATGACCTTAGGTTCAACGGCCATCCTTAAATCTTCCTTCATGCCGGCAAGAATGCGCTTTTTATGCCTGTCGGGATCAGTTAAATCACGTTGTTTTTGCAGTTCCATCTTATAATGCATTGCATTCCTGCGGCTTAAGTCCAACAACATTTTCTTATCGCCTCTAAGCGGCACAGTGATTTTTAAGTCAGGGATTTCCGTTTCGGGCTTAAAAGGCAGGATTATTTCTTCCGACCGGCTATTGAACCTCTCCCTAAGCTGCAAAACAGCGAACAAAAGCATGTCGCTTTCCGTTTCCTCCAATTTTGACCTCAGCTCAACGCTATGCGCCTGTATAATTGCCCCGTTAACAACTTTAAGGTAATTTACATAAGCCTTGCCTTCGCCGGTTACCATCGAAACAACATCTATGTTGTTGATTTTTGGATTAACGATCGTTGATTTGCTCTTATAGTTTTCCAGCAACTTAAGCTGCTCCTTTATGGCCTGTGCTTTCTCGAACTCCATTTCCCCGGCAAAGCCATTCATAAGTTTTTTTAAATCAACAATTAAGGAATGTATATTGCCCTTTATCAATTTGCGCGCCTGATCTATTAATCCCAAGTATTCATCTTCGGCCTGCAGCCCGATACACGGGGCCTTGCAATTACCAATATGATATTCCAGGCAAGGCTTATAGTTTTTCTTTTCTATAACGGATGGCTTTAAATTCAAATTGCAGGTTCTCAGTGGATAAAGTTGTTTAATAATGTCCAGCAAGGTTTTCATCATCCTGACAGAGGCATAGGGGCCAAAATATTCGGCTTTTTTATCAACGGTATGCCTAGTGGTTATTATGCGCGGGAAATATTCGTTTTTTATGCTTATCCACGGAAAACTCTTATCGTCTTTCAAGAGGATATTATAGCGGGGCTGATATCTTTTAATAAGGTTGTTCTCCAATAAAAGGGCATCAAACTCGGTGTCTGTAACTATGAATTTTATATTCGATATCTTCCTTACCAGAAGCCTTAATTTTCCCTGCTGATGGGTTTTCGTGAAATAACTACTTACCCTTTTTTTTAGGTTTTTTGCTTTGCCGACATAAATAATTGTGCCTTTTTTGTCAAAATACTGATATACCCCCGGTTTGCCGGGAAGCGCTCGCAATTTCAACTTCAGTTTGTCGTCCTTATCTAATTCTTCTGACACAGGTTTATAATTTCTGCAAATATAGTTTATTGGATAAGATCAGGAAATTTGCGTGTTCCGTCATTTTACTGTCATGTCCTAAAATACGGCTACAACCCTTGAATTTACTGCTATTTCAACTATTATTATACATTATTACAAACTGCCGTTCTTTACTTACATTTGTTTTCCTCCTTTTTCTATTAACTCCTTTACCAAATGATGCATCAAAGTACAAGGTGATTTTTCATGATTTTGAATAGTTCCACTATCAAAATGTTTCTCAAGAATTTCTGCTCTCTCTATTGCATCACCAGTTCTATTTACAATCTCATTTCTAACAATACTTCTAAAATTATTTTCGCTTTTCAAACTTCTTTTATAATTCCAGTCTCGATGCTTTTTCACTTTTACTAAATCATCATTTGGGTTCTCGATATTTTTAAATATTTCTGTTAATCGTTCGTAATATTTATTTCTATGTTGGTTCTCACTTTCTTCAATATCAATATCTTCAAAATGTAACAATATCCATAATTCAAATGCATCATTACTCCATGCAACATTGATTCCGCTTTCATTTGCTGTTAAAATGGACTGATCAAAATCTGTATTTCCTCGTGCAATCTTGAAAGGTGTATCTTCCTTATCCCTATCAAAAACGCACCAAACCTGTGTGCCTTTTGCTGTTAAACAATCTTTTCCGTCAACAAATTCAAAAAGACCGTCGGTTTTACACTGTGTGATTGCACTCAAGACATTTGCCATCATACTTTTTTGTTCCCTTGCGAAATTTATTTTAATCTTTGAAGTTTCAAAGTATTTTAAATATACAGGTTCGCTTACTCTGTCCTCACAAAAAATAATGTAGGTAGGAACCGTATCAGCAGAACGCTTATCTGATTTTTTGATTTCCCAAGGTTTATTCATCTTTGATCTCCTTCTCGCTTAATCTATCTTCTAAAATTGGCATAGCACCATAGTATCCCGACAGATATTGTTTGGCAAAATCTGCATCATTTCGAATCCCTTTTAAATCTGCCAATGAATATAACCTTGTAGATTCATCTTCCTTTTTTTCTGTAAAGTAAAATTGGTCTCTTCTCATTATAGAAGGAGACATTAAATTTGTGTCATGGCTTGTGAATAATAACTGCGAATTGCCTCTTGTTGATAGATGGTGTATTAAACAATTTAACAAGTTTAATTAATAAAGCAGGGTGAAAGTTACTATCAATTTCATCTAAAATTATGAAAGCTGGTTCATTTAATTTAAATGCTCTAAGAAATAAACCTGCAATATCAAATAATTTTTGAGTTCCAGATGATTCATTTTTACTTAAATTTAAAATGATATTCCTGTTCTTTTTATTTGAAGTAATATATCCTTTTGAAAATATTACTTTGTTTTGTGGATAAATTTTATTTATTTCAGGTTCTTTTAATAATTCAACATCATCAAAATTTAAGTTGAATGAGGAGAATAAATCGAGCAACTCATTTTTATTCTCTTCTTTTATTTTATTACCTATATAATTAACCGAAAGCCATCTAAAATTCTCATGATTATTACTATCAATATTTGATACAACCATACCTTTAAGGTATGCTCTAATCGTTTGACAAACATTGTCATTGTCGTAAGCAGACACGTGAGAAATAAATAATGAATGTTCGTAAGGAATAGGAGGTATTGATTGTTCGATTGGTAAATTATTCTTTATTTCTTTACTTGTTCTGGTAAATAATTCTCCAACGTTTTTTTCTTTTTTACCTATCAACCATTCGTTTATTATTATTTCGCTACTATACGGAGTAGAAGTGTCATCTGGTTTTTGCTCAGGATTCTTTTTAACTGTAAATCCATATCTGAATTTTTCATTCTTGACAAATAGTACTATTTGAAAATACGATTCTAAGCTTTCACAACTATCTTGAAATAAAAATGGGTCACAAAGATTCTCCATATTTGAAACAGAGCTGGGTTCATTTGTAATAACTTTAATAAAATAGTCAAGAGCTTTTAATATGTTACTTTTTCCACTTGCATTTGCTCCATATATACCAGCAGTTTTAAATATTTTATTGCTTCCTATCTTGGCAATATTATTTTTATCTACAAAATTTGAATCTTTTGGGCTTTTAAGTCCCGTAGAAACAAAACTTATCGTTTGCAGTTCCTTTATAGAACGAAAATTTTTAACACTAAATTCTACAATCATAATGTCTATATTTGTAATTTTTCTGCAAAATAAACAATAAAAGCCGAATTGATTACCTGTTTTATGTTTTATTTGTAAATTTAATGCAAATTATAGATGTTTTTACTGCCGGGGTGCAGTTTGGTCAAATTGCAGCTAACTGAACATATCTGCACCAAACCCCTTGGTGATTATATGTTCTTAGAAAATTGACGTAAATCATGATACGGTTTGCTTAGGTGGTACGATAGTATCTATAATGCTGGTTTTGTGTTGGTTAGGCTGTGATGCTGAAATGCTTGTAAATCACAATAAAGGCAACTAATCCCTAGCAAGCAGATTTGTCAGACCAACAAAACAAAGTCGTCAACGCTTAGCTGTTCGGCTCTTTTTGATAATAGCCCATGCTCGGGCAAAGGCTCGTCGCAAATAAATTTCATATTGTTCTTTATTGTTTTGCGTCGGTGATGGAAAGCAGCCTTTACTACTTTCCTGAAGAGCTTTTCATCGCAATCAAGATGACTTAACTTATTTCGCCTGAGCCTGATAACTGCTGATTTCACTTTTGGGGGCGGAACAAATACGTTCTCGCTGACCGAAAATAGATATTCGATATCGTACCAGGCCTGCAACAGCACGCTTAAGATACCATAGGTTTTATTGCCTGGGGGCGAAGCAAGCCTTTCGGCAACCTCCTTTTGTATCATACAAACAACTTCAGGTATCAATCCCCTGTTGTCGAGCACTTTAAAAAATATCTGGGAAGAAATATTGTATGGGAAGTTTCCTATTAGGGCAAAAGGTTCGTCAAATATGGTGGAAATATCAATTTTCAAAAAATCGGCTTCAATGATTTCAAGCCTGTCGTCTTGAAAATTCTCATTCAAAAACCTGACCGATTCGGGGTCAATCTCGATAAGCTTTAGTTTATCAACAAGCGGCAAATCCAGAATCGGCCTTGTCAGCACACCTGTCCCGGGGCCAACTTCACAAATCTGGCCATAGTTGCCCATCAGGCTTTCTGCTATCTTAAGCGCGATATTCTTATCTGCAAGAAAATGCTGCCCCAGATGTTTTTTTGGTCGTACCATTGCTTTGCAAATTTAGTTTTTTATGGCTTGCATCACAAAACAATAAATCAAGGGTGCATCAAACGCCTTTTTTCAAGTCGCCATTATATTTTATATCCCCAAGCTTTGCTTTAGGGTCGTTGAGCCATTCCGGTATATTGTCCTCGGTTGATTCAAGCTTTTGCCTCTCGGCATCTAGTTCATCCTCGCTATAGGCGAAAACCATCTCGGCGGAAGTAACATTCGGCAAGTCCTTGATCAGTTTAAGCTTGGCAATCTCCTCCCCAGTATCCTTGCCCTCGACAGTTACTATGATACGGCCGTTTTCATCGTGGAGATGATATTCGCAAAAGTCCGTTTCCTTTATAATATTTATTAGCCCATCCATAAATTCGGGCTTGGTTTGAACTACGATACTCGACAGATTCATATTTTATTTATTTAATTTCCAAATAGTTAACATTGATTGCTCATTTGCGGTTATTAATCTGTTCTCACCAAAGAACATTATTGCCGAAAGTGGTGAATCGCCATGCTTTCCATTAAACAGAATGCTCCTGCTTTCAATATCAAGTAAGGAAAACTGCCCGTTTTCCCCCGACATAAATGCCACAGTTTTGCCATCGCCTGAAAGGCCAAGGCTTAATATCAGGAAATCGCTCTCCAAATAAAAGGAATTTTTGCTAATGATTTCATAAACGCCCAACCTCCTGTCTTTTCCTGCCGTTACTATAATGTTGGATGAAAAATCGATTTGATAGACATTATCCACGTTCACGCTTTCAAAGTCCGGGTTGATTTTGCCATCCGATACATTTAAGCAATGCACTATCCCGCTTTCGTCGCTTGAATAAACCTTGCTTTTGTCATCCGACAAATCGAAATCGGAAAAAGCATAAGGGCTGATCTGTGTCAGGTAATCGAACTTTTGTTTTTTGATATCGAACAGGCCTATCTCGTTGGACAGCATTCCCATAAGTACACTCCCGCCATCAACAAACACAGCCTTTTTTACTGTCAGGTGTTTTGTTTTTGAATCAATAAGTTTGGCCTTTTTATTTCCGTCCGTTAAGAAAACATCGCTAAAGCCGTCAGTTCCCTGGGAAACTATCAGTATTTTACCTGAAAAGGCATTTACGGAATAAACATTAGGTTTAATGCTGTCGCCAAAAAAATCGACCAGTTTGGGAAGTGTTATTTTCCGCAAAAGCGAATAATCCTTTTGAGAAAAGATATCGACACAGGCATTTTCCGTTGCAACATATATTTTATCGTTGCCTAAGCACACATCGCTTATCGCACCGCTGCATTTTAACGTTTTTTCTATTTGCTGTGCAAAGGAATAAAAACCTAGAGCAAAAACAAACCAGCAAGCGAGCAGATATTTCAGCATCAGTTTAGTCGTTAACGCCCTCGCCAAGTTTTTTCTTCAAGCTTGATCTATTCTTATTGCCGGAATTTCTAAATTCAGCATTAAAAACATTATCGATGTCAACGGTTGCGTTCGACTGAGGCACATGGCATTGCGAACAATTGTACATAGCAGGGTTAAAGTGACCCAAGTCCTTTTCTACCATTTCGTTATCACCTTCCTCAAACGCATAAATGCCATCATTGTTGCGTTTCATCTTGGGGCGATAACTAGTAAAGTGAGTTGCCGGCAGAGGTGTTGCCTCAAAGCGGGGAGCCAAATCGGGCATATGACATCTCAAGCATTTGTTATCTTCTGCAGTAATTGGCAAGATACCATTTACTTTGTGAGGAATCAGAGGAGGTGAGTTCTCGAAGGAACGATCGATGACATCGCTGGCCCCGCCCCTAATTTGTGAATATTCCGGCATTTCACCCAAAGGGGAGTCGTCGGTAAGCAAGGCATCGGATGACAAATCAATTTCCTCGTCAGGGATATAATCCTTATTGTTGCTGTTGCTGCACGAATAGGCAACAATTAACACCAACAAAACCAATAAATTAAACTTAGTTTTCATTTTTATTATTTTTTAAATTTTTCAAAACAAATTTCAAAGCATCATCTTCGCAAAGGTCGATACACCTCCCACAGTTAGTGCATTCGCCGGAATCGATCAAAGATGTTTTTTTTGTAACATTTTTAAGTATTTGCGGCTCGGGGCATACCCTGAAGCAATTCATACAATCGGTACAATTATCAACATTGTGCTTAATCTCTACAAGAGCAAGCTTCCCTGCCAGGGAATAAAAAGCGCCCAGGGGGCAAAAATGTCCGCACCAGCCGTTTTTAAGCACCACTAGATCGAACAAGAATACCGAGAGCGCGACAGCCCAGCCCATTCCGAATCCGAATATCAGGCCTCGTTGCAGCATACCTATCGGACTAACCACCTCGAAGGCCGCATAAGCCAAAACAAACGATAGCAACAAACTAAGTATCAAGACATAATATCTGATATTGCGTTTTATCCTTATATTATCGGTAGTCGTATCAAGGCCAAGCTTTCGTCGTAGCCAAGCGGCTGTTTCAGTAACTACATTAAGGGGGCAAACCCAACTGCAAAAGGCACGTCCGCCGACCAAAGCATAAAATAAAAGAACTATAAGTGCCCCGATTATCAAATCGGAACTAGCAACAAACCCACTAAAAAACATCTGCAAAACGGCAAAGGGATCGGCCAGATAAAATGAGTCGAGCACTTTTGCGGAACTAAGGTTTCCTTTTAAAACCGACCATCCCCAACGGCTTGATGCAACAAAGGCCAATATTATCAGTAGCTGGACGCTACGTCGGATTATAAGAAACCGGTTCCTCCCAATAATGTTAATCATCAAATAAAGATTCGGGATCATTGAGATAATCCTCCGCAGTATTAGCCTCGACAGCTGATTTTTCCTTAGTGGTATTTATCCTTTTTTCATCATTTTTATCCCAGGATTTAATATAATGAGAACCTGCTTTACCGTTTGCGATATCGACAGGTAAGATAACTATCGATGGTTTCTCGGTAATACAAGCATGTTCGCACAAACCGCAGCCGGTACAAAGCTCACGGTTTACAACTGGCTCTATTATAGCATGTTTCCCGGTTCTGTCATTTCTTTCGAATTTTAAGTTTATGGCTTCACCCAATAAAGGGCAAGCCCTATAACAAGCATCGCATTGAATTCCCCAGAAGGCAATACATGAATTCTGGTCAACGACGGCAACTCCCATTTTTGATTTATTGATGTTCAACAAATCGTTTTCCGTTATTTTCCCGATGTCGAGGGCGCCGCTGGGGCACTCCTTCACACAAGGCGCATCGGTACACAAATAACAGGGGGTCGTGCGAGGTTTAAAGTACGGGGTCCCGATTGCTGTCCTATCGTCCGGTGTTGCCAGGGCCAGAGTGTCGTAAGGGCAAGCCTCCACACAGCTGCCGCATCGTATGCAGGCTTTCACGAACTCTGCTTCTTTCAAGGCAGCCGGGGGCCGGATAGTTAATTCGGATGCCTGAAGCCCGTCGGCAACGCCGCCCCATGCGGCGCCGCCCAAGCCCATCAGTCCGGCACCCCTAAGCATTGTCTTTAGGGCTGCCCTTCTCGAACTATCTTCCTGTACTTTTTTCATTGCTATGCTTTATACAGTTTAACGGCACATTTCTTAAAGTCGGTTTGCTTTGAAATAGGATCTGTAGCATCGAGGCAAACCTTGTTGATCAGTACTTTTTCGTCGAACCAGGGAACATAAATCAAACCTTTCGGTGTACGGTTGCGCCCGCGGGTCTCAACATGTGCCTTAACGCGACCCCTTCGCGATTCGACCCAAATCAAATCACCCTGGCGGAAACCTTGCTTCTCGGCATCGTCGGCATTCATATAACATAATGCCTCGGGCACTGCCCTATACAGTTCGGGGACTCTCATAGTCATGGTGCCACTATGCCAGTGTTCCAGCACCCTTCCTGTGCATAGCCATGTAGGATATTCCTTATCAGGCATTTCCGGTGGATCCATATAGGGGCGGAAGAATATTTTAGCCTTATTGCTCAAATCCATTTTTGGTTTGGATTTATCAGGCCCTTGAAGATTTCCCTGTGGGATGTTTTTAAGTGCCTTTCCATAAAAGGCGTATTTTCCGTTATCGGCTTTGCGCGCATAAGGATCGTAATCGGAATTAAACCTCCATTGTGTTTCTTTTCCGTCAACCACTGGCCATTTCAATCCCCTAACTTTATGATAAGTGTCAAAATCGGCATAATCGTGAGCATGTCCTGCACCGAATTTCCTATATTCTTCCCAAAGATATTTTTGAACGAAAAAGCCATACCCTTTCCATAATTCACCATCGGTGCCGGTAATCCGGCGACCATCGCCTTCGGCTTCGGTATTATGAAATCCTTCGCCTATGCTATCGGGCCATGAGTATGATTTAGCTTCTTCGTTTGCGAAAAGAACGTCATAAAGAGTGTCTTCAGGGGAATAACCCATTTGCTTGGCTTTATCCATTACGTTTGGCAAACCGTTGGGCAGACCGGGGATTTTTTGTGCTCCCCAAACATCCTTGATTTTAAATCGTTTGGATATTTCGATGTATTGCCATAAGTCGGGCATAGAATCCCCAACTGGAACCACTTGTTGTTTCCAGTGCTGGGTGCGGCGCTCGGCATTTCCGTAAGCACCCCATTTTTCGTAAATCATCCCGACGGGCAAAATCAGGTCGGAAACCTTGGCGGACACGCCCGGATAGCTATCGGAACAAACGATGAAGTTATCCATTTGACGAGCTGTTTTCAGCCAATGGTTAGCGTTTGCCGAATCCATGAAAGGATTACAGACATTTATCCATGCGAATTTTATTTTCCCATCCTCCATGTCGCGCATAATTTTCATGATATGCGAACCGGGCTTGCCATTGAGCGTGCCTGATGGTATTTTCCAGATTTTCTCGGCAGCAGCCCTGTGCTTTGGGTTGGCAACAACCATATCGGCAGGCAGGCGGTGAGAAAAGGTGCCAACCTCGCGGGCTGTCCCGCATGCTGACGGTTGACCTGTTAGGCTAAAGGCCCCGTTGCCGGGATTGGCTTGCTTGCCAAGAAGCAAATGAACCATATAAGCCTGCTCGTTGACCCAAACTCCACGAGTGTGCTGATTCATTCCCATGGTCCAGAAGGAAACAACTTTGCGGCGCTTCTCGATATAGAGGCTGGCAAGCAGTTTCAGTTTTACCTTATGCGATGATAAATCCTCATCCTCGTCACCTTTCGATATTTTAGCAACAAAATCAAGGGTATAAGGCTCCAGGGCTTTTTTAAATTCCTCAAAACTTATGGCCCAGTGTTTTTTTGGTGCTGAAGCATGTTTCATCTTCATGGTGTCGCCGGCTTTATATCCCAGATAAGAAAGGGTAACGCCTTCTGCTTCCGATACTGTTTTTTCTACCTGGTGCTTGACGGTCTCGCGCTCCTTGTCGGTAAACTTTTTATGGTCGGGCTTGCGCATGCCATATCCGGTTTCCACAACTCCGGTGGCAAATTGAGTGTATTTATCAACAAAGTTGTTGTCAATGGCCTCCGGGTGGTTATAGACTATTTCCCTGGCAATATAGTTCCAAATCGCCAAATCGGTATTAGGCTTGAAGATAATATTCACGTCGGCGAGGTCGGAACAGCGGTTGGTGTAGGTTGACAGGTTTACGATTTTAACCTTTTCAGGATTATTGAGCTTCCTGTCGGTAACCCTCGACCATAAAATAGGGTGCATTTCGGCCATATTGGCTCCCCAGGTAACAACGGTATGTGTTAGTTCAATGTCGTCATAATTCCCTGCAGGCTCGTCGATGCCGAAGGTCTGAATAAAGCCGCCAACGGCAGAAGCCATACAGTGTCTTGCGTTGGGGTCGATATTATTAGTCCGGAACCCTGCCTTCATCAGCTTGGTCATTGCATAGCCTTCCTGTACCGTATATTGCCCGGAGCTAAAAACAGCGATTCCGGTAGGCCCGAGCTCTTTCAGGCTCTTGCGCATTTGCTTTTCCATTTCATCGTAGGCTTGTTTCCAGCTTATAGGCTTAAATTTCCCGTTCTTGCTGAAATTACCGTTTGCGTCAACCCTCATCAAAGGTTTTTTCAAGCGATCCTCACCATACATAATTTTAGCGTTAAAATAGCCTTTGATACAGTTCAGCCCTCTGTTTACAGGGGCAGCGGGGTCGCCCTTGACAGCAACAATTTTATCGTTCTTTGTTGCTACCATAATACCACAACCCGTTCCGCAGAAGCGACAAACGGACTTGTCCCAACGCCAATCATCCTCAAAAGGTGCTGTGGGCGAAGCCTTTAAACTGCTTGGGAGGCTGATTCCTATGGTAGCAGCCGCAGCCGCGACCGCACTACTTTTCACAAAATCGCGTCTTGTTATACTCATTTAAAATTCCTCCATTAATTAAATTAAAAAAAACTAAGAGGAAAAGGATTGCCCCCGTCAGGGATAATCCTTTTCCTGTTTATCACAAGACATCAATTACTGGGAGTATCTCTGTCTGAATTGTTTAGCAGCAGCTTTTCTTCTTGCAACTTCTTCAGGACTTTGTTTTCCCAAATACCATTTGTGCATTTCGCTGTTGAGGATATTATCGAGTTCTTTTTGAACTTCGTTAGCGCCGGCAACGTTACCGCTTTTTCTTGCATGGGCGATCAGTTCCTTAACTTCGGGGATGATCTTAGTATAGAAATTCTCGGCAAGATCAAAGTTCCCGTGCCACTGGGTCCAGTCGGGGCCCATCATGGAAGCGCCCATCCTGGCTCTTCTTCCTTCGTGGTGCCACAGATAGAAATAATCCCACTCTATTTGATCGTCGAAAGGAATAGGGGTGATCATTTTGTTTTTCTTTAGGGCCTTCATGATTTTAAGTCCCGGTTTGCCGTATTTATCGTTATACATGTTCACCTGACTGTCATATTGCTTATAGAAGCTTTCAACATAGTTTCTGGTATGGCATTGCAAGCATACGTTTTCCATATTTTTGCGCCTTTGTTCCCAGGTAAGGAAATCAGAAGGAAGAGCTTCGCCGCGCGCTTCGTATTTAGCAAGTTCGGCAGCATCAATCTTTTCGGACACTTTAGGCCTCAGGGTCCAGCTAATCCTGTCTCCTACATCGTGAGTAACGGCTTGATCGGGAGTCGCGCTCATGTGGCAAGTGGCACAAGTAGGGGCTGCATTATAATCCTGGCCAACTATCCAAGGCTGTGCGCCTAGGTTCATATCTTCTTTATGTGCGTAGAAATTAATTCCATGCTTTGATTCTTGATAGATTTCAATTTGAGGGTGGTCGGGGCCCATGTGGCATTTTCCGCAGTTTTCAGGTTGACGTGCCTGTGCAACGGAAAAATTATGACGGTTATGGCATGCGGTACAGGATCCCTTCGACCCGTCGAGATTGATACGGCCCATACCTGTATTCGGCCATGTTTTAGGGTCGAGCATCAAAATGCCGTTATCGGAATATTTTGGTTTTCCGTCGGCATCTTTCAAAACTTCGACTTTTGACCCGTGGCATTGCCAGCATCCGTTAACGGCCGCAGGGTTCGAGCCATCCATATAGGCTTCGTGGCCTTCAACAACTTCAGCCAGAACATTGTCGAGGGAACCCATTATCATACCTGCATCGGCGTGGTGGCTTGTTGTAAACTGTTCTGCCTCGTCAGAGTGGCATTTGGAGCAGTCGCCTGGGGTTACGATAGTCGCAATCAACTGACCTTCATGCTCATACGCATCAACATCGCCTTCTTCGGCGCCGTGACACTCTAAACAGCCAACACCAACTTCGGAGTGTTTGCTGTTTTTCCATTGTTCAACAATAACTTTTCCAGCACCCTGTTCGCTATGGCAGCTGATACAATGTTTTGTCTGAGTATCAACAATAGGATCTGGTTTATAATCGGGCTGTGAATGTTCCACTTCTCTCCAAAGAGCCATAAGCAGAACCACGATAAATACTACACTAAGTACTCCGATAATCGTTCTTTTTGTATTTAAACTAGTTGCCATTTCTTTATGATTTTAATTTTAATAATTTATTTTCTGTTTTATATTAATGTCCAAAAATTTCCCAGATGGTAAAAACGCAGATTGTCAGCATTCCAATAATACCTA
This sequence comes from Chlorobiota bacterium, assembly GCA_013151215.1. Lineage (GTDB taxonomy): Bacteria > Bacteroidota > Bacteroidia > Bacteroidales > F082 > BM524. The sequence continues at coordinate 11,076 of JAADIS010000100.1, read as the reverse complement.
TCCAAAAGCCAACTTCTCTCTCAGGGAACCATTTATCAAAAGTTTTATCGATAAAGGGCCAAAAGAAAAGTATTCCCAAAAAGCTTATCGGCCCCAGAACACCTATCATCAGATTAGTAACTTTCAGCCAGCGGAAAACAGGATAAAAGTACCATTCGGGTTTAATATGCAGAGGTGTTACATTAGGATTTGCCGGGTCTCCCAGCTGTGCGGGGAACAATATTGCCAAGACTACCAGTGCGACCATGATTATGGAAACCATTACCAATTCGGTCATGATGTGGTCGGGCCAAAGGGGAAAAGTCTTTTTCTCAAGGTTCTCGTCACCTTTAAACTTATGTTCGGTAACACCGTGTGTCCTAATAAGGTAAAGGTGCACAACAACTGCCAAAGCAATTAAGATCGGGAGTAGGACGACATGAAACAAGAAGAATCTCGTAAGGGTGTTCTGCCCTATCTCCGATCCTCCTCTCATAAAATCGGCTATCCAGCCCCCGATAAAGGGAGTGGCCCCGGCAATACCGGTCCCAACTTTCATTGCCCAGTACGACATTTGCTCATAAACCAGTGAATAGCCTGTAAATCCCAGCATTAGCGTAAGAAGGAACAACACTACCCCGAACATCCAGTTCAGGTCTCGCGGTGCTTTATACGATTTAGTAAAAAACACCCTCATCATGTGAAGTATCAATGAGGCAATCATAATATTCGATGACCAACGGTGAATACTTCTTATCAACCAGCCGTAATCGGCCTCGTAAGTTATGTAGGCAATGCTTTTGTATGCATGTTCGGTGTCAGGCACATAATAAAATATCAGCATCAAACCCGTAATAACCTGAACAACAAACATATACATAGGAGTTCCGCCCAAGGCCCACCACCAGCGCTTAAGGTGGTTGGGAATGGGCTCCGCAGTTAATTGAATCAATGCTTCCTGATCGACAGGGAATGATTTGCTAAGCCATTTTGTAAATCCCATGATTAAGCCTCCTTATCTTGAAAATAAATAAATACATTATCTCCGGAAATCTCCGTTTTATATGTTTCAAGGGGTTTAGGTGGCGGTCCGGCAATAACTTGCCCGTCCTTATTGAACCTCCCCTGATGGCAGGGACAATAAAATTCCTGACGATCTTTTTCCCAATACACTGTACAGCCCAAATGTGTACAGACAGTTGACATGGCTTTTACCTCGCGTTCACCAGTGCGCACCAAAACAAGGTCTTTTCCTCTTAAGTCACGAAACTTTTTCGTTGTGTTAATGGGAAGTTCTTCAAGGTGCAGGGTGAAAATCCTTCTTTCAAGATCGCGTTTCTTCGGAGTGATGAAAGTTATCCCCATTGCCGTAATCCCGGCAAACGCAGTTCCTAAAGGAACGAAAGCCAATAAGTTCTTAATAGCATCCCGTCTTTCCATAGTTTAAGTTTTAATTATTTCTTTTCAAAAAAAGTTGGTTTAAAGGTAATCATAACCCACGCCCAATTGTTGGTGTTTTGATAATTTCCCCCTTTTAGCACCTGCATTGTCTCGGTAGCAAGCATTTGCGAGTATCCGGCCTGAAGCTGAACTTCTTTCGACAGGCTATATTTTACGGTTAAATCAATCTCGGTCCCTAAACCGTTGCTATAATCCTTGTTGGCGTCGCTGACAGTGGCCGAGGACATGAAATAATGTGGTATCAACAAGAAGAGCCATTTTTCATGCTTATATTTAATAGGAAGATAAATATCTGTCAACCCGACATTTCCAAGGTGGTTTGCGACATAAAAATAGTCCATCCAACCGTTGAACTTATGATTGGTTCCGTAAAAAGGAGTAAATGATTTGTCTTTTCCGTTTCCTTTGTCATTTGTAGCAGTTCCCGAAAGATACTCAAAACCTAGACCAAGCCCAAAGCCCTTTGCCAGATTGAACATCACATCACCTGCAAAATAAGTGGCTGCTAAATCAACGTTCGCGCCATTTTTACCACCTTGATAATAAAACGTCAGGTTGGCCTTAACCTTATCACCTTTATAAGTCAAGCGAGGGCCTATGGTCATGCTCCAGGCAACTTTCTCGGCCGTTGTGGCAACGGCAGTGTCCGAATCGTAAGCAACTCCGTTATAAAGCTCAAGCACGCTTAGGCTTATTTTGTTGAACACTCCGTGATAATGAATAAATTGAAGGGCCTTGTAATTCTTCATCCCGATATAGTCAACCCTATAAAGCGATTCCTGTAGTGCATTATATGCAAAACCCAAATCAACGGAATGCTTTTTGTCGTTGTATCTAAATATTGCCGCATCGTGGCTTCTGGCCTGCTGTGTCCAGCCCACGTTACCAAAAATACGGTGGTCGTCGTAAATTATTTCCTGACGGCCTACCTTAAATGAAAAAGTCTTGGAGAAAAGGATTTCACCCCAGGCCTCGTGAACCGAAGTTCCGTTGACATCGCTTTTGTTCAACTGCTTGACGTCGCCCCAAACCCTTACGTCCTGTAAGCTTAACTTGAACCTGAAGTTCTCGTTAGCATAAAAACCATTCAAACGAGTACGTTGCGAGATAAATGCCGCAGCATTGTTGCCGTCGGGCATGAGGGTTTTATAACCATTCCTAAACTCGAAACGAGGCCGAAGCTCAGCAGATATCTTTGCTGTTTGAGCAAAAATGTTCCCACCTAAGAACATCGAACTTAATGCAATAAGTAAAAAGTAAAATTTTTTCATTTCTGTTGATTTATTTTAATAATTTAAGTATTTAATTTCTGAAATACAAAACTATTAAATAATCAGCCAAATAGCTGTTAGGCCCGTAACAGCAATGAAATTTATACTAAATCTAAATAAATAAATTTCTAAACGATTGATTTATTGCCTTTTACATGCTTGTTAATCATTAACAGCAATTAAAATAATTTGATTGTTAATTATTAACTTTTTATTATATGATATAAATCATATTTTAAGAACAAATTAACAATACGAAATTTGGACAAAACGAAAGCTGGGTTCTATAAATAGTCTCTAAGGGTTTCGTTTTTCATATAATCGACAAACTGGGAAGACAGATGGTTGACTACATTGTTTTGAATACATTTTTTGACGGGGCAGATACGATAGTCATCAGAACAATCCTTTAAGGCGACCGGGCCCTCAATGGCCGAATAAATGTCGTACATGGATATTTTAGAAATATCAGCACTGAGGTAGAATCCGCCGGTAGGGCCTCGCTGAGAGCCCAGAAAGCCCATTTTTACCAAACGCTGCATGACTTTCCCTACATGGTGCTTGGATTTACCAAGACGTTTTGAAAGATCGATCGCGTTCATGGGCTTGTTTATTCTTGCCAACAAAACCATTCCATGGATACCGATCGCAGCAGCATCGGAAAAATTAATTATTAAGGCCATGATCTATGCTCTAAAAAAAATGCGAATTTATCCTTTTAAAGCACTTAAATTCTTAAATTAAAATAATTTAACAAAACAAAAAAAGAAGGCGTTGTTTAAAACCTTGATATAATTGACTTTACCGAGTTTGCATAAGATCCCCCAAAAAGGTTGACATGCACCAGCAATGGATATAAGTTGCAATACTCCATGCGTTTCCGCCATCCGTTTCCCAAGGGGTAATAATTATTGTATGAATCGTAGAATTGACGAGAAAACCCTCCGAACAGCAAGGACATTGCCAGGTCCATCTCACGATGCCCGTAATAAACTGCCGGATCGATAATTACGGCATCGGAATTTTCGTCCACCATAAAGTTGCCGCTCCACAGATCGCCATGGACAAGGGCCGGCGGTTCGTGTGGGAATATCTCGTCGACCCTCTTATAAAAGTTGTTGAAATGCGCAATTACACGCTTGTCGACCAAGCTGCTGTCCATCGCCATTTTAAGTTGTACCTCGAGGCGTTGCTCAACGAAGAAGTCAGCCCAAGAGTCTTTTTTATCGTTATATTGAACCAATGATCCGATATAATTGTCATGATCAAGCCCAAACTGATTTGTTGTGCATTTGTGCAGATCAGCCAATTTGCGTGCAAAACCATCCCAAAAACCACTAGTTTCGTAAATGCCCTCGATATACTTCAGGACCAAAAAGGAGTCATCTTCAACATCTCCGAAACAAACCAGCTCGGGAACTTTTATGCACTCAGCCTGTTCAAGTATCTTAAGCCCCCTCGCTTCTTTTTCAAACATTGCAGGAAACCGGCTTCGCGAATTGGTCTTGACAAAAAACATGTCTGAATCCGTTTCTACTTTATATGCGTCATTTATGGAGCCTCCGCCTACCGAGTTAAAATTCAGCACATTGACTGAGGCATTATAATGCCGGCCAAGAACTTGTTCCATTGAGTTTTTAAGATTCATCTTTTTATTGCCAAATTTAATAAAAAGACTGGCTTGTAAACGGGAATACAATAATTATTTTCCAAGCCCGCATACTGGATATTACCAAATAGGCCTTTGCTCAATAATTGTCCTTTAAGTTTCCAACTATGAACTGAACATCAAGATTTAAGGCTTTTGCCGAAATAGTGGCTCCCGAGATCGCTTCTATATCCTTGCCATATTTAAGTTTTCTTTCGCCGCCATAACCTTTGAACTGCCTCAGCCATCCCGTGCTCATAACTTCATGGCCGTGGGTTGCCTGGTAATTGAATATTTTTATTTTTTCAACTTTTGCGTTTTTATCCGTAATCAGAAAATAATCGAAAAACTCAAAAGGCAGTTCCGCATCTTCATTGTTGATGGCACATCCTCCCTGCCTGCACGAATTAACCCTGCCGACATATAAATAACCCAGCGTATCGGCCTCGTCCGTGAGCATAAAATATTTCCCGCCGCCATAGGCGTCCTCAATGTTGTATCTTTGAATCTCGACACTTTTATCTTTCCAGATCCTATTAATTACTTTGGCAACCTTCTTTTCCGGAAAATCCGGGTCATCCGCTAGAAAAAAGGATGAGTGGAAAAACCAGGTCGGTATCACTATTAAAATCAACAAAAGGTTTCTCATGACAACAACAGCTAAAACCATATACCTATGCCGGCATTAAAGGATTTCGAATAACTACCTTGCGATCTTGACTTAATAAACTGAAGGTCGCTTTTCAGTGCAACGCCTTGGTGTATTTTCCAGCTCAAGCCTGTAGTGATTATCGTATTGTTGAATGCGTCCTCAGCAGTTATACTACTATTTACGGCATAATGAGTGTCGTAATTCGATAAGCGCACGAAAGGAAACAGCTGGGTTCCGATATTATCGAACTGATTAAAAACGTTATAGGACATTTCGGCATACCAGCCAAACATTTGGCTGCCCAGATTTGTTGTTTTGCCACTATTTTCGGCCATTAAATTATATTGATCGGTATTCGACAGCCAAACCCTATATAATTGGCCTCTCAACTCGAAGCCTTTCCGGCGATAACGTAAATCAATGCCAATCATTGAAACACCGACTACTGATGAATCGGCCCTGGAAACGGCATCAATATCATTTTTGGCCAGGCCATCATAAAGTGACGACTGCGTTTCCCCAAAATATGTTGATGCCCCGACATTCAGCCCGAGTATCCCGTAATATTCAATCTTGGTGGCAACAGAAGGAGAGTTGATATACGACTCTGCACCTTTTTGACGTGCTTTGCGAAGCCCGTTCTTCCCGGAGAGCAGAAATTCACCATCTTTATACCCTGCAAAGCCATTCATTAAATACACCTGATATTTCATTGACGGCCCTGGGATCAAACCGCTGAACCCCAGACCTATCTCGCGCCATGTGGTGGGCGATACGTATTTATCGACCCAAGGACGCTCTGTACCGTTGAAAGTTGTGGGCTCATGATACTCATTGATAATGCCCATAGGAACAAGCATCAGGCCCGCCCTGAAGTTTAAGTAATTATTAAATGAATATTGTATGAACGCCTGTTCAACAAAAACTTCTTTTACGTGCTCGAATTCAAACTCGCTCACAAACTGAAGGTTCTTACTAAAACGATACCCGAACAGCAAGATCAAACGATGAACGTCCAAATTGCCGGCTTGATAATTATCGGCCGACAAGGGTTGGTTATAATCTATTTGCCCGTAACCCCCGATGTTGAGCTTGGAACTACTGTTCAACAGTTTGTTTGCCGCATTGGCATATCCTGATTGAGCCTTCACCCCAGTACTGATAAAACCGAAAACGCTAAAGCACATAAAGAACAAGTATTTTTTCATTTTTATTTTTTTGTGATTAAACTTCTGCAAAGTTGCATAAGTTAGCTTGCCGGGGCAATACCGAAAACAGGGTATTTTAATGGGCTTTAATGGGCATTAACGCAATCGGGTGAAATTTTTACTTGATAAAACTTGTGTTATGTTGTATATTTACGCTTGTTTTACAAATCTCAAATTATAAAAAACATTAAATCAATTGGTTTTTTCATAAGGTATAAACCGATAAAATAAGATGGCTAAAAAACAAAAGAAAGTTGTTGAAAGTACTCAATATATTGTTTAAGCGTTTATTAGCAGGGCGTAAAAAAAAATATGCTAAAATTGAAAAAACACAATGTAAGATGATGCGGGAATTCGTAGCTGAAAATAAACTTGACAAAGCCCTCGATTTTTTGTATTTTCGCCGCCTTTTTGTTTGTAAATCAGTAGAAACCGATTTTGGGATTGCAATTATAATTAAAACAATAATAGATTTCAAAAAAACTAATCATATTTTTTCATGAAGTTATCACAATTCAAATTTGACCTTCCAAAGGAATTGATAGCAGGTCATCCGCCTTTAAACAGGGATGAATCCAGATTAATGGTGGTTGACCGCCAAAAAAAAACGATAGAGCACAGGAATTTTAAGGATATCATCGAATATTTTGATGACGGTGATGTTTTCGCCATCAACAACACAAAAGTTTTTCCAGCCCGCTTGAACGGCGAGAAAGAAAAAACCGGTGCAAAAATCGAAGTTTTCCTTCTGAGGGAGCTTAATCAGGATAGTCGTCTATGGGATGTCATGGTTGACCCGGCAAGAAAAATAAGAATCGGGAACAAGTTATATTTTGGCGAGGACGACGCATTGGTAGCCGAGGTGATCGACAACACCACCTCAAGAGGCAGGACTTTGCGCTTTTTGTTTGACGGGCCTTATGAGGATTTCAAAAAAACGATACAGGAGCTTGGCGAGACCCCTCTCCCTAAAATTCACGAAAGGGAAATAGAACCTGAGGACGAAGAGAGATACCAAACCATTTACGCTAAGCACGAAGGTGCCGTTGCAGCACCTACAGCAGGTTTGCACTTTTCGCGCGAATTAATGAAACGCCTTGAAATAAAGGGCATTGACTTTGCCGAGCTCACCCTTCACACCGGCTTGGGCAATTTCAGGAATATAGAGGTTGAGGACCTCACAAAACATAAAGTCGATTCGGAACAAATGACCCTGCTCACTGACTCGGTTGACAAAATGAACACGGCCAAGGAAGGCAAGCATAAGGTTATTGCCGTTGGAACCACCTCGATGAAGGCCTTGGAAACCGCAGTTTCGATAACAGGAAAAGTCAAGCCTTTCAACGGATGGACAAATAAATTCATCTTCCCTCCTTATGAGTTTCGTTTTGCCGATGCAATGGTTACCAATTTCCATTTGCCTATGTCGCCTATGATGATGATGATTTCAGCCTTTGTGGGTTACGATTTTTTGTTCGACGTTTATAGGGAAGCAGTTAAGGAAAAATATAAATTCTTTACCTATGGCGATGCCATGCTGGTGCTTTAGTTTGATTATCAGCAAGATAAAAGACACCGACATAATAAAACAATAGCCTGCCGCTAATATGGCGGGCTTTTTTTATTTTTACCGCATAAATGGGAAATGAAAATAGATTTTTGGTAATTGCCGCTGCCGGCTCCGGAAACAGGTTACTGGCGGATATACCCAAGCAATACCTGAAAATAAATGGCAAGCCTGTAATTATTTGGGCCATCCACGCTTTTCTTACTTTCGTGAAAACAGAGAACATAATTGTTGTTATTTCGAAAAGCCATCAGGAATTATGGAAAGGACTGAAAAGTGATTACGGGGAACTGCAAAATATAAAAACCGTTTACGGTGGCCCTGAAAGGTTTCATTCGGTTATGGCAGCCTTAAAACTGTTGCCCGACAAAGGCGTGGTTGCAATACACGATGCCGCCAGGCCTCTGGTAAACAGGGAAACAATCAGAAATTGCTTTCGGCTTGCCGCAATTAAAGGAAATGCCGTTCCGGTGGCGAGTGTCAGAAACAGCATCAGGTTACTGGAAAATGGCGAAAACAAAAATCTTGCGAGAAAAAAACTGAGGACGGTTCAAACTCCGCAGGCGTTTAAATCATCAATCATAAAAAAAGCCTATAAAACAAATTATCTTGATTTCTTCACTGATGACGCATCGGTAATGGAGCATGCCGGGCATAAAATTCATTTATGCACCGGAAATGACGAAAACATAAAAATCACCACAAAAACCGATCTGATACTGGCAGAAATCATTTTGAGAGATCGCGCCCTTTCCAGTTAAAACCGAACAACAATGGATATAATGCACTTGCTACTATATAAAAAGGATAGATAAATTCGAGCGGGAACAAAAGATAATAATCTTTTTCTTGCCGGAAATATTTCGAGAAATTCCTGCTCAATGGCAGATCAACGAGGAATTTCAACAAGGTAAAAAGTACAAATACCGCAAGAAACCATGTTCTGTAAACTGACAAAACCGCAGAAACGCTAATCATGAAATTGAACAAAAAAACCACGGTTGCCACCAGGGCCGGCCATATACTTTTGTAGGCCTTGGCTTTCGATCCCCACCTGATACGTTGATTTAAAAAGCTTGCGGCATTTCTTGGAGCATGAGTTTCAACCAGGGCATTTTTGTTCTTAACAAAGCCTACGGCAGCGGCACCGAATCCTTTTGCAATGCCGTGAACCAGGAACACATCATCACCAGAAGCATATTCCGCCCCAGTAAGGCCTGCTGCGATTTTTTTGTAGGCACTAAGCTTGAAAGCCATATTCGCCCCATTTGCCATCAGGGGCAGCCCAATGCCCGCAGATGCCGCTCCCGAGGCCACAAGACTTGAAAACTCCAGACGAAAGACTCTATTCAGCAAACCTTTCCCCCGTGAATAAACTACCGCCCCGAAAGCAAGCTTCAATTCCTTATGTGTCTCGAAAAACGACAAATACAGCTCCAGCAAGCTTTCGTGCAGAACACAGTCGCCGTCGGTAGTAAAAACCAATTCGTTTTCAACAAGGTCAAAACCTTTTCTTAATGCCTGCTTTTTCCCCTGCCCTCCCGATTTTACGACTCGTATGTTCAAATGCCCGTGCGATTTCATAAACCCCTCAATTATACCCGTTCCGGCATCCGTCGAATTATCATCAACAATAATGAGCTCGAACAAAGATGTGCTTAGGCTTTGTGAGGCAATCGAGCGGAGCAGGTTTAAAATATTACCGGCCTCGTTTCTAATAGCAACGACCACCGATATTTTTGATGAAAAGCTTGGTGATTCAGCAAAAAACTCAGCAGTTTTATACCAGCCCAGCGTAATTATCACCATTACGGCCAAATAGGCAAAAGCCGATGATTCGAGCAATAACATGAAATACCTAATCCAGTTTTCCATCCGTATTGTTTTTTCTGAAAAACTTTAGCTTATAAACAAAAATCGCACCTGCAATTGCAGGTACAACAAGGTTGATAAACCACAATGCCGTCGATGCAGAGGCAACGCCCAATTCGGAGTTCGTATTTAAAAATGCGATATTCTGATAATAATAACTGAAGACGAATATGCTAACCGACCCCCTCACCCCTATTTCCGTTAAAGCGATGGTAGGGATAACGGTAACCCCGAGATAGATAAGCCCGATTAAAACCATAGCCATGGGGTAATTAATCTCAACCTGGAACATCCACAGGAGCAATACGAACTGGAACGAAAACAGCATATATCTCAACAAGCTGATAATCAGCACAACAAGCATATCAGCCGAGCGATAGAGCGAAAAAACCCTGGTGTATTTTTTTATTTTCTTATAAGCCCGTCCACTGACTCGTTTTATTATTCCGGAAAACGCCCCAAAGTTAAGATACGCAAATATTATCGTAAACAGACCGACGACAACCACCAGTATGAGTCCTGCAAACATCCATCTGTTGAGTTTTTCGTCCATGTCGATCATCATAGGATAAGCAAAAACTATTGCCAACGCCCCGAAAACAATAGTTGCGATCAATTGGCTCATGCTACCAACAATAGTTGCCAATATAGCTTGTATGCGGTCTGCTTTCCTCAGGATAAATACTCTTCCAAGATAATCGCCGACGCGATTAGGCATGAACATGCTAACCGACATGCCGGTTAAAACCGCTTTATAGGAATTGAGCAAGCTTACGTTTTCGAGCTTTGCGATAAAGAATTTCCACTTTATGCTCTCAAGAAGGTAATTCACCAACATGAGCACCACCACCAGGCATAACATAAGCCAGAAGCCGGGAGCTTGGGACGCAGCGGGGAAAAAACCGATAACCAACTGAATATCATTTGAATGAAAAACCTGGTCATAAAGAAAACCGAAAGTCATTGCGATTATGAAGAACCGTATTATGAAGTTATATGTTTTACGTAATTTTGTTTTCATTAAAATAACAATCGTTTGGCAAAAGAAAGAATAATATTAGGTATCGACCCGGGCACAAATATAATGGGTTATGGGCTCATTCTTCAAAATGGGAATAAAATAAGCCTCATAGCCATGGGAATACTCAAACTTGGGAAATACGATAACCACGCCCTAAAATTAAAAAAGATTTTTGAACGAACGCTTTCTATGATAGAAGAATATAATCCCGACGAGATGGCCCTGGAGGCGCCGTTCTTCGGGAAAAATGTACAGTCGATGCTAAAACTGGGACGCGCCCAGGGCGTTGCAATGGCAGCCGGGCTTTATAAAGACCTGCCGATTTTCGAATATTCACCGAAAAAAATCAAGCAATCCATTACCGGGAACGGCAATGCCTCTAAGGAACAAGTGGCCG
>JAADIS010000108.1 GCA_013151215.1 Chlorobiota bacterium | reverse complement strand
AAAAAACCTCTGAACTTGGTCAAAGGATAGCACGCAACCAGCAATTATTACTCAAGGGCGAATCGCATTTCGATAAGGTTAACGACCCTGCGGCCGGTTCCTATTATATAGAAACAATTACCGACAAACTTATAAAAGGCGCTTGGGATATATTCCTGCAAACAGAAGAAAAAGGAGGATACCTAAAAGCCTTCGACTCGGGTTTTGTTGCTGAAAAGATAAAATCTGAATCTGCTAAATTAATGAACGACATTGCTTTCAAAAAGAAAGTAGTACTTGGGACAAATCAGTATCCCAATATCAACGAAGCATTTACTGATTTCAATATTCCTGACCTGGATTCTCCCGATGGGAAATTCATTAAACCTTTTCGCTACGCGGCCGAATTCGAAAGATTGAGAAACAAGACCGATTTGTATTCCAAGAATTCAAGACGCCCCAAAGTGTGGATGTTCACATACGGGAATATTGCTATGCTTAAGGCACGCTCACAGTTTGCAGGCAATTTCTTCGGATGTGCCGGATTTGAAATTATCGACAATACTGCTTTTAAAACCATCGAAGAAGGAATAAAAGCAGCAAAGGCTGACAATCCGGATATAGTTGTGATTTGTAGTTCCGACGAGGAATATTCCGAAATTGCACTTCCTGTTTTCGAGGCCTTGAAAAAGGATTTCATCCTTGTACTTGCAGGATATCCTAAGGATTTGGTTGAAGAACTTCAGGACAAAGGTTTTACAAACTTCATCCATATTAAATCCAATATACTTGAAGAATTGAATAGATATCAGAAGGAATTACTGGGTGCTGGTTGCTAGTTGCTGGCTAACTGGTTAAACGAATTAGATTATATTTTAATAGTATTGAGATGAGTAGCTATAACGATTTAGATATTTACAAACTTGCTTATAAGCAGGCTCTTGATATTCATAAAATGTCATTAAGCTTGCCTAAATATGAACTTTATGAACAGGGTAGCCAAGTTAGAAGGTCAACAAAAACCATAAAGGATAATATAGCCGAAGGTTATGGTAGGCGACGTTATAAGGCTGACTTCATAAAGTTTCTCGTATATGCACAATCATCTTGCGACGAAGTTAATTCGCAGTTACACATGATAAGTGATATTCATTTCGCTGAAAAACCGCTTATCGAATTAATTGAACAAAATGAAGTTCTAGGGAAAAAAATAAATAAATTTATCGAATATGTCGAAAATAATTGGAAATAGAAATAATGAAATTTCGGCACTTTCAGCCCTGCATAGCCGGCAGGCAGGCAACAATACCGAGGCATCGGCACTTGCAACCAGCCAACCAGCAACCAGCCAACCAGCAACCAGCAACCAGCAACCAGCAACTAGCAACTAGCAACAAATAAACATTATATCATGAAACCGAGATTTAAAAATATAGATATAAAGAGTGTTCCCGAAAGCAAATTAAGCGGGGCAGAAACACCAAATGCCAATATTAATAACGATATCTGGACTACAGCAGAGCAAATTGATTTAAAACCCGTTTATACTAAATCGGACCTGGAAGATTTGGAACATTTGAATTATGCTGCCGGACTGGCACCTTATTTAAGAGGGCCATATTCCAGCATGTATGTTTCCAGACCATGGACAGTAAGGCAATATGCCGGCTTTTCGACAGCCGAGGAATCCAATGCATTTTACCGCCGTAACCTGGCTGCCGGGCAAAAAGGTCTTTCTGTTGCTTTCGACCTAGCAACCCATCGCGGTTACGATTCCGACCATGAGCGCGTTGTAGGCGACGTTGGTAAAGCAGGTGTTGCTATAGACTCCATTTTGGACATGGAAATTTTGTTCAATCAAATACCTCTGAATAAAATCTCCGTTTCAATGACGATGAACGGTGCCGTTTTACCGGTTATGGCTTTCTATATCGTTACGGCGCTCGAACAAGGCGCTAAATTAGAAGAGCTTGCAGGGACTATCCAAAACGACATCCTAAAAGAGTTCATGGTAAGGAACACTTATATTTATCCTCCTGAACCATCTATGAGAATTATTGCCGATATTTTTGAGTTTACTTCCCGGAAAATGCCCAAATTCAACTCTATCTCCATTTCGGGCTATCATATGCAGGAAGCAGGAGCTACTGCCGACATAGAATTGGCTTATACCCTTGCCGATGGACTTGATTACATAAGAACAGGCATCAAGGCAGGACTGGATATCGATGATTTTGCGCCACGACTTTCGTTTTTCTGGGGACTGGGGATGAACCATTTCATGGAGATTGCAAAATTACGTGCAGCCAGGATGCTTTGGGCAAAGATCGTTAAACAATTTAATCCTAAAAATCCGAAGTCGATGGCATTGAGGACACACACTCAGACATCGGGATGGAGCTTAACCGAACAAGACCCGTTCAACAATGTGGCCCGTACTTGTGTTGAGGCCATGGGAGCGGCACTTGGCCATACACAATCCTTGCATACGAATGCCCTTGACGAGGCCATTGCACTTCCAACTGATTTCTCGGCACGTATAGCGCGTAACACCCAGATTTACCTTCAGGAAGAAACTGATATTTGCCGTTCCGTCGATCCCTGGGCAGGATCCTATTATGTAGAAAAACTCACAAAACAAATTGCCGATAAAGCATGGAAACTCATTCAGGAAATTGAGGAAATGGGCGGAATGGCCAAGGCTATCGACACCGGAATCCCGAAGATGCGCATAGAGGAGGCTTCGGCCAGAAAGCAAGCCCGCATCGACTCGAACAAGGATATCATTGTTGGGGTAAACAAATACCGCTTGGATAAAGAGGACCCCCTGGAAACCCTCGAGGTTGACAATACCGCCGTAAGGAACGCACAGTTGAAGCGTCTTGATAAATTAAAGAAAGAAAGAAACAACGAGAAGGTGGAACAAAATCTTGCTGCCATCACCGAAGCCTGTAAAACGGGTAAGGGCAACCTTCTGGCATTAGCCGTTGAAGCAGCAAAAAACCGTGCCAGCCTTGGAGAAATATCATATGCCATGGAAGAAGTTTTTGGAAGATACAAAGCAACTACACGCTCTATATCAGGTGTTTACTCTGCTGAAGCAGGATCACAAGCATCATTTAAAAAGGCTCATGAACTCGCCGACAAATTTGCTGAAATTGAAGGCCGCCGCCCCAGGATAATGATAGCCAAAATGGGGCAGGACGGACACGACCGGGGAGCCAAGGTGGTTGCGACGGGTTATGCCGACATAGGTTTTGATGTTGATATGGGACCATTGTTTCAAACACCGGCCGAAGCCGCCAGGCAAGCTGTTGAAAACGACGTGCATATCCTTGGGGTTTCCAGTCTGGCAGCCGGGCATAAAACCCTTGTCCCTCAACTTATGGAAGAACTCAAGAAAAACGGCCGGGAAGATATTATGGTTATCGTGGGCGGCGTTATCCCCCACCAGGATTATCAGTTTCTTTATGATAAGGGTGTAGTGGCTGTTTTCGGTCCGGGTACTGTAATCTCCGATGCCGGAATCAAGATGTTGGAACTTTTGTTGGAAGCAAGGAAATAAAGTATAGGTTTTTCTTTTAAATTAAACCCGTATCGCTTTAGTCTTTATTGTTTTTTTATTATGCAATAATACATGTTGCTAGATTTTTATTATTTCCCAATAAGGGTAAAATAGCAATTGTCTGTCTAAATAACAGAAGCAAACACAAAAACTATGAAAACACATATACTAATATTTGCTACTTTCTTAATAGGAATAAGTATATCCCAGGCCCAAATCATAAACATACCTGAAGATTTTCCAACAATACAACAAGGAATCGACAGATCATCCAATGGCGATACCGTTTTGGTTGCTCCTGGAATTTATGTTGAAAACATCAACCTTTACGGAAAGAAAATTTTACTGACATCTAATTATATTTTCTCTGAAAACGAAAATGATATAAAGAATACGATAATTGATGGAAATAATAATGGCAGCGTAGTGACATTTAATAATGACGAGGACACAACAACAATTCTTAATGGTTTTAAAATAATAAATGGAAATGCTGAATATGGAGGAGGGATATACTGCGGAAAGACGTTTGTAGGTCCAAATCCAATATTTAACAACCTAATAATTTCAAATAATACAGCCATTAAAAATGGAGGAGGAGTTTACATTCTAAACTCCAATGCAAGATTATTAAACTCAAAAATTACAAATAATAACGTAGGTGGGAACGGTGGTGGTGTTTGTTACTATTCTAACAACAACTCTGGTAACACATATAAGAGTTATATTAATAATTGTACTTTATC
Source organism: Chlorobiota bacterium (assembly GCA_013151215.1). Classification (GTDB taxonomy): domain Bacteria; phylum Bacteroidota; class Bacteroidia; order Bacteroidales; family F082; genus BM524. The sequence goes on along the minus strand of JAADIS010000108.1, from coordinate 15,984 downwards.
GAACAACTCGGCATATTCTAATGGTGGAGGGATCTATATCCGCAGAACTATTATTTCAATTTCTTCAAGCATTGTAAAAGAAAATGAAAGTTTTCAAGGAGGAGGAATAATGATTTATCTTTCTGATTCATCCAGTATTATTAATTGTGATATTGAATACAACACTGCTACAGATTTCGGGGGTGGATTATTTGTACAGGATTGCGATAATTTTAGTATTTCGGTTTCCAAAGTAAATAACAATATATCTGATGGCGGAGGTGGCTGCAGCTTTTTTTCTATTGAAAATATAATAGTAAATAACGTATTATTTGCAGGAAATTCATGTCCCTATTACGGCTCACACGAAACGTATGGCGGTGCAATTTTTGCTTTAGACTGCTTTTTAACATTTATAAATTCAACATTTGTTGATAATCAAGCATTTCAAGCAAATTTAATGCTAACAGAATGGACTGATTTTGAGATGATAAATACTATCTGCGAAACTGAATCAGAATTTGAAAATTTAATAATAATTGGGCGTATGGATATTACTAGCCATAATGCATTTTTCTATAATTGTAATATTCGACAGGGTTATCCTACTATATATAATAATGGGTTCGGTGAAATATTTTTTAACGAAGAAACATTCTGGGCAGATTCAAAGTTTGTCGGGGTCGGTCCTGATCCATATCAAATTTCTGCTGAATCACCTTGTCGTGATGCTGGAACTAGTGATACTACAGGACTAAACCTTCCGCAATTGGACCTTGCAGGAAATAACCGAATTAACAATCAGTTTGTTGATATAGGAGCATATGAATGGGATATCACTGTTGGAAAACCAGAGAGTCCAAAAAAAAATCTCTCGAACAGTTTAATCATCTACCCCAACCCTGCCCAAAACGAAATACATATTTCTATAAATGGGATGCTGCGTATTAAGCAAATAAACATTTACAATAAACTGGGACAGAAAGTTCTAGGGCAAAACAAACCCGCAAGTTATATAGACATTTCAGGATTGGAAAAGAGCAGCTATGTTATGGAAGTTATTACAAAACATAAAAAACTATTTGCTAAATTTATCAAAAACTAATACTTCACTTAATATCTTCATTTCATATTAGAATATATCTAAATAAGGCAAAAAAGTATAATTAAAATCATAACTATTACATTATTCAAAACTAAATTTATACTTTTGAAGAAAATAGAAAGAACCTAGTGCTAATTTTAAATACAAAAAATGAAAAACTCTACAATCCTCAGAGCATTATTTAGTATTCCCATTTTGTCAATAATTATTTCTACAAGTTTACTCGCTCAGAGCAGCACAATTGTAGTTACTCCCTCCGACACCATTGTACCATTCGACATTACAGTAGGCAACAACCTTAACTTTCCTTTACAGCAGGCATATCCTATTGGCGATATTAATGCTGATGGTTTTATGGATATGGGGTTCTGCAATCATGTTGGAGATGATCGTACTGAAGAATTAAGCGATGCCACAGTTAAAAGTGTAATTATCACAGAACCCGGCACCAACGGCAATGCGCTAGTGGTTTATGATGATTTAGTAAAAGGAATAGGTGATGTTAACAACGACGGTTATGATGATGTTCTTGAAATTTATTCCAAACAAATCGTTTTTGGAAGTTCGGATGGTTTGACAGATAGTAATATATCACTCAAATACCCTGATAAATATACCGACATGCTTTTTACTGGAGATATAAACGGCGATGGAATACCTGAGTATTGTCTTACCGGAGGCCTTGATACGTCAGTTTATTTTTATTCTGGAGTTGACACAACTCCAACTATTTTAAGCACAGAGGATTTCTCGTTTTATTTATACTTTGGTAGCGATGATTGTGACTATGCCAGTTATGATTATGATGAGGACGGACAGACCGAACTTTGCATAGCTACCTCGTCAAATATTGACCATGACAGGATGTTCATATTTTTAAATTTAGATGTGGAAAATCATGAGTTTAATATTGAGTACATCAAAAGTATGGCTTTTTTGCATGAAGTGGAATATTGTTTCCCTCACTCATTAGCAGATATAAATGGTGATGGACTTTTGGATGCATGTCATTTTTTCTATAAAAACGAAAACGAGGAGGGCGGCCCCGGTTTTGACCTGGAAGTTTTTTTTGGCAAACAAGGGGCTCCGTATTTTGAAAGTTCGGTGGAGGTAAGTCTTGGACATCCGCCTAATCGAACAGCATATTTTTGCGGAGACGTGAACGGTGACGGATGTGAGGATGTATGCGGAAATTATAGTAACGACAGCATAGCCATTTATAGGGGTGGCGAGAATGTTGCCGACGATGGTTTTTCTCATTTTTACCTTGCAAATGCCAACCTAAACGATAACAAAACTTTAAAATTGAAAACTTTTGGTTTTGGTTATAACGAGTACGACCTTTTTTTTATGGATTATAAGAAACTCGATTATGACCATGACGGTTTAAACGATCTGTTTTTTAATTATTGGCAATATGATGATAATCAAAGAATTGAGACTATTGGAACAGCAATAGTATTAGGTGGTGTGCTAAATACATCCGAACCCATTGTTATGGGGCGTCCTCAAAATATTGCTTTTTCTGATCTGAATTTTGGGGAAAAACTGGAGAATATAGGTGATTTCAATAATGACGGTTTCGACGACTGGGCAGCATTAGCAGTATCCGGCAGTTATCTTAATGTTTATTTTGGCGCCTCAATCCTTGATGACGAACCGGATATAAGGTTTTTGTTACCACAAAAAAATATGTCGAAATGCTTCGACTGGTCTCATGGTGATATAAACGGTGATGGAGTTGATGATTTTATTATAAGCAACTCCTCAGATTGGACATCCTCATTCTCCAATTATATGGATATTTATTCCAATGTGTTTATCTTTTTCGGCAACACTGATATGCATGGAACTTATTTCTACGATGATGCAGATATTGTACTTCATGACAATGGAACTTTTAAGAAATATGGTCATAGCGTGGGTGTTGTAGGTGATTATAATGCCGATGGTTTTGATGATATTGTAGTTGGAGGAACAGGTATTTATGGTAATAACAGAATCGCTTTAATGTATTTTGGAAGCAACGACAACATTGGTCCGGAGCCTGATATAGTATTGCCTATGCCATGTAATGATTGTTGGAATCCTTTTCCGGATCCGATAACCAGATGTGGTGATATAAACGGAGATGGTTACGATGACTTTACCTTAGGAGACGACAATTGTGGGCCAGGCAGAAGCCTTGTTTATCTTGGAAGCCCTGAAGCAAGCAATCAACCGTCAACTATAATCATGAACCCATTCCCCGGCAGGAGTTTTGGGCTTAACACATCTAAGCAGGCAGGAGATATAAATTGGGATGGATATCCTGACCTTGTCCATTACAGCTATTTTAAGAAAACTATATATTTTTACTACGGAGGACCAGACTTCGATTCTATTGCCGATCGTACTATTTTAGATACAACCTTACCTATATATTTATCAACCGTTGATTATATCCATTCTTTAACTAATGATGGTTTTTCTGACCTATTGGTTTCAGATTATGATAATGGGAGTTCCAATTACAGAATTTATTCTGGGGGTAAAGATGCAAATAACGACATTAAATATGTGCTTAAAAATAACGTTGCCTTGGTTGGCAGAAGCGTTGCCAGTGGCGATTTTAATAATGATGGGTCAATGGAAATATATGGAGGAATCTCACAGGAAAAAAATTATGGTTGGCATAAGGGAGGTATAATATTCCTTTATAAACCATACCTAACAGGTATTGGCGAGGATCAATTTATTGAACAACTTGAATTAAAAACCTATCCAAATCCTGCAAGCAGTAATTTGACAGTTGAAATTATCAATACTGACAATAAAACTGTTATGGCAAGCATCTATGACATAACCGGAAAGCAAATACTGTATGACAGAATAGTTTTAGATAATAATAATTCAAATAAAATAACTATTCCGCTTGACAAACTAAACAATGGGATTTATATTTTGAAGGTTCAACAATCTTCCAAAAATTCTTATTGTAAATTTGTAGTTCAGAAATAGTTAGCAGATATGGTACTACTATTCCCACTGATATTATCAGTTCTCAGGAATATTTTATATAATACACTAGGTTCACTGGACCAAAAGTTTGCATTTGTTTTAATAAAAATCGTGTAACAATATATATACTATTTGTTATGTGATTTTCATCAGACCCACTTTATAATTATCAGTATTAAAACTTCATACCATCAGCTTTGGCCGCCGCTTTTTTATGCTTGAAATGCCTAATTCCTTTCTCTGTGGCTACACTCTTTACAAAGCTTTCAAACATCTGCATAAATATCGTATTGAAAGAAAAGTCCTGCGGAGGAAAATTATCAGGATTGTGAAGATCTATCAAACGGCTTATATAAAGTCGTGCCACTAGTTCGATGCTAACGTCGCTCCTATATAATTCCTGACTAATCCCCTTTCGCAGATTAATGCTTATCTTCTTGAATATGAAGTCGATGCGCTTTTCGATATGTTTCTGGAAAATAACAGGATAAAGCTCTTTGTATTTATAGGTTACCGAAGGGCTAAGGCTAAAGAACTTGCTTGCCATCTCGCGGCTTACGGTAAAAAGTATATCAATGGCATCCTGGTTGTTGTCAAAATTGTTGTCGAGAAAGATGTCCTCAAATAATTGTCGCTCGCTCTCCAGAACATATTCCACGATCTGATCGTTGGAAACTATCTTGTTTTTTTTCAGCTCTTCGGAAATCTCGGGTATCAACATCAGTTTTGCTATTGTAATTTCCTCAATACCACCTTTGTTGGCGATACCCCTGATTTTAGTAATCAGTCCTTTTAGATTTCCATTCATAAGTGAAACGAGTGATTATTCAGGTGCAAATGTAAAAAAATGTGCCACTTTATTAAATAATAATATTATAAAAATCAAACTCTTAATCCACTAATATCATCTTTTTGCTTATTCTGCCATGCCCCGACGACAATACAAAATAGTAAACACCGCTTTTTATTTTATAATCACCGGGCTTGAATGCAACTTGGTATTTACCGAAATTATACGGTTCACTATTTATAATCGTGCAAATTTTTCTTCCATAAAGATCAACAACACCCAAACTTATTATTTCATCTTTTTTTAGTTTAAAATTAATTATTGTTGACTGTTTAAACGGATTTGGATAGTTCTGAAACATTGCAATGGAAGACGAGGGTATATTATCCTCAACTCCAACAATCGTATCAATTATGGCAGTATAAACCGACATTACTTTTCCATCAGCCCTCGCCCATATTGGTCTTACAATACCATTATGAGCAACAACATTTGTGTAATCGCCAAAAAATGCAGTGGCATCTGGATAAAAAGAACTTTCGCTAATTAAAATATTTTCAAAACTAATTCCCCCATCACTCGATTTAGCCAAATAAAAATCGGTGCCCACATCATCATGGTTTCTTCTATCGTAAAAAACTATATAAATATCACCATTTGTTTGATCTATGGTCATCCAACTAAAAAACTGTTGCTTGCCGGCAGGGTCGTCATTTACACGAACTGCATCCGACCATGTTTCGCCCCCGTCAACAGATTTGGCTATCCAAACATCGGTATCATCTTCCCCATTTCTTTGGTCGGTCCAGTTTATATAAATTGCCCCATTGTTTTCCGTCCCGCTAATATCGCAACAAGTAATTGGTAATCCGTTACATCGGTAGATTCCCGGAACCATATAATCCCATCCTCCCGGCTGCGAATTAACAAAAATATCTTCGTCAAGCCATGTTTCTCCCTGATCGATAGATTTATCGAATACTATACCTTCAGGCCCTGCCCATGCAACATAAATTTCACCGTTCGGTCCTATTGTTGGAACCGCCCCTTCGGTTGTATTATCCTCATCGATACAATCGCCCGAAACCTGATTGATTTGCTTGGCGTCCAACCATGTTTCACCAGCATCAACCGATTTGCTAAACATAATATTGCTATGTAAATCAGGGTCTTCGGAGTCATAGGAATCAAATTGCGTCCATGTAACATATATGTTATTATTAGCACTATCAACAACCGCCCATTCCTTATCCTGATCTGTTGGTTCATTTAGCCCCATAAAACTGCCATCATTCCAGTTATCGTTCTCAAAGTCATATTTTTGGCAGACAATACGGTCGAGCCAACTCCCCCCCGGAGGTGATGACAGATGCAAAAAATAAAAGTCGCCGGCCGTATCGACAATTATGCACGGGTCACCTGCTTCGCCATAGCTAGGCGACCAGATAGTATCATAACTCCAGCTGAGGCCTCCATCTTCCGAAACAAAATACTTATTTGCATTGGCGCCCGCAACCAAATGATCCGGATTGGCAAAATCCATGCTGATCGACGGTTCTTCGGGATTGTTGACATTGCTTATCATTACATTTTGGTATTGCGCCAAAGCCATGAAACTGAAAGCCGAAAATATTAGAATAAGGATATATTTTTCCATATTTAATTTTATTATAATGACGTAATTAAGCATCAAGTCGTTGTATCATGAATTAGCGATTTCCAAATCTATTTTTTTCTCGCTTGTAGCGATAATTGAAGTGATTGTAGTGTCGCCGGTAACATTCACGGCTGTCCTGATCATGTCCAGCGGCCTGTCAACGGCAAAAATCAAAGCTATGCCCTCGGTGGGTATGCCAACTGATGTGAGCACGATAATCAACATGACCATTCCGGCACCCGGTACTGCTGCCGACCCTATTGAAGCGAGGGTGGCCGTTAGAATTATCGTAAGCTGGCCCCCTAAACCTAAATCCATTCCGTAAACCTGGGCCAGGAAAATTGCGGCAACTGCCTGATACAAGCTTGTGCCGTCCATGTTTATGGTTGCACCGAGCGGCAAAACAAAGCTCGAGATCTCTTCTGATATGCCCAGTTTCTCCTCTGCCGTTTCCATGGTCAAGGGCAATGTTGCCGCACTGGAGCTCGTAGAGAATGCCAGCAGCTGAACGGGGCTTATAGCCTTAAAGAATTTCCCGGTTTTAATCCTGGTAAAGAAATGTATAAATAAGGGATAAACGATAAAAATCATTAAAAGCAAGCCTAAGATCACGGTTAATGAATACAGGCCCAGCGAAACAAACAAGCTCCAGGTGTCGTCAGGGTCGTCACCCGTGATCTCGACTATCAATCCCGCTATCAGCGCAAAAACTCCCAGCGGTGCCATCTTCATGATTATGTCTATTATTTTAAGGACGATATGGTTGAGGTTATCGAAGAACCTTGCCACATGAAGGGTTTTCTTTTCAGGCAAGGAAATCATGGCCACGCCAAAAAGCAAGGCGAAAAATATAACTTTAAGCATGGAAGTATTATTGCTCATGGCACCTATGATATTGTCAGGCACTATATCGATCAAGAACTGAAGAGGGCTTTCCTCCTTTACCTCATTGGCCGACACTTCTTTTTGCTTTACGTTCTCGGCAAACTTTTGCTCGAATTCAACTGCCTTCTCCTTGGGGAAATAATCGCCCGGACGGCTAATATTTACTATCATCAACCCAAGGCTAATGGCAATAACGGTGGTCAACAAATAAAAACCTATGGTCTTAAAGCCTATTCGCGATAGCTGGGAAATATCCTTTAGCTGTCCGATGCCGTTAATCAACGAAACGATGATCAAAGGCATGGCGATAAGCTTTAGCAGGTTGATAAATATTGTGCCCCAGGGCTTTATATAATCCAGCGTGAAACTGACCCAGTCCAGTTTAACCGCTATCATACCCCATAATACACCTATGGCCATCCCGATAAGTATCTGCCAGTGAAAGGCAATCTTTAGTTTCTTCATCAATGAAATTATTATTATTCAAAAATACTTAAATTTGATGCAAATAAAAATCGAATATTCAAATGACGGAAACCAGGAAGAAAATAGGTATATTGACGGCGGGCGGCGACTGCCCCGGACTAAATGCCGCCATTAGGGGAGTGGCAAAAACAGCAATCGTAAAACACGACATGCAAGTTTTTGGCATTTCGTCGGGGTTTCTCGGCCTAATCAACAAGGATTATATAGAGCTTACGGAATCCTCCGTCTCCGGCATACTTACCTTAGGAGGAACTATTTTGGGCACGTCCAGGGAAAAGCCTTTTAAAAAAACAGGCTCGTTGTCGATTGACAAACCCAAGCTGATAAAAGAGCATTATAAGGAACTTGGGCTCGATTGCCTGGTTTGCATAGGGGGCAACGGAACCCAAAAAACCGCTGCCGGGCTTGCCGCCGAAGGCTTAAACATAATTGGGATTCCCAAGACTATTGACAACGATGTCTGGGGCACCGACCAAACCTTCGGCTTCGACTCTGCCCTCAATATCGCCACCGATGCCATCGACCGTCTGCATTCGACCGCAAACTCGCATAAACGAATAATGGTAATAGAGATAATGGGCCATAACGCAGGCTGGCTTGCCCTTTATTCCGGTTTGGCCGGCGGCGGCGACGTTATTTTGCTACCGGAGCTGGATTACGATATGGACACGATTAACAATTATCTGTTAAAAAGAGCAAAAAAGAAGAAGCCGTACTCGATTGTAGTTGTTGCCGAAGGAATTAAGTCGCCGAAGAAAAGGTCTGCCGCCTCGTTCATAGCGGAAGAGATAGAAAAAGGCACCGGGATTGAGACCAGGAAAACCATTTTGGGCTATATTCAAAGAGGCGGAAGCCCCACTCCGATGGACAGGTTGCTCGCATCCAGTTACGGGGCTTTTGCAGTTGAATTGATCGCCAATAACGATTACGGAAAAATGGTTGCCATGGTAAAAGACTCAATTACGAGCATCCTCCTGGAAGATGTTGGCGGAAAACTGAGGCTCGTCCCGGTTGAGCATCCTATGCTGGAGAGAGCGAGCGGATTGGATATTTGCCTTGGGGGAAAATATAAATAACTGAATAACAAGGCTTAAGCACGTCTTCTTTTTCCGGAACCAAAATAAAGCGCTGTTTTATTGAAATAATGCTAACAAAACTGCAACTATAAAAAAATAAATGTTGTCATATTGGCAACAAAAGTAAATTCTCGATGTTATTAAAAGAGATTTTTTTTACTTTAGCCTGTCATAATATATAAAGGTGTTGAAGATTAACTATTATAAATTCTTTACTTCATTTTTGCTGTTTTTGCCCTTAATAAGTATTGGGCAACAGGCACCTGTGTTTACACATTACAATTATAGCAAAGTGTATATTAATCCTGCATCGGCAGGGATGGGTGACGGTATTTGCATTAATGGGATTGCCAGGCAGCAATGGAGCGGGTTTAAGGACATCGATGGCAACAATATAGCACCGCAAACATTTATGATCTCGGGCGACTCACCCATAAAAGTCCTCCATGGCGGAATTGGCGGTTCTATTACTCAAGACAAGCTTGCCCAATGGTCCGATGTTAGCGTGCAGCTGGCATATTCTTTCCAATTGGACATGGCAATGGGCCAGTTGGGAATAGGCGCCGGCATAAACCTGATAAACCGAAGCATCGATTTTTCAGCATTTAACCCTTTTCAGGACAACGACCCCGTATTGTTGAACTCTCAGCAAAGCTCAATGGTTTTCGATGCTAACCTAGGTTTGTTCTACCGCTCTCCCGACAGGTTTTACTTGGGGGTTTCAGCAACAAACATTCTTCAAACCGCGGCAAAAAAACTAACGGCAAATGATGTCGGTGTAAAAAATGACCGTACCTTATATATTATGGGGGGGTACCAAGTCATGTTTCCCAACAACCCGAATTTCGAGATTGAGCCCTCAATATTAATTCAAAGCGACATATACTCAACACAATATAATCTTTCCGCTATCGTTAAATATAACAACCGATTTTGGGGAGGTCTGAATTATCGTTTTCAGGAATCTATCGGGGTTTTGATCGGAATGAAATTTAAGGAGTTCCGCATTGGTTACTCCTACGACATACCGACACTGACGGTCGGGGTGCCTGGTAGCCATGAGATACACCTTGGTTATTGCTTTAAGCTGGACATGGATAAATCGGGGACGAGATATAAAAATACGAGGTATTTATAATTAAAAATTAAAAAACTAATCTATATTAGTTTAAATTTTATATTTTTGGGCACTCAAAAATTTTAAATAAAGAGGATTACACAGATAATAAATCAAATTTTCATTATGAAAAGACTTATTCTATACTTAGTCGTTATTGTATTCTTAGGTAGTTGTAGTAACTCCGGAAATGGTGAACTTGTTGGTACAAGAAAGAAATCAAAGCCTTTCTATCAGCCGGATCCTTATGGTATGGCATTCGTGCCACTAGGAAGTTACACTATGGGGGCAGGTGATGAGGATATCACCAACAGCAACCTGATTCAGCCAAAAACCATCTCGGTTTCTGCTTTCTTCATGGACGAAACTGAAATCACCAACGATGAGTACAGGCAGTTTGTATTTTGGGTTCGCGACTCCATAGCCAGGACAATGCTTGGCGACGTCCGCCCGGAGGATTACCTTATAGAGGAAAATGAGAAAACAGGTGAGGTTTACGATCCCCCATATCTTAACTGGGAAACAGAAATTGACTGGAGCAGCGAAGATCAGGACGTGAGGGATGTCCTTGAGGAAATGTACCTTCCTGAACACGAACGTTACTTCCGCCGCAAGGAAATCGACACTCGTAAATTAATGTACGAATACTATTGGGTTGACCTTCATGCCGCGGCATCCAAGGATTTCTCGGAGGAAGCTGATTATAGAAATGCCGGTTTGGCAAACAGGCCTCAAGGTCTTAGGGACCGTTCGGTTTATGTAAGAAAAGAAACCATCGGCGTTTATCCTGATACATTGGCATGGATACATGATTATACATATTCGTTCAACGACCCCATGACAGAAAGATACTTCTGGCACCCCGCTTACGACCACTATCCCGTAGTTGGTGTAAACTGGAAACAGGCCAGGGCATTTTGCGTTTGGAGGACAGAGCTTCTGAATGCCCACCTGAACTCCAAAAAAGGAGAGGTGTCGTATGCCGAGTTCCGCCTGCCTACCGAAGCAGAATGGGAATGGGCGGCAAGAGGAGGCTATGCCCTCAACCCCTATCCATGGGGAGGCCCTTATACCAGGACCGAAAAAGGATGTTTCCTTGCAAACTTCAAGCCTCTGAGAGGCGATTATATAGCCGACGGCGACTTGCGGACAACAATTGTTGCACATTATCCGTCAAACGACTGGGGCTTATTTGACATGGCCGGCAATGTTGCCGAATGGACAAACTCAGCCTTCGACCCTTCCTCTTATAACTTCTCCTGGGACATGAACCCCAACTACACATATACCGCTAAAGAGGACGACCCTCCGGTGATGAAAAGAAAAGTCATCAGAGGTGGCTCGTGGAAGGATATCGCATATTATCTTCAGGTTACTACCCGTGCTTACGAATATCAGGACACTGCTAAATCATACGTAGGTTTCCGTACGATACAACCTTATTTGGGACGCAACAAAGGCGACAACCCGAACAAAGCATCAAGAGTTTATAATTAATATTTTTATTTACAACCAAAATAATTTTTAAAGAAATTTATCATGGGATTTTTTGATTTTACAAAAACAAGGCGTTACAGGAATTTTATGGCCAAAGTGTATGGCCTGGGAGCATCAGTTGTGTTAGTTGGTGCACTGTTTAAGATTATACATATGCCGGGAGCAAACGAAATGCTTACAGTAGGACTTTTAACAGAGGCCGTCATCTTCTTCTTTTCAGCATTCGAGCCACCACATGTTGAACCTGACTGGAGCTTGGTATATCCTGAACTTGGCGGGATGTACGGCAATAAAGCAGGTGACCTCAAAAGAAAATCGCCAACTGAGCGACTGGACGAGATGCTTGAGAAAGCCCAAATCGACAACCGTACTATCGAACGCCTTGGCGAGGGAATGTCAAAATTATCCGATAATGCAGGAAAGTTAACTGACCTGACAGATGCGGCGGTTGCGACAAATTCGTTTACTAAAAACTTGCAATCAGCAAGCGAGAGCGCCAAAACCTTTGACGAGTCGGTTAAAAAAGATGCCGAGGCAACAACAAATTATGCTGAGAGCCTGGGAAGCGTTACAGACGGCGCAAGCACTCTGGCCACTGCCTATAGCCAAGCCGCAGAAACCCTTAAAGTTGATATGAACACTACCGAGGAATTTGCCGAAACCGTTAAAAGCGCAACGGATTCCGCTAACAGCCTTGCCGAAAGTTATAAGAAATCTTCCGCTGTACTTTCAAAATCAGTTGAAGCACTCGATTTTACAGCTGTAGAAGGTGATGCTTATAACGAACAACTGAGGAGAATCGCCGAAAACATGGCTGCTCTCAACGCAATATATGAAATTCAACTTCAAGGTACTAATAAAGCCGTTGAATCATCAGAAAAATTGCAATCCACTATGAACGACTTCTTGCTTAAATTAGAGAATTCAACCACATCTACTTCCGAGTTCTCGGAGCAGATGACAACATTGTCGAAACGTATGGGTTCGTTGAACAAAGTTTATGGTAATATGCTTACCGCAATGAACATGAACGCTTAAAAGCCGATAATAAACTATTGTTTAACAATTAATTATCCATTATTAATATAAAAAATAATACAAATGGCTGGATATAAGGAAACCCCACGACAGAAAATGATTGCCATGATGTATTTGGTGCTTACCGCACTTCTTGCTCTTAATGTATCTAAGGATATCCTTAATGCTTTCCTCGTTGTAAACGAAAGTATGGAAAGCACTAACGAAGGGCTGATTTCAGAGGTGAGCAACATATATCGTGATTTTAAAACTCAATATGAGCTAAACAAAGAAAAAACTGAAGAGTATTATAATAAGGCGTTGGAGGTAAGGGCTGAGACCCAGATAGTTATAAATTATCTCGAACACTTGAAATATATGCTTGTAGGTGTTAGCGAATATAATATTCCTTCGCGAATAGATTCTATTGAACTGGTGACCAAATATTATAAAGATTCAACTCTTTCAAACGGTACCACCAAACCTGTCCTGATCTTGAAAGATGTAGAAACCAAGGACAAATATGACAATACTACAACCTACCTGATTGGCATGAACGATGACGGTGAGGCCTATGTATTAAAAAGAAAACTACAGGCTTACCGTCAGTATCTTTTAAAGGTGATGAACCAAGACCAAAATTATCAGGGCATAGGGCTTATGATAAAAGACGGCAACGGCTATAGGAACGCTGATAAACAAGCGGTAAGCTGGGAATATTATAATTTCTACCATACTATTCTCGCAGCCGACATCACTATTGTAAATAAATTGGTCAATGAAGTTAAGAACTCCGAGCTTGATGCCGTAAACTATTTGTTTTCATCCATTTCGGCCTCAGACTTTAAATTTGCATCGGTTTCGGCAAAGGTAATACCAAAAGCCACTTATGTTTTTAAAGGACAAGATTATGAAGCGGAGATTTTGGTTGCAGCATTCGACGATAAGGCCAAACCCGACGTTTACATCAGGCAAGGTGTTAACGAATGGAAAGACTCATATTTAAATGGCGCCAAAAAGATAAGCGGGGCAGAAGGAATTGTTCCTCTTAAAATACCTACAAATGCTGTCGGGCCTCAAAAGTATGCAGGTATTATCCAACTGCGCGATCCTATAAGCGGTGAGTTGCAAAACCACCCTTTCGCGGCAGAATATATCGTTGCACCACCTTCGCTTACCGTTGCGCCATTGAAAATGAACGTTTTTTATATCGGTGTTGAAAACCCGGTCTCTATTTCTGCCCCCGGTATTGCGGCAAGTAAAATAAAACCTGTTATCACTGTTGGCGAGCTATATCAGAAAGATGACAACTGGGCCGTTAAAATCAGCAAGAAAGTTCCCGGGAACAAAGTAACGGTTTCCGCAACAGCTGAAGTTGACGGCAAAACCATGAATCTAGGTAGCAGCGAGTTCCGTGTTAAACGAGTTCCCAGCCCAACAGCCGAAATTGCCGGTCAGACAGATGGTAAAATAGATAAAAACACATTGTTGGCTGCCGGTGCGATAATCCCGAACATGAAAGATTTCAACTTCGACCTCTACTTTACGGTTAGCTCTTTCACTTTTGCAACTATCGTTAACGGCGACTGGATACCAAAAAATGTCAAAGGAAACAGGTTTACTACCGAAATGAACAATATCATTAAAAACAGTAAGAGAAAACAAAAGTTCTTCTTCGAAAAAATTCAGGCTAAAGGCCCTGACGGAACAATTAGAAGCCTTAACCCTATAAATCTTGAAATAAAGTAAATTAAAATACTAGACACATGAATAAGTTGTTTGTCGCATTTCTGACTTTTTGCTTGATGCTCACCATGGGCCTGGAAGCACAAATTATTGACGAAGCACCAAAAGATGCTTTGTTCGATGCTGAAACAGTAATTAATACACAACCAATACCTTTTCCTTCTATTCGGGCCGCCGATGTCATGTGGTCGAAAAGGATCTGGAGGGAAATTGACTTCCGTCAGAAATTCAACCAGAAGTTTTATTTTCCTATTGAAACACAGGCCAACTGGAAATCATTTATCATTGTTGTTCTCGATGCCCTCAAAGAAGGCCAGTTAACCGCATACGATATCTCAAATACGGATGAATTGCTGGTGCCAATTACTTATAGCGAGATTACCGGACGTCAAACCGATACCATTAATAATATTATGCGACGCCCTTATCCTCCCTACGACGAGTACGACACGGTAATCTATACTGAGTTCGACCCGACCAAAGTTATGCGCCTTAGGGTTAAGGAAGATTGGTACTTCGACAAACAGCGTTCGCAGATGATGGTTCGCATCCAGGCTATTTGCCCTGTGATGATCAAGGAAAGAAACGGACAGGAAGTTACCGAGCCGCTATTCTGGCTGTCGTATCCCGAGTCGAGGGATGTGTTTGCGTCTGCCTTGGTCTTCAACCGCGAAAACGCTGCTATGCGCCTGACATTCGACGAAGTGTTCTGGAAACGCTTGTTCGATAGTTATATCTATAAAGAGGCCAACGTTTTCGATCGCCGTATTTCGCAGTATGCAACAGGTGTTGATGCACTTTTGGAATCGGAGCGCATTAAGCGCAACATGTTTGAATTCGAGGAAAATCTTTGGGAATACTAATCCCTTAAAATATCATCTATCTCAAAACTCCTCTTTTAATTAAGGGGAGTTTTTTTATGCCTGCGTTTTTGTATTTTTACCATGTCATGCTTTTTTTGCGGTAACTCAAAAGAAGACATTCCGGGTCAGATAATAAAATGTCCGACCCGGTTATTGGTTTTACCGGACACTAATGATTTAATTTCAAATTATTTTTGTGATTCCTTAAAATAAAAACATATTTAGTTATCTTTAAAATTCAAACTATTAGCACACAACATTGTGAAACATTTTAAAATATTAACCATTGCCTCTTTTATTATATTTGTTTTAATACAACCGATTAAGAATTATTGCCAAGCCATTGTCATTGATACTTTATTTTATTCTACTGTCAAAAATAATTAGGCGTTATCAATGCAATTATCTGCAAAACAATCCAATGACGAAAATAAACTTGATGCTATTAATTTGTACAATTTTAAGAATAATGAAAAAATTCTTGGATCCGCAAAAATAATTGTAAACTAATGAGTATTAAACCAATAATATTATTTTGTTTTTTTCTTTTGGGTTTACGAAGTTATGCTCAGGAATACTTTAACGAACACTTCGAATTTGATAATCCTATGGTTGCAGATGGAGGATTTAATATTTTAGAAGTGGACGATGGTTATATAGTAAATGGTGTTGGAGGTGATTCATTAAACATAAATTGGTTTAGATGGGGTTTAGCAAAATTCAATCATAATGGAGAATTTATGTGGGGTAAATCCTGGGGAGATAC
>JAADIS010000084.1 GCA_013151215.1 Chlorobiota bacterium | reverse complement strand
CTCAGCAATCCGAAAAAGGTAGGCCAGAGCCAACAATTGGTACAGAAATACTTCAATGATTGGAATATTGAGTTCAACAAAAAGGCAGGATTCAACGATTTGAGAAAATGGATGCATAAAAAAGCAATGATACAATCCATACCGGTTTTCCCGAATTATTATAAGCGAGATTTCAATAAGTTTGTTGAATATGGTAATTTTTGTATCTCTTTCGATGACTTGAAAAAGATTGTCAAATCCTATGTGTTAACTGAATCTCAAGGTATTGGAATGGTTATAAACTTGGTCAACTTCAATAAGGCTCGTGAGTTTTCGATGCAGTATGTTACTTTTTTCGACATCAAGACACGCGAAATACTTTTTGCCGTTCTCACCACGGGTGAAGCCGGAGGCGGAGGAATGGTGGGCCACTGGGCCCAGGGTGTGGAAGAAGGTGTAAGAAAGGTATTTATAGACCAGGTATATAAACGTAAATACAGCAATAACGGGATGATACCATCGAAGTTAAGACTTTATTAATATCATACTGAAATAATCTTCCCCATATTTTCCAATCTTAAAAATCCATAACTTTGCCGCAATTTTAACGATATGGCTGAAGTTATTGGCATAGTAGATTTTTTGGCAAAGGGAAAAACGTTTCCGGTAGTGGACGTGCGCTCACCTGCCGAATTTGAAAACGGGCATATTCCCGGGGCAATCAACATTCCTATATTTAGCAACGAGGAAAGAGCTGCCGTTGGGATCAATTACAAAAAAAACGGTAAGGAAACCGCTGTCATCAAGGGCTTGGAAATCGTTGGCCCCAAATTGGCGGCTTTCGTGAAACAAGCGAAAAAAATCGCTCCCGAGAAAACAATACTGATCCATTGCTGGCGCGGCGGGATGCGCTCGGCAAGCATGGCATGGCTTTTCGGGACTGCCGGATTCAAAGTATTCACCCTTGAGGGAGGTTATAAGAATTACCGCAGGCATACAAGGAGCTTATTCGATAAAGCCGAAAAACTAATCGTACTTGGCGGATATACCGGAAGCGGTAAAACGAACGTTCTGAAGGAAATGGAGAAAATGGGTGCTCAATTCCTTGACCTGGAAGGCATTGGCAACCATAAAGGCTCTGCTTTCGGGGCTATAGGGCAAGACCCGCAGCCAAGTTCTGAACAATTTGAAAACAATCTCGGGAAAAAAATTGCTGAATTCAACTTGAAGGAAACAATATGGTTGGAAGACGAGAGCCGACAGGTTGGCAGATGCTCCATACCCGATAATTTATACGCCAGGATGAGGGAAACAAAACTTTTGAAAATTATCGTCCCCAAGAAAATCAGGGAAAAAAGGCTGGTTGAGGAATATGGTTGTTTTCCGAAGGAACTTCTGGAAAGAAGCATTTTAAATATCGAACGCCGTTTGGGCGGCTTAAGAACCAAGCAATCGCTCGAAGCCCTCGAAAACAACGATCTGTTGAAAGTGGCCGAGATAACGCTGGAATATTACGATAAGGCTTATCTTCACGGAAATGCTAAAAGGGATAAAGAGAAAGTTTATGAGCTTGAGATAGATTCTGACGACCCAAAAAAAACTGCAAAACTAGTATTGGAATATTCAAATTCACGCTTTTAAAATGATTTATCTGGATTATAATGCCACAACACCAATTGCCGAAGAGGTGGCAGAAGCCATGCGCCCTTTTTTGGATAAATACTTTGGAAACCCTTCCAGTACCCATTCATATGGGATAATGACAAAACTGGCAGTTGAAAAAGCCCGCTCGCAAATAGCCTCTTTAATCAATTGTGATTCAGGGGAAATCGTTTTTACCAGCGGAGGCACAGAGTCTAACAATTATGCTATAAAAGGGATTGCATTGGCCAACAAAGACAGGGGCAACCATATTATAAGTTCTTCTATCGAGCATCCGGCAGTTTTTGAGGTCTGTGAATATTTGGCGAAAAACGGTTTCGAAATCACTTACCTTCCTGTTGACGAATTGGGGATGGTAAATCCGGAAGATGTGGAAAAAGCAATAAAACCCACAACGATTTTAATAAGTATAATGCATGCCAACAATGAAGTCGGTACGATCCAGCCAATAGCAGAAATTGCAGAAATTGCCGGCAAACACAAGGTTGCTTTCCATAGCGATGCTGCACAGTCGCTTGGGAAAATTGCAGTTGACGTAAAAAAACTAGGCCTCGACCTGATGAGCATTGCCGGACATAAACTTTATGCGCCCAAAGGAATAGGAGCACTTTACATAAAAAACGGTATTAAACTGGAGAAACTGATTCATGGTGCCGACCATGAACAAAATATGCGCGCAGGAACCGAGAATGTACTAGAAATTGTGGGTCTTGGAAAAGCATGTGAGCTCGCGGCCCAAAACCTCGACAAAAACATTGAACATTATTTAAAAACAAGGAACTATCTTCATGAATTATTAAAGAATGAGTTCCCTGAAATAAAACTCAATGGTCATCAGGAACAAAGACTGCCCAACACTTTGAGCATCTCATTTCCAGGAATAGAGGCCAATACCATTATTTCCAGACTCGAAAATGTTGCAGCCTCAGCAGGGGCAGCATGTCATTCGGAGAGCATCGATGTTTCAAGCGTGTTGGAAGCCATGCACATACCAATTGAATATGCCATGGGAACCATCAGGTTTTCAACCGGAAGGGGTACAAATATGGAAGATATAAAAACAGCGGCAAAAGAAATTATTAAAATAGTAAAACCGTTAACACAAACTGATACAGAGAAAATGACTGATATAAAAAATAGTGTTAAACTTACAAAATTCACTAAAGGTGGCGGATGCGCCTGTAAGATCAAACCTCAGAAACTTGAGAAGATTTTACAAGGCATACAACCGTTTTTCAACGAGAATGTTTTGGTAGGCACCGAAACCTCCGACGATGCTGCCGTTTATAAACTCAACGAAGAGCAAGCCATTGTTCAAACCCTTGATTTTTTTACCCCTATCGTTGACGATCCTTATGATTTCGGTGCTATTGCGGCCACTAACGCAATAAGCGATGTTTACGCCATGGGCGCGAAACCGCTATTTGCCCTGAACATCGTTGGATTCCCGGAGGATGTATTGCCCATGGAAGTGCTACAGCAAATACTAAAAGGTGCCAGCGATAAGGCAGCCGAGGCAGGAATCCCGATTTTGGGCGGACACTCGATTGAAGACCCGGAGCCAAAGTACGGCATGGTAGTAAGCGGTATTATCCATCCTGATAAAGTATTAAAAAACAGCAACGCAAAGAAAGGCGATCTGCTGATTTTAACGAAACCGCTTGGAACAGGTATACTTTCATCAGCGCTAAAACGTGGACTGATTGATGAAAAAACCAGGATTACAATGACCGAGGTCATGAAAACGCTCAACAAAACCTCTGCTGAACTTATGATGAAATATGATGTACATTCTTGCACCGATGTTACCGGTTTCGGGCTTATGGGGCATTTAAAAGAAATGACGACAGGCTCTAAATGCAATGCAAAAGTTTATTTCGACAAACTTAATTTCATCGATAAAACAAAAGAAATGGTAACAGCTGGAGTGGTTCCGGGTGGCACTGTCAACAATCGTAAATATGTTAGCGAAATAGTTGATTTTGGGGAACTGACTGAAATCCAACAATTAATGGCATGCGATGCCCAAACAGCAGGAGGCCTTTTGATAGCACTACCCGCAGACCAGGCCCACAATCTGTTGGAGGAACTTCACGATAACGGAATTATGGATGCAGCCATTATCGGTGAGTTTATGGATGGCGACGAGGGAAGGATATTCCTTGTTTAGATCACGGTGAAAAAACTTGCCGCACACCATATTTAAGTGGCAAGGTCAAGTCATGCATGAGTACTGATATTTAGATATGCCAACAGCTTATAAAGACTTCTCAAATATCCTATACCTTTTGTAAATGGTACTGTCAAGGCGTTCCATCACCGCCCTCATCTTTACGTTTTCTTCCATAACCAAATGGCTGTCCATGACCGTCAAATTGGCTTCTTTGGCAGAATTGAACATCGCTACGGCCATTAAGGCGTCAAGGCCGGAGTTCCTTATATTGTCTTTCACGCATCCCAAAAGCAGGTTTAACTGTGTTGCCTTTTTAAACGACAGCAGCAGATGAATAAAGCCAAATGGGAATAGCCTTCCCTTAGCCTTTTTAAAACCACCGGAAATATCGGGCATGGCAACAACAAAAGCAACTATTTTACCCTCTTTGTTGGCAACCAGCTTTATAAATTTTGGGTTCAACAGCGGCAGGAAGCGTTCTGAAAACTCCTTGGCTTCAATTTCCTGTAAGGGTGCAAAACCATAAATATCGGAATATGCTTCGTTTATAAGATCGAAAACAGCCTTGACATAAGGCCGCATATGCCTCGACTTCTTAAATTCCATCAGTTTAAAACCATGACGGCTAACCCTGTCAGCAACTTTTTGGTAAAACTCAGGTATTTGTTCCGGAATCCTGGCGCGATACTGCACCAAGTCGATTTTCTTGCCAAAGCCATTGCGCTCGATATGCTCAACCATATATGGAAAACTGCAATTGGTAACCATCACTGACATAGGATCATCAAAACCTTCTATGAGAAACCCTTGTGGATCTTTGTCGGAAAACCCCAATGGCCCTACTAACTTATCCAGTTTTTTTTGTTTTGCCCAATCTTTGACGGAATTCAATAATGCATCAAAAACATCGGCATCGTCAAAACATTCCATAAACGCAAAGCGTGCATTGTTCTCATGATGGCCTTTGTTGTATGCATGATTTACAATCCCCATTATTCGCCCAACAATTTCACTGTCTTTTTCCGACAAAAACATTATTGTATCGCAATGCTCAAAGGAGTGGTTTTTCTTTTTATCAAAAACTTTCCATTCGTCGGAGAGCAAAGGAGGAAGCCATTGTGAATGATTTTTATGTATCTTGAAAGGCAGGTGGATAAATGTTTTCAGATCCTTTTTACTCTTAACTTCTATAATCTTGATCATCGTCAATATTTCTCTTACAAAACAAAAGGTTCATGTAATGCTTTGATTATGTTATCTTTATAATTATGTAATTTTCCCGTAAATAAGTTTGGAAGTTTTAAAAAAAAGAGGGGCGCTGACTAATCCTCCAAAAACATCCACAACATAATGAGCCTTTATATAAACCGTCGCCAATATAAGAAGAAAAACTATTGGCATGGCAATATAAAAAAACGGTTTGTGGAACTTATAAAAAACATAAAGTATGATAAGCGAAAAACCAATATGGGAGCTGGGGAAAGCACCGGTAGGCTGTTCCCCGAACTCTTGGATAAAATGCATTAGCTTATCGAAAAAGTATGCTTCCGGCGGCTGGTTTTCCGGGCTCCCGAAATAAAATTGCGGCCCTTCCGACGGAATAAGCATAAACAATAAATAAAACAAATATAATGAGGCCGACAGATAGAAAATATACTCAGGAAACCTTTCCCTTTGTTTAAAAAACAAAACCAAAACCACGGCAATGATCAAGAGATAAAACGAAAAATATGAAATATACATCAATTCGCTGAAGAACAGATTGGGAAGTTTTAGGGAAAACATCACACTTGGCTGATATCCAAATAAATACATATCGGCATCATTCAGGAAATTATCAATATTCGAAAAAAATATCTTATTGTAGAAGACAGTTTCCTGATAGAAATAAGCACTAAAAATCAAAGGATAACCATCCCGGATGATTTCTGTTAATTGATTTTTAGACCCTTTGGAAATTATTATGAACAAAACTATGGCAACAATAATTACAAACCTCTGCAATAAAAGTTGATAAGGACTTTCGACATATCCCATCCCGGCAAGAATCATCAAACTTGTAAGCAGGACAAATGCGAAAAATAATTTATCGATTTTCTTTATCAAACGAGGAATTTTAAAAGACATCAAATTTAAGGATTTTACCAATAAACATTGAATTGGATTTATTTATAAAATAATTAAGACCTAATATTAATTTCTATAATCCATGTTTTTGCAATCTAACTGTTATCGTCTAAATATTTCTCCACATTAACAAACAAGGCCATAAGTTTAAGAATTACGCAATACCATTAAAACTGTTAATTGAAAATACGACAGCCATAAAATAACAAAAACAGCAAATTCCTCTCCGCCCTCCCCCGCAACCGTTTGCAAGAGCCTTATTACCGGATAATTACGAACCAATATCGAATAATTATTCAATATGTCCGTTTTTTACGGTTTTGCAAGCAAATAATTAAGAAATTTGCAACTCTTTTTTAAATTTGATTAAAAGCAAAATGCGACATAAATATATTGATGCAATCATCTTCGACCTCGACGGGGTAATAACCAAAACCGCTGAGGTTCACAGCCGTGCATGGAAAAAAATGTTCGACGAGTTCCTGAGCCAAAAAGCCGGAATAAAGGGCAGGGATTTCCGCGAGTTCACTCCACAGGATTATTTAACTTATGTTGATGGTAAACCTCGCTACGACGGAGTTAAATCTTTCTTGGATTCAAGAAAGATAGAATTGGCCTTTGGAACTCCCGAGGATTCAACCGATAAAGAAACCGTTTGTGGTTTGGGGAACAGGAAAAACCAGGCTTTTAATGATGTTTTAAAAGCTGAGGGCGTGGAAGTTTTCCCATCGACTGTGGCCTTGATGGAACGTTTACATAAAGAAGGAATAAAGGTGGGTGTTGCATCGTCAAGCAAAAACTGCGAAGCTGTGTTAAAGGCTGCGAAACTCTCTCATCTGGTAGAAACCCGTGTTGACGGGGTAGTTTCTGCAGAAATGGGTTTGAATGGCAAACCTGCTCCCGATATTTTTACAACAGCAGCAAAAAACCTCGGAGCCGACATTTCTCGTTCGGTGGTCGTTGAGGATGCCTCGTCAGGCGTTGCCGCCGGAAAAAATGGCAATTTCGGTCTTGTTTTAGGTCTTGCACGCGAGAACAACCATCAGGCATTGCTGATAAATGGCGCCGACATAGTTGTTGACGACATAGCCGAATTCGACTTCGGACAAATTGAAAAATGGTTTGAAAAAGGCATGGAAGAAGAATCGTGGAAATTAAGATACCATGATTATATCCCTGAAAAGGAAAAATCGAGGGAAGCACTCTTGAGCGTTGGAAATGGTTTTTTCGGTTGCCGCGGAGCCATGGAGGAATCCTCGGCCAATAAATATAATTATCCCGGAACATATATTGCCGGAATGTATAACCGCCTAACAACCACTATTTCAGGAAGGGATATCGTAAACGAGGATTTTGTAAACGTACCAAACTGGCTGGTGTTCAAGTTTAAGATCGACGACGATCCATGGTTCAACCCAAACGACGGAGATATTGCGCACATCGATCGTTCGCTTAACCTTAAAACCGGTTTGTTAAGCCGTAAAATGAAAGTCATCGATGAATTAGGCCGTGAAACCCTAATTGAATCGGAGCGAATTGCCAGTATGTATAACCCACATCTTGCAGCAATAAGATATAAAATCACCGCCCTAAACTATTCTGCCTGTCTCAGCCTTGCCTCGGCCATTGACGGAACAATAATCAACGAGGGTGTTGAAAGATACAAGAGCCTTAATTCCAAACACTTAGAATCTATTGGACAGGGCGGCGAAAATAATATATCCTATCTGGAGGTTAAAACAAACCAATCGGACATACACATTGCGACAGTATCTAAATTAATATGCGACAAAGATATCCGATTTGGTGTCAGCACCGATGACGGAATTGTTTACACATATATGGATTACGATATTCAAGAAGGCAAAAGTATTGAGTTCCAGAAACTTGTAAGCATCCACTCTTCATTGGGGACTAAAGGTGATTTAAAAGATGCTGCATTAAGCAACTTGAGCAGCCTAAACGGTTTTGATGCGATATTCTCAGCCAGCAAATTAGCGTGGGCCGAATTATGGACGGAGGCTGATATCAAAATTGAGGGCGACAGGAAATCCCAGGGATTGCTTAGGTTGCACCTTTACCATTTGCTGGTTTCGGCATCAAACCACAACCAAAAAATCGATGCGAGCATTACGGCAAGAGGCCTTCATGGCGAAGCTTACAGGGGTCATATCTTTTGGGACGAACTATTTATACTTCCATTTTATAATATTCATTTCCCAAAAACCGCCCGCGAACTGTTGATGTATCGATATCGCCGATTGCAAAAAGCAAAGGACTATGCCAAGGAACACGGATATTTAGGAGCAATGTATCCGTGGCAAAGCGGAAGCAATGGAAGTGAAGAAACCCAGGTAGTCCATTTAAATCCTGTTTCAGGTGAGTGGGGCGAGGACCACAGTTCGCTGCAACGGCATGTGTCGCTGGCAATTGCATATAATGTGTGGCAATATGTGAACACCACTTCCGATATTGATTTCCTTAAAAAGTATGGTGCCGAAATGATATTGGAAATAGCACGTTTTTGGGCGAGCAAATGCCAGTTCAACAAAAAAACCAAAAAGTATTCCATAGGAGAAGTCATGGGCCCTGACGAATTCCACGAATCATATCCCGGCGCCGAAAAAGGAGGGCTTAAAGACAATGCTTATACTAATTTGATGGTAGCCTGGCTTTTCGGGAAAGTGCCCGAGATCCTGGAAACGATCTGGGCAGATGGCGAAGACCTGCTCAACAGGATTAAACTGACCGAAGGCGAGTTGGAGCTTTGGAGCGATATCCAACATAATTTGAACCTGCTTGTCAAGGATGATATCATTTCGCAATACGATGGTTATTTCGACCTAAAGGAACTCGACTGGGATTACTATATGAAAAAATACGGCGATGTGTATCGCATGGACAGGCTGCTTAAAGCAGAGGGCAAATCGGCCGACGACTATAAAGTAGCCAAACAGGCAGATATGCTTATGACCTTCTACAACCTCAACAAGGAAACCGTTGACAAACTGCTGGAAGATCTTTCGTATAAACTAAGCAGCGATTATCTAAACAAGAACCTTGAATACTACCTAAAAAGAACCTCGCACGGATCAACCTTGAGCCGGGTTGTTCATGCGCAATTGGCGCAAATAATTGGCAATGAGGAACTTTCGTGGGAACTATATTCCGATGCGCTTGCCAGCGACTTTGACGACATCCAAGGCGGAACTACCGCCGAAGGAATTCATGCAGGGGTCATGGCAGGAACGATAATGATCGCTATCTCCACTTTTGCAGGCGTTGACACCAGAGGTGAAATACTGAATGTCAACCCTAAACTGCCAGGAGACTGGAAAGCCATCAGGTTTAAGATGAAATTTAAAAACGCAAATTATTCTTTTGCGATCTCAAAAGAAAAAGTTGAAGTTGAGACCGATAAGGAAACCATTATTAAGTTTAAAAATGAAGTTTTCAGCCTAAAGGCGAATTCGAATACATTATTGAACTTATAGTAATAACTTTTTATTATGCTCGAAGATATTTTGTTTATACGGGAAAGACACCGTGAGGCCGCTGCCGCCATCGTAAAGGAAATCATTAAAAGAAAAAACAAGGATAAATTTATTGTTGCCATATCAGGCGAATCGGGCTCGGGAAAATCGGAGCTCACTCATGTTGTTGCCAAAGAACTCTTCAATAAAGGGCTTAAGGTGAAACCAATTCATATAGACAACTTTTATAATACACATCCGCTTGAGCGACAGGACTATAGGAAAGAACACGGGGTAGAGGATGTTGTTGGCCCCGGCGAATATCTTTGGGACGACATAAATAAAACCGTTGATGATTTTTATAATAACCGTAAAAGCACCATGCCCTGCGTTGACCTGGTAACTCAGGACATCGACATGCTAACTACTGATTTCAATGGTGTCGAGGTGCTTGTCGCGGACGGTTTGTACGCAATAAACATCGAAGGTGTGGATCTTCGCGTCTTTATCGAGCTAACATATCACGAAACAAAAAAAGCCCAATCGGACAGGGGGAAGGAAAAAACCGATGAATTGAGGTTCAGGGTTCTCGAATGCGAGCATAGGGCGGTACTTAGGCTGAAGCCGAAAGCCGATTTGTTCGTAAATATGGATTACCAAGTAGTACCCGCCTAACACAAAAACACTTTTAAGATATTTTCATTTATCGGCTTGGTGTTTTTTTCTATATTTACAGTTCTAAAAATGGTTTGAACTGTTGATTAAAATACAAACCTGATACTATGAATAATAAAAACTACGGATTTTTTTATCATCGTAATAATTGCGCTAATGTGTTCTCTGCTATCACTTTTTCTAGAAGAAAAGTGAAAAGCAGTTCTCCTTTGTTAAATTCCGAACCTTCATATCATCTGTCCTCATGAGCAGCCAAAGCATAGTAAGCGTAAGGGGTCTTTGTAAGAGTTTCGGCGGTTTAATTGCTCTTAACAACCTGGACATGGAAGTCCGCAAAGGTGATATTTACGGCTTTTTAGGGCCAAACGGCTCGGGGAAGAGCACTACTATAAAAATTTTACTGACACTTGTAAAACAAGAGATGGGGACTGTCGAGGTATTCGACACCGAATTGGCCGACGACCGCGGGAAAATTCTTTCGCGCATAGGGTCGATTGTTGAAAAACCCGGGTTTTACGAGCGTATTAGTGCAATGAAGAACCTTCAAATATTATCTGAATATTCAGGCATTAAAAAAACCGAAGACGAACTTCACAAATTATTTCATATTGTTGGCCTTAGCGACAGGACCAACAGCAAGGTAGGATCCTATTCAAATGGAATGAAACAAAGGCTGGGCTTTGCCCAGGCAATCATGAACCAGCCTGATTTACTGATACTCGACGAGCCTTTTTCCGGCCTCGACCCCAAAGGAATGCGCGACATGAGGGAATTGATCCTAAGGCTGAACAAGGAAAAAGGAATGACAGTCATCATCTCATCACATCAACTAGATGAAATTGAAAACATTGCTAACAGAATGATTATCATCAACAAAGGCAGTTCCGTTTGCGAAGGAAGCGTAAAAGAAATTGTTGACAGGGGAAAAATGAGTATCATAGTCCGCGTTGACGAGCCCGAGGAAGCTTTTCAGAAATTACAAAACAGCAGGTTGCCCATCAAGAATATAAGGCTGGACGACGACTGCATAAAACTGAACTGCTCCCATGATGCAATACCATATATAAACCAATATTTACAGATGTCCGACTTCAAGGTATTTGAATTAACTAAGGAAAAGGCTCTTGAGAATTACTATTTAACTTATACTTGAAAGTGAAAATATTATTTATCGAAATATATAAGGTTTTCATCCGAAGGCGCTCCTACATAGGTTTTGCGGCCATACTGTTTATTGTGATCATGCTACTGGTTGCAGTCAGCCACGAAGCCAAGACCGTATTGGACTTCCTGACTTCCAACTTAAAGGATTCATTTAGCTTTCAAGGAAACCTTGTAAATGGGAACCTATATGCGCATATAGTCCTTCGCTCGCTTTGGGTACACATTCCATTGCTAATAGTCTTGGTTACCGGCGACCTGGTCTCGGGAGAATACCAGTCAGGCACTTTCCGGCTTGTACTGAGCAGACCGGTTAGCCGGTTTACGATAATAAGCTCGAAATTTATCGCGGGATTTATTTATGTGGTCCTGCTCATAGTTTTTCTAGCAGTCTTGAGCCTTGGCCTAGGTTATCTTTTTCTTGGCAAGGGCGATTTATTGGTTACTGGCAATACAATAAATATTTTCGAGTCCGACGATGTATTATGGCGATTTGCGCTTTCCTATTTATTTGGGATACTGAGCATGCTGACAGTTGCCTCGCTTTCAATAATGCTATCAACATTGTTCGACAATTCGATAACAGCAATACTTATGTCGCTGGCAATTGTAATTAGCCTAACCTTTGTGTCAACTTTCAATATACCGTTTATAAATATTATTAAACCATTTATATTTACGACCTATATGGGTGGGTGGCAATCGTTTTTTGAATTTAAAATCGATATGCAACATATTATTTTTGAGGCGATTATATTAGTCGTACACATTGTGGCTTTTTATATTCTAAGTCTTTATATTTTTCTCAGAAAAGATATCTTAACATAAAACTCCAATGAAGATCTTTACCAAAATATATGTTTTAGTAATATTAGCTTTGTCAGCCGCTAATGTTCTTGCGCAAGATATCGACCCATTGATAGTTTTGGATTCGGCTCAAAACAAAATCCAAAATATTAAATCTTATACTGCCGATGCGGAAATTGATGTTGACGTTGACTTTTTGCAGATGTCGCCGAGAAAGGCAAAAATCACTTATGAATACCCGAACAAACTCGACATCGACACTAAAGGATTTATAATGATCCCCAAATATGGTTTTCGACCATTTATGAAGACCATTGCCAACGAGGACAATATGGTGGTTTTTGCCGGAAGGGAAGAAATAGATGGAAACAACTGCTTTATACTAAAACTACTACCAAAGGTAGATGGTAAAATTGTAATGATCAAACTCTGGGTTCGCGTTGATGATTATTTGATTAGGCGAAGCGAGACCTTTACACGTCGTTCGGGCAGTTTCTTGATTGATTTCATTTATGGCAAAGAGGTTCTTCCCGATAAAATGATTTTTAAGTTTGAGACAAAAGGTATTAATATGCCATGGAAAATAATGGGGAACTCAATTGATGTTGACGAGGATAAATTTAAGGATGCGGATATGAAAACGGGTACGGTTACTATCGTTTTTGGTAATTATATCATCAATTACGATGATGATGACAGATGATAAGCCATGAATTAATCAGGTTAAATATTGCATACCGTTTCCAGATACCGGAATTTTTTCCCGTCAAAGGACAATAGCTGAGCCTAACAAAAATCTACACTATCAAACATCAATGGTCTTCGCCACAGTCCCAAGATTAAAACAATTTCAGCATTCAGCCGCAACTTGCTGTTTACCTTTTAGTTGCACATATATATCTTTATCTTATAAATAGATTCCTAAAATTATCTTGGAAGTTTTACATCTGTCACCTTATCTTTGTTTTTTGGAACACTTATTGAGACAAGTTTATTAAATAATATATTACTATCATGAAGACACTTAAATATTTACTGATAAGTTTGCTGGTTGCCGGCAATTTTTTGTTTTTTTCTTGTAAAAAACCAATAACAACCATAGATCCGCCCCTGGTAGGTCTTGACGCCATTAATGTACCGGATGGCTTTAATTTTAACACGACCAATGATGTTGCCATCATACTGAAAGTTAATAGCGACGGGAGCGAAAAGTACAGAAGGGTAAAATTCTTTATTTATTCCGGCGACCCCGACAGCACAGGTAAGATGATCGCAAGCGGTGGTGTTGACATGAATGGCTTATACCAAACTCAAGTCAGCCTGGCCACAACCAGTGACAGCTTATATATCTCGTCGAACAACACCGGTATTGTCTTAGGGATGACAGCCATCGAGAACAATATGATCTCGCATACTTTCAATATGGGCTCTCCCGTGCTAAGGTCTTCTGGATCCAGGGGGGCAAGTAATTTTACGGATATTATCAGTGATTTTGAAAACGGCCTCGACGGCTGGAAAGCATACCGCGACAATTCCATACATACTTCTGATGAGGCAAACACGCCTTTAACCACAGGCCCAATGGGCAGTTCCGATAAATTTATGTGGGGGTTCGACACCAGGGGAGGCGTAAGGTCCTGGGAAGCTCCAGCGAAATTCCATGGGGATTTATACGGCCAATATATTGCCTATCATTATTATTTGGGAAATACTATCTCGGCACGTCCTACCGCGCCCAACATTGCGGATGTAAGGATAACAGACGGCAATAAAGTTTTGGCGATCGACCTGTCCTCCAGCTTTCAGCATGAGGTAAACGCTGGCTGGCAAACTATTTATTGTAAATTGGACGAAACACAGACCGACGGAACAGGCTGGAGAATAGGAAGCATGAAATATTGGACTACCGGGAACGGAAGCAGGACAACTCCTAAAAAGGCTGCAACTCCTGCACAAATCCAACAAATCTTATCTAACGTAACAGGTATTTTATTAGGGCCTGAGCGTCAGGTCGGATATTACTCATCGAACGGGCCAGAATTTATTGCTCTTGGAAAGGTAGGGGTTGTAAGCGATGTAACAAGTTTCCCTGTTATCCAGCAAGGAGAAGAACCCGATGATGATGATAACGACGGTGTTCCGAACTCTACCGACGACTATCCTAACGACCCCGAAAAAGCATATAATAACTACGGCCCTGCCGAAGGTGTTTACGGTACGCTTGCATACGAGGATTTATGGCCTCGCAAAGGCGATTACGATTTTAACGATGTTGTTATCGACTATAATTTCAACATAATTACCAATGCATCCAACGAAGTTGTTGAAATGAACAGTAATTTTATATTGCAGGCTACCGGGGCTGGATACTTAAATGGCTTTGCATTTGAACTACCTGTAAACCAGTCAACTGTAACTGCCGTTAGCGGACAGAACCTTAGCGATGGTGTATTTGCCTTAAATGCCAACGGAACAGAAGCCAATCAAACAAATGCCGTTATAGTGGTATTTGACGATGCCCACCATATATTTCAGCGCAGTGGCTTCGTAAATACTGATGCCTCGCTGCCTTATTTCGACTCGGTTGCCATAAATGTTGTCGTGTCGTTTAACGGAAGTTTTGAAATTGCCGCCTTAGGCACTGCGCCTTATAACCCGTTTATTGTTGCGAACCAGCAAAGGGGATATGAAATCCATCTGGCAGGAAAGGAAAACACGGCATTGGCTGATGAGGCTTTGTTCGGCACTGACCAGGATGACAGCAATGCTGCAAACGGCAAATATTATCAAACAAGCAATAATTTACCATGGGCTATTCATATCCCGGTCAGTTTCGATTATCCCATAGAGACCGTTTCCATCGAAAACGCGCATTTAAAATTTGTTGAATGGGCCGAGTCGGGAGGAAGCACTTATAACGATTGGTATATGAACAAGTCGGGATATAGGAATCAAGGATATATTTACTCGCACTAAAAAAACAAAAGCCCTGTTGTTTGAAGCAACAGGGCTTTTTCAGCTTCTTAAGAAAACTACCTCAACTCGACTTCCTCAATCATCTCGAATGTATCAGGATTAACGACCCTCATATTAACTTTCGGGCCATTGATATCGAAAAGCATCAACGAAAACTGGGTGGTATATTTTTTCACCGAGCTGCTCCATGGCAGCACTTCCTGTCCGTAATAAGGTGCACCGGCCGAACCGTTGGTGATTTGCCAGAACGAACGCTTGATCTTCAATTTTTTCTTGTCCCAGCCCTCCGGATATCTGACCATATCGTTCGTTATTTCCATCCTGGTATAATTATGCTCGTCGCCGCAGAGCAAGGCAACTACTTTCGGGCTTTTATTGATAATGAGGTTTAAAAACTCATCCCTTCTTTCCAGCATTCCTTTTTCAACAGCCACCCCGCCGATAACAGGTCTTATTTCATTATTCCCCTTATACCACATATCGTCGTGGGAATGGCCGGCATTAGGGAATGCAGGTGTATGGATTGTAACAAAAACATTGTCGATATCGTCGTCCTTTTCAAGAGTTTTCAAAGTTTTCTTGAGCCAATCAAGCTGATTGTCCATTATATAACCATGAACATTTCCTCCGATAAGCGGGATAACATCAGCTTCGGGCGTATATAAATAATTGGAGTTAAGAACCACCATGGCCACATTATCGTAAATATAGTAAAACACAGTTTCGCCATAGCGCGGAAAATCCATTTTATTCTCGTTAGGATCGTATTTCGATCCATCTTCACTAGTTGGCCCGTTGTCGGGATTCACGAAATTATTGCTAAAAACTTTTTCTGTCGATGTAGTATTAAAAGGAAATTTATCGACCAGCTTGCCATATTTGGTGCCATCATTAAAAGAAGTCAATAACACCTCATGGTTTCCCGGGCCAACATAAAACGGCATATAATGCCAATATGATTCAATGCACCTTTTCCAGTTTGCATATTGAAGCTCGTGATCAGCAACAGTATTGCTATAGCCATTAATCAAATCGCCTGTAAACTGCATGAACACAGAGTTTTCGTGCATTGCCATGGCGGCCATCCGTTTCATTACATAGGCGTTGGTACCATGAATGTTTCTTTCTCCTCCCCCATTTCCCTGTCTGGAATCACTGACATAGGCAAAGGTGAATTTTTCGCGGCTACCGCTTGCAGGGGCAGTTTTGAAACTATAAGTCTCTTTTAGATCACCAAAGACTACTGTATAATCGTATTTTGTTGACGGCTGCAAGCGATCAATAAGGATTTCGTGTTTTATATCACCTTTAATGTTGGCCATCATTTGAACAGCCTCATATTTTTTACCATTAACTTCAACATAAGGACTTGAAGGAAAGTTTGTCGTAAACGATATTGTTGCTTGCGTGCTTCCGATTTTATTTACAAACGGCCCTTCAACAATCGATAGGGCCGGCTTAAACGGGCCTTTTCCACTGACATAAATTTTACCGTCATAAATTATCTGACCTTTGTCGTCGCTTATGCGATATCCGAGTTTTGCAAAACCATTTTGCTCCCAATTGGCTATATCATATTTGCCGGCCGTTTTTGCAATATCTATATCGGCGACGCCGGCTGTGAGTTTAGCGCTATTTTTAAAAAAAACCGGTTGGGGGAATTTATCATCACTATCGGGAAACAAGCCATAATACACAAGCCCATTTATATGTTCGTTATTCAAATTCAGTTGTAAACCATTTTTAGTTCCAGTAAACGAGGCTCTTACGTCATTTAACGAAACAAGTATCGGGGTCTCGAACTCAGGGGCCTCTTTGGAAGTTTCCGGATTTGTAAAAACCAGAAAACCTGCTTCGTTGGTGCTTATATTCTGATAAACGGCAGGAATTTCGACATTTTTGGGCTGAAGGGGTGCTTGGGCAAAGAGCGCAGAGCTGAGCAGTGATGCCACAATTATCGGAAGAAAATATTTCATGATAAAGTTTTTGATTTATATTCACAAAATTAAACTATTAGGATTAATGCCGATAGTTCAAAGCTAAATAATAATGAAATTTTTAGATGGGGCCTAACTTAAATTGGTTTCATCCCATTGCGAATTCGAATATTTCATCATTTTACTAAAACCTATTTGTTTTAAATAAGATACGGAAAAACCGAACAAGCCGTTAAGTTCGTCAGGATGGTGGGCATCGGAAGAAATGACGATCGGAATCTCCATTTCCTTGACCCTCTGCAAGGCATAATCATCGGGAAAAAGCTTGGGAGACCGGTTCTTATATAAACCTCGGGTATTTATTTCCACTATCAAATTTTTGGATTTAACAAGTTCCAGTGTTTCGTCAATCAGTTTCCTATACCATAAGTCCTCATCGACAAAATATCTACCGGCATTGTGCATTTTTATTTTATCGAAATGCCCGATAATATCAAAACGCTGGGTTTCGATCATTTGATTAGTTTGATGAAAGTATGCCTTTAGGGCTTTTTTTATATCACCCCCGAAAAAATCAATTAAGCCCTCATCATAGATATCCGGTGAGGGGCCGTCGATAAACCACAGCGGGCTCCCGGTCCCCGATGATACCAGATGGACCGAGCCTATCAGGTAATCGGTTTTGCATCTGTCTGCCCAATAACTAAAATCTTCTGATAAAGCGGGGATATAATCCATTTCAAGCGAGCGAAAAATCTCTAACTTATCCGCAAAGCGATGTTTTAAAACATCAATTTCGTTGATATAATCCTGAACCCTTTCTTTCTTCAAAGAAAAAGAAGTATTGAAAGGCAGTGGGGAATGCTCGCTAAAACCCAGTAAGGAGAATCCCAGCCTGATGGCTTTTTCCACGTAATCAAGGGTTTCGGCCTTGCCGTCGGAAAACAGGCTATGCTGATGGAGATTATAGTCCGGCATTATTTTTTTCGGCAAATTTACCATTTTTCCCAAAGGAAAACGGCCATAAAACTACCCTACTAAATTGTTTTTCGGATATTCTTCACTCATAACTTTTGTTTAAACAAAAATTATGTTTTGCAAATGGTTCAGAATAACCCCGAACATTTTGCTTCATCCGTTTCGCTGCCATATCGGAAATCTCGATTTCTTCTCTTTTAATATCAATAATCGTCCTTTATCCAGTTATACGGCCGGCGTTTAATCCATTTTGCTCCCGTAAAGTCCGGGAAATCCTGAACCTCACCATTATTGGCAATCGACAATTCCGACAGAGGGGTTATCGCGCTCCACGAGGCAGCATCGTAAACGTCCAGGGGAGGGGCTATGTTTTTCTTGGCAGATTCAATAAAAGCATTCAGGACAAAGAAATCCATTCCGCCATGGCCGGCACCTTCGGCATCGTCACCAAATTTTTTCCATAAGGGATGGTCATATTTTTTCAGCCACTCATTGGCATCGTCCCAACGGTGGGGATCCGATTTGCCCTCGACATAAATCCTGTTTCCGTCAACTTCCCATAGGCCGTTTGTTCCCTGCACCCTGAAACCCAGCGAATAAGGACGTGGCGAGTTGGTGTCGTGGGTAACTATTATCGTTTCGCCGTTATAGGTGTTGATAGTAGTTGTAACTATGTCGCCGAGTTTCCAGCGCAGCTTTGCGTTGGGATGTTCGGCGCCGCCATGGTCAACGATATATTTATGTAAACCTCGCGATTTGGTAGCATGAGAGCTGAGCGACAAAAACCTGTTTCCGCGATTTATGTTTGCATAGGCCGCAACCGGGCCTACCCCATGGGTCGGGTAGAGGTCGGCATTGCGTTTCAAACTGTGCCGGGTGCGCCATTGCGCCTCGCTCATGGCCTCGGGGCCAAATAAAACACCACCTCCGTAGGGCTGTTTGCCGTTATTGAACTTCACCTCTCGTAAATCGTGTTGATAACCGCAACGGAAATGCAGCAGCTCGCCGAACACATCCTGGCGAACCATGTTCATAACTGCCAGCACGTCGCGGCGGTAGTTGACATTTTCAAGTATCATCATATTTGTTCCAGAGCTTTCGTGAGCCTCCACCAAATCCCAGCATTCTTTCATGGATGTTGCCGCCGACACCTCCACTCCGGCAAATTTTCCGGCATTCATGGCATCAACGGTCATCGGTGTGTGCCACAGCCATGGTGTTGAAATGATTACGGCATCCAAATCTTTCAGTTCCAATAGGTTCCGATAATCGTAGATATCCTTGCCAAATTCCAGGGCCTTTCTTGCACCGGCCTGGGCTATTCTATTCCGTGATACCTCAAGGCGCGCGGGGTCGATATCGCAAACAGCAGCTATTTCTACATCATCCCGCCTTAGAGAGTTTGCCAGGTGCCATTCGCCACGCAGGCCCACACCTATCAAGCCAAGACGCAACTTGTTGTTTTTTAAGGGGTTTGAAAACACAATCGAAGGGGCGGCCGCTAATCCCGCACCTGCAACCGCTGCTGTCTTAATAAAATCTCTTCTTAGGATATTCATGCTGATCTTTTAAAATATATTAAAAACAAATATAAATATTTTCTATAAAAAAAGCAGCCAACTCTAGCAAGTCAGCTGCTTCATTATCCCAGATTAACCAAAACTTCCGCTTATGAAATACAGTGGGAAGTTATATATTATTGACTACAATATTTAGCCTTTAGTTGCACGCTTTATTACATAATCGATACTAATTTTTCCTCCACCGTAAATCGTTAATGAAAGCAACATCAACAGATAATAAAGTGGTATTTCAAAGCCATTGTTCCCGGCCTCGAAACCATTTGAATAATGAACCGTAAATATTGCGACGAGCATTACGACCATTAAGGGAATTGATATCAGCCTCGTGAACAAACCTAAGGAAAGCAGGATTACCCCGGCCATTTCCGTTGATGCCGACAAATAGGCATTTAGTGCAGGCATTGGCATCCCCATGCTGTCGAACCATTCAATTATCCCGTCGATATTGTTCCATTTCATCATTGCCGGCCCCCAGAATCCATAAGCAAGCACTATTCGCATAAAGAATAAGGGTAAATCCTTGGCCATTTCAAACTTTTCGGTTATTGCTGTGTAAGTATTTAAAAATTTAGTTTTCATCGTTTTTATTTTTAAAATTAATGTATTTCTTCCTCTAAACCATTGTGATTAATGGCTATTTAACTGATTTAATGTTATTTACTAATTGTAATAATTCTCGCTGAAACCGAGGAAAACCTTCTCCTCCATCATCGTTTGTATGAAGTTGAAGATGTTTTGTACAAGTTCTTCTTTTGGGATCTTTTCATTTTG
>JAADIS010000094.1 GCA_013151215.1 Chlorobiota bacterium | reverse complement strand
TTGCTTAAAGGTGGCAACTTGATATGGATTTAAAAAACTTGACATTACTTTGCAAAAAAAATGAATCTCAAAATATAGTTTTGCCCGAAATTGTTTTTTATATCAACAGTCGATTGTTAACTTTTTCGTATTCTCGTTCAGTATTAGTATAATTCGGCAAGTCGCATTCCATTATCGGATAGAGCAGGTTCGAGCCAGGGGTAGGAATAATTGACAATGTCAACTTTTATCCCGTTAATGAGCAGTACATTGATGTTAGCTGACGATTTGATGGTTACCACTTCGTGAAGTGTACCAAACACTTTGCTTTTATCAAGTTCATCAAAATTTACCTTACCAAAGAAATCCAAATCAATTGATTTTCGGTGTCCTGTTTGGAGTGCCAGTGCGCTCCCACGAGACGAGTGGCTGAAAAAGCCTCCGCTTTCATTAGAAACTTTAAAAGTTCCAGTGTTTCGGCATTGATTGTTGATAAGTGTAACATCGGAATGATTCAACAGGTTCATTTGAAACTGCGGCAATAAACGAGAGTGTTTTTTTGTCCAGTTCCCGAAAATTTTTAGCCGTTTCTGTAATCGTTTTTAAGCCGTATATTTTCTTCAATAATTTCCAGTCATCCAGCAATCCGTATTCCAACACTTGCTTGATAATGTAGGCTTTATGGTTTTTCCAATCCAGCTTGTTTCTGTCCGTATCCCAGAAGATATGGCTGGAAAATGTATTGTTGTTTGGAGACATTTGGTATCCGGGGTTCTGCGTTTTTTAAGTGAAAAGTGAAGCGTAGGTTCAAATCAGGGAAACGTGAAAAAGTGGCGTCTTTGTTTTTTGAACCATATAAGGCATAGAAGGACATTGAAGAAGGCGGCTCTGAACTATTTGAACTATTTGAACCATATAAGGCATAGAAGGACATTGAAGGGTTTTCTTAGTGAAAAATGAAAAATTCCCTGTTCGCAACTTCTCAACTTCGATGTTTCGCTCCCTCGTTCCATCCTTACCATTCTTTCCAACCAAAGCCCCTATATTGCGAGGAGCGAGGCACGAGCGACGAGGCAATCTCCTTTAAATCAAGTTCTACACCTTCGCAAAAGATCCCATCGTTCGATGCTTCTTGTTTCTTGTTTCTTGTTGCTGGTTCCTTGTTCCTGGTTATCAATTCATAAATATGGTTGACGTTAAGTTGAAATTTCAGGTTTACTTGTTGAAGTTGTTTAGATCACCTTTGTCGGATCAAAACGTATTTCCGGTAAGATTTTCAGTAACATTTGTTTTACCGTTTCGTCCAAATCGGGGTTGGTATTATCCACTACCATAAAAGGATCTTCCGGTACTTCAAACGGGGCAGAGATACCGGTAAAGTTTTTAATTTCTCCTGCACGGGCTTTTTTATAGAGTCCTTTGGGGTCACGTTGTTCACATACTTCTAATGGGGTATCTACAAAAATTTCCAGAAAGTCTTCTTCGCCCACGATATCTTTGGCCATCTTTCGCATTTCATTGGTCGGACTTATGAAGGAGCATAAAAGAATAATTCCGCAGTTCATAAACAGTTTGGATACTTCTGCAATACGCCGGATATTCTCCATGCGTTCTTCATCGGTGAATTGGAGGTTTTTGTTTATTCCGGAACGGACATTGTCGCCGTCGAGTATCTGGCAAAAGTAATTAAGCTCAAACAGTCTTTTTTCCAGCAGACTGGCCAGCGTGGTTTTGCCGGCACCGGAGAATCCTGTAAACCAAATGACTTTGGCTCGTTGTTTTAAGTAGATTTCTTTTTCGCGACGGTCTTTAATTTTGTCGAAGACGGTGTGGATGTTGTTTTTGTTGTTCATTGTTCATTGTTCATTGTTCATTGTTCATTGTTCATTGTTCATTGTTCATTGTTTCTGGTTGCTTGTTTGTGGTTGCTTGTTTGTGGGCAACAACAAACAACAGACAACAAACAAGAAACAGTTATTTCCGTTTTACAATAAACCAGGGATTTAAGATATTTTCTTTATTGTATTTTAACGGTTCGTTTGTATTGGCTATAAGCATTTTACCTCCTGCAGCACGGACAACGGCATCCCCGGCAGCCGGCAGCGGTGTCCCATTCGGAAGTGGGGGCAAAACGGGGGTAAATGTCTGCTTCGCCTTCGGCCACAAGGCATATTTTTAATGAACTGCCTTTGGAAACCATTTTTACATTTCCATGTTCTTTTTTTAAATTTTCGATAAATTCTTCTGTTTCTTTCGTTAAATGAGACCGGCTGGCCACAATACCGAAATAATTTTTATTTCTACTATCCGGAATTTGGTTTTGTTCGTTTAGTTCGCCCATGATATTTTTCTTTTCACTGGCCTGTTCAATTTTAAATGCACCTATTGTTTCCTCCCCCACATATAACCCCCACATATAAAACATCCAAAAAAGGAGCATAAACAACGCCCATCACAGGACTTTGGTTTTCCACCAAGGCTATGTTCACCGTAAATTCGCCATTTTTCTTAACAAACTCTTTGGTGCCGTCCAGCGGATCTACTATCCAGAGCCTGCTCCAGGCTTTTCTTTCCGAATAGGGTATGTTTCTGCCTTCTTCGCTTAAAACGGGAATGCCTGTTTCCTTAAGCCCCGAAACAATAATCTCGTTAGCTTTTTTATCAGCCAAAGTCAAAGGAGACTTATCATCCTTGTACTCAACATCGAAATCAGTTTTATAGATTTCGAGGATGGCTTTGCCGGCATCTATTGATGCTGGAATTATAATTGACAGGAAGTTTTTGTTCATGGATACTGGATGCTGGGTGCTGGTTAGGTACGCCAGTTATTTTTGACGTAGGTGATAAAGTTATTGATCTTTTTTCCGAGTATGATACAAGGATTTATTAATTCTTTCCATTCTGGTTTGTCGGGATAGAGCATTGCAAGAGTCTCTATCTGACTTAAACATTCATCGCACGATCCTTGGGAATAGATAAGAAATTTGATAAAATCAGCTTTGTATTTTCTTCTTCCATAGCCTTCGGCAATTTGGTCTTTGATACTTTTTGAGGAACGTCGTATTTGGCTTCCCTGTTCGTATTTTTCAAAGGCCGGTAGTTCGAGACTGAGCCGGTGTACGGTGAGTGAAAGTTTTAAGGCTTCCTGGTATATTTCGAGGTCTTTATAGTTGGGCATGGGGGGAAGAGGACGTTGCTGGTTGTGGGGTGCTGGTTGCGGGGTGACTGAATGAATGTTTTTCATTCTGTTTCGTTAAAGTAAAGTAAATAGAAGTTGTTTATTTATTGAAGTCGTTTAAAGTTAATCTTTTGATAGAGACTGCATTATACTATAAATCAGTAAATAAACATCTTTTATTACTAACCCACCTCTACACTCCTCCCAGGAGGAGAATAACGGAATTTATTTACTGATTTACAAACTCTTATCATTAAATTATCTATTTAGCTTTAAACAACTTCATTCGAATAGTAGGTATCCTACAACCTAATTTCTTAACGATTTTTTTGTTTATCTGTATTCATCTGACCAGAAACAAGCATCCAGTAACCAGCAACCTTAACAACTAGTTAATCTTCAGTCCAAACTGTAAAGTCAATCCAACCACCGCTACAACCATGAATAAAATTGTCAATGGCAGTCCTATTTTGAAGAAGTCCTTAAAACTATAGCCACCGGGGCCGTAAACCATCAAATTTGTTTGATAGCCAATGGGAGTTATGAAACTTGCTGCTCCGGCAAAAGCCACCAACAGAGCAAAAGGTTTGGGGTCAACTCCGAGCTGGAAAGCCAGACTCATGGCAATAGGGAAAATAATCGCTACCGAAGCAATGTTGGTAATAATAGCTGCCAGCAGATTGGTTACCATAAAGATACCAAAAAATAGGATTACAATTCCATAAGGCTTGAATAATTCGATAAAAACATGAGATACGCCTGCAGCAATACCGGTTTTGATCATGGCGGCCCCCAGCGCCAGCGAAAGAGCAATGATAAGTATCAGGTTGTAATTAATGGCTTTATAAAGCTCGCGGGGAGAAGCGATCTTTGTCAATAGTAAAATCACCAAAAAGACAAGTAACGAGTTAAACAGCGGAACCAGTTTTAAAGAAGACAACACCACGGAAGCCAGCAGACCACCCACAATAAGCAGGCTTTGCAGCATAGGCATTTTTTCGATGCTTCTGATATTGTTCAGCATATAAAAATCCTTGGAATCCTGGGTACGTTTTTTAAAATCTTCACCGGCAATCAGAAGCAACAAATCGCCGGCAGATAATCTTACATCACCTATCTTCCCCCGTATTTTTTCTCCGTTGCGATGTACAGCAATGATGGCAGCATCAAAGCGTCCGCGGAAATTACTTTCCTTAACCGTTTTCCCAAAGAGTCCTGAATTGGGAGAAACCACCACTTCGATAAGCTCTGTTTTATTTCTTTTGGCAAACATCCCTACTTGAGAAGGCTGGAGCGTTTTGTTGTTTTCCACCATGTCAGCAATGGTCTCGGTATTCCCTGCAAAGATCAGATAGTCTTCTTCCAGTATCAGGGTTTGA
Organism: Chlorobiota bacterium; assembly: GCA_013151215.1. GTDB lineage: Bacteria > Bacteroidota > Bacteroidia > Bacteroidales > F082 > BM524. Next base: position 2,011 of record JAADIS010000094.1, on the reverse strand, counting down.
GGGGTGACCGGCGATATAGTTTTGTTGTTACGGATAATTTCCACCAGAAACAACCCCTTCAGGTTTCTAAGCCGGGCACTTTCGATGGTTTTATTATGATAGTGAGAACCTTTCCCGACCTTAATCTCAACAATATATTCTCTGGATTTTTCTTCGATACTGTCCATCACGTCGCTTTTGTCAGGAAGCAGTTTATTGGAAAAAAGCACAAGGTAAAGCCCGCCAAGCAGAATCATAGCTATCCCTACCGGGGTAAAATCGAAAATATTCAAAGTCTTAAATGCCGGGAAAAGCGTTTGGCTGGCCACCATACCATTTACCACAAGGTTAGTTGATGTACCAATCAATGAAGCGGTTCCTCCAAGAATAGCGGCATAAGAAAGTGGAATTAACAGTTTGGATGGTGCAATGTTGTTTTTCTTCCCCCAGCTATGCACATAAGGCATCATGATGGCTACCAACGGCGTGTTGTTGATAAAAGCAGATAAGGCGGAAACAGGAAAAATCAGTTTGAAGATAAATTTTCTATAAGAGAAAGTTCTCCGGAAAAAGTGTTCAAACAAATTATCAATTAAAGTAGATTTTCTAATCACCTCCCCTATCAGCAACAACAGAATAATGACTGCGAGTTGTACGTTGGCAAAGCCTTTAAGCATTTCCGTTGGTGTGAGAATACGGAAAATACCCAAAACACTTATCCCGATAATAAATGTGAATCCGGGACCTAATAAATTCTTGTACAGAGAAATTATCAGGAAGAGGATGACGAGGGTTACTATGATTTGGTCGGGGGACAATTTTGTTTGTTGTTTGTTGTTTGTTGTTCCTTGTTTGTTGTTTCTTATTTGTTGCTTGTTTCTTGTTTCTTGTTTTGCGTTCAGGGTTTTTTAGTGATGAGTGATGAATTCGTTTTTTGCAACTTCTCAACTTCGTATCTTCTCTCCGTCAGTCCTTTCGTCCTGTGTGACGTTCTAGGTTTGAGGTTTAAGGCGTTACTGAAATTGAATCATTATCAGACAGCTTCATAAACAATACCGGTGGGAGATTCGGTAGTTTTGGAAGCATTTAACAACTCAATAGCTACCACCTTCCCGTCATTACCGTAATCAATCATCACCCCGGACTTTTCTTCCATGCCTTCCGCAATTTCAACATCCGAAAACCGAATATACATAATATCGGTTTCTTTATCATATTTTATTTTCATATTTAGTCGTGTTAGCAGGTTGTATTCCGATTTTGTTTTCGGTTTTACGATGATGGTGGTCATTTTAGTTTTATTTTTTCAAAGCCAAATTTCAATCCCCGGGCCAAGGATTACACTGATTAAAAAAACCAGTCGTTTGTATTGAGGACTTCTGCCCTAAAATTTAATTGAATAGCCGGAATTGTCAGTTCGCTTTTAGACAGTCGGTCGGGCAAGGCAATATATGTTTAGCGCCAAAGGGTGACTTGGACTAACGAGGCTTGGTATCCCGTTTACTTGCATTAAGAATTGATAAACCGACAATTTCGTTTTTTTCATAACGGATAATAACATCATCATCTGTCATTTCAGAATTATCGGCATGATTGGGTTTTTTAAAGTGTAAATAAAGAACATCTGCCTTTTCATCGTAATCGGCCCATACTTTTTTGTATTTCAAAAAATAAGGCAGGAGGTTATTTATATCTTCTATTTCTACTGTTTCCATATCATTTTCTTTTTTGCAAAGTACGGCTTTTTATTTGTAATAAAAGATGTTATAATAAATCCATCGCTTTCATCAATCTCTTTATAAACGACAATAATAAACTTATTCATCTCATCATTTAACTTTTTAACAGCAAGATATTCTTCACTGTTTCCAATAAAGACAAAATCAGGATGTTCAATTGTTTCCAGAATATCATAATAATAAACAGACAGTTCAGGATGTCCCAATGTTATATGATACCATCTTTCGGTAGTCATTCTAACAGGTACTTTGTTTATTGATATGGCAAAATCCATTGTAATGATAGAGATTCT
>JAADIS010000149.1 GCA_013151215.1 Chlorobiota bacterium | reverse complement strand
CGAACGCCGATTAACGATTTTGGAAGTTGTTTTCATATCCCAAGTAAATTTCATAATTCATAATTTATAATTCGTAATTCGTAATTCCTATTGAACGCCGAACGCCGATCAACGATTTTTGATTTTGGAAGTGGCTAACGACCCTGAACAAAAAGCTGCAGTGCACCGCCATATTTGTAGCAAGGCCAACAGGGGGAACCAAGGTGCAGCGTACTGTTATTTTAATGGGTAAAGGCCCAAACCGTTGTAAAAATACAGCCTATCCTTGCCAATTACAACAAAATTTTTTAATTTTGGGTTTTAAACCATTAATGAAATGAAAAATTCTAAATTAATTAAGACCTGTTTACAGTTCTTTGCAGTTGTTATGATTACAGGACAATTATTTGCCCAGAATACTTTTTATAAAACTTTTGACGGCAGCGGAAACGACGTGGGTTTCAGTGTTGCCACCACCCTGGACGGCGGTTACGTAGTAGTTGGCAAGACAAACTCCTATGGCGCAGGCGATTACGATGTTTGGTTGTTGAAAACCGATGCCAATGGCGACAGCTTGTGGACGAAAACTTATGGCGGTAGCGGTTTCGACGAAGGCCGATGCGTACAGCAGACTTCCGACGGTGGCTTTATTGTAGCGGCAAATACAAATGTTCCTGGTCATTATGTTGACGGCTGGGTCTTCAAGACTGATGCCAACGGAATAATTGAATGGGACTATACCTTTGGCGGCGAATTGAATATGGACGGTGCCTCGTTTGTGTTGGAAGATGATGAGGGCAATTTTATCGTAAGCGGAACTGTTGATGGCAAATCACATATTTTCAAAATAGACGGAAGCGGCAATATTATTTGGGAGGAATCGTATTTCTCGAATAATTATAGCGGTACGACATCGATTTGCCCGATAGCCGACAACAGGTATGCTGTTGTTGGAAGTTTTCAGATAGTTTCGGCTGGAGCTTGGTATCCAAATATGTTTATTATTGAAAGTACGGGTGAGCTTGTTACCCAGCTTACCTGGGCACAATATGAAGGCGGCATACCAAATTTTGTAATTCAAAGCCAAGATGGAGGGATGTTGTTCGGCGGTGCCTGGACAGGCGCCCCCGCTTTGATGAGGTTGGGTCCCACAGGCATGGATGTTTGGGAATACATTTATCCGCAAACAGGATTATATTCCTATATGAACTCGGCAGTGTTAAATGATGATGGTAGTTTCGTAGTCGTCGGCAATTGGGAATCCGGAGCCATGCTGGAGATAAATGATTCCGGGGATACATTGTGGACGCGTAAGCAGCAAAATGATGAAGCTGTGTTTTATACTAGCGCACAAAGAACCTCCGACAACAGCTTGATAATGACAGGCTATGGCAAACCTTCCGCTACCGATCATCAGATTGTCCTGGTTAAGACTTATAGGGATGGAAGCATGTTGGGTATCGACGTGAACAATGGCCTGAACAGGATTTCCGCAGCAATGCAAATCAGCCCTAATCCGTTTAATATTAGTACGTCTATCCGTTTCAAGCTGCAAAACACTGATTTTGTGGAATTAACCGTCTCCGATGCGAACGGAAGAACAATAAGGACCTTGGTGAAAAAGGAAATGCCTGCAGGAAATCAAAGAGTTTCGTGGGACGGCAAAACAGGGAATGGTTCGGAATGCCCCGGCGGTATATATTTTGTAACTCTTCGGTTAAGGTCCGGATTGAGGCAGACCACAAGGGTTGTTAAACTGTCCCGTGTTCGTTTTTAACGATAATCTTGATTTTTTATATAAACATGCGACCTCCCTGCTGTCCAGCAGTATTGCATAAACCATGGTTTGGAGAAAACCGATGCCGGCTTATATAAATTAACGAAACCTATATAATAAATTGATGGTTAACTGAATATATTTATGCCAATGCTCGAATGAGAAAACGAAATATAAAAAGTATCTTTGTGTTGATGGCCAAAAAGATTTCGGAAAAATGGAATCTAAGCAAGATGAGTTTAAACATAATAATATCCACTTTTCCATATTATCTTTTATTGAATATAATATTGAACAAACTGTTCAAATGTTTTACGAAAAAGTTCAAGAGCTTATTAAATGAGCATATTTATAGATAAAATATTAGATAATGAAGATATTCATTCGCTTTTTAATGAAAGTGAATTGCAAGTTATATTATCTGAAGTATCGGAAACAATAGATACTGATATTGACAGTCGTAAAATATTACGACTTGCATTTTTGTTGTTTAATAATATTTTTTCTTCAAACGATCCTGATAAAGACAAGTTAAAAAAAACATACATTTTATTAAAATCAATTAACATTAACGACAACATAAAGCAATTCAATGAAGTTTTTGGCATTGATGGTATTGACGATGAGTTGTTATATTATTTTTATTTTTCTGTTATTTCTATCAGCAATGATAAAATAATAAATATAAGAATAGACCTTCTTGATTATTCCGAGAAGTCTCTAAATGAAGAACCTGATATTTGGAGAAATCGTATTCTAAATAAGATTTTTAATGCCTTTGTTTTTTTATCCCGTAAAAAAAATGGTTTTGAAGATATTCGAAAATCAATTACTTTAATTAGAGAGTTACAGCAGGAACAATCAGGGTTTGAAAAGAAATATCTTGATAAATCCTTGAAAAAAGTTTGCATCCCTAACTAACAAAAATCGTGTAACAACATATACCTCACGTTGTTAGGCGTTTTTCAGCAGACCCTAAATACAAACTGAATGAAGAAGTTGAGCAGGCATATTCATTATTGGGATTATATCATTTGTCAAAAACAATTGTTGAAGCTGCTACTTATCTCGAAGCCGGATATAATTATAAAAAGAGAATAGAATCCGAAATAAGGCAACACGCAGATATTGCCAAAAAACTTCTTCATAAAGAACCACGCCTACAAAGCATTGTTTCAATACTTGAAATTTCGTTAAAAACAATTTGCAATAATTCTATTTGGAAGGTTACAGAAATATTAATAAATTAAGCCAACCCGAAAGCCATACCCATTTTCGACCCTAAAGAATGTAATGAAGTATTTGTGCGGCATCCGGCATTGCCACGACGAACAGCCTTAGATTTCCCTCATATACACGTATAAATCCTCTTCCTGGTCAAGCTTGAGCTTTTTCCTAAGGCGATAGCGGGCGCTTTTCACGCTTGCCGGTTCCACATTGAAAACAGATGCGGCTTCTTTGATGTTCATGTTTAGCTTTAAGAGCGCGCTTAGCCGTAAATCGTTGGTGCTGAGGTTGGGTGCCTTGGCAGTTAGCTGCGTAAAGAAGTCTTTGTTGACTTGCTCGAAATACATCTTGAACAAATCCCAGTCTTTACTAACGTTCATGCTCCTCTTGATTTGTTGCCGCATTTTTCTTATCTCATCTTTTTGGTCGTTTTTGGCATATTTGCTAACTTGCTGTATTGAGGCCGACAATTCCTGCATGAGCTTGTTTTTCTGCATCATGCTCAAGGCGTGGGTTGTCAGTTGCCGTGTCTTGAAGGCCAATTGCGTTTCGAGTTCTTTTTCGTTGGCCTTGCTTTTTTCCAGTTCCAGGCCGGCAAGCTCCTTCTCCTTGAGGTGGACGAGCAATTTTTGTTGGTTTACCTGCTTGTCTTTTTTTCGTTTCATCTGAACGGAATAAGACACGATTGCTGAAATAATTATCATTACCAAGATCAGCATTAGGTAAAGTTGCTCTTTTCTTGACTGCAGGTTCTCGGCAATTGTCAGGTTCTCTATTTCTTTATCCTTCAGTTCCACTTCGTAAATAGTTTGTAGCCTTGCCAGATTTTCTTTGGTTTCCCGATAGTTTGTGCTGTCCTTCAATTTAAGGTAGTCGTTTAAATAAACATAAGCGGTCTTGAAATCGCCCTTCATTTCATAAATTTGCGATATGTTCTTAAAAGCATTTATTTTATAGGTTGTTAAGTCGAACTCGTTTGCAATATCCAACATCTTGTACGAATAGTACAATGCGCTATCCTGCTGCTTATGGTTTTTATACCAAATAGAAATATCGTAATATAATGCTGAAAGCTCAAATAAGTAACCCCCCTCAAGATATATCGCAATTGCTTTTCTCGCATATTGCAAAAAAAGGACATCGTTGTTTTTTGCTGATTCGTTGCTTGCAAGCCCGGAATACGCCAACGCCAAATGCCTTTTGTCGTTTAATGTGGTGGCTACCGTATAAACATGTTGGTAATAATGTTCCGACGAATCGTATTGTTGCATGTTTTGATATACCATAGCGATGTTGAGGTAGGCCCCCATAATATCTTTGTCGAATTTGTTTTCCAGGCTTATGCTTAGGTATTGCCGGAAATATTTCAGTGCTTTTTCCCGGTATTCCTCCTGATAAGAATAAACAAGCCCTATATTGTTCAGGCTGATGGCCATCAATTTTTTGTTGTTGATTCTCCCGGCAATCTCAAGGGATTTAAAATCATATTCGATGGCTTTCTCGAAGTCCCCGAACATTTCATATATCATACCGGTCCAGTAGTTTGATTGGCATAGCAAGGTGGAATCCTCGGCTACTGCACTAAGCGTGCTGAATTTCCTGACGTTTATAAAGGTTGTCTTGGGATCCTTGAATATGTTTTTGAGTATGGTCTTTTTGAGTGTGTCGGCCTGTTCTTTGTCGCTAAGGGTTTTCAGGTGCTCGAACAAGCTGTTGCTTGCGGTGGTGTCTGCCATTATGTTGATATTAACAGCAACAGCAATAATTATGCTGCTTATAATGGATCTGTTTAGGGATATTTCAAATTTGGCTCTTTTCATTTAAGCTATTATTAGTTTCTGCTGATACGTAATTATTTTACTAAAGCACAAATCTAATGTAAAACCATATATCTACCTGCACATCAAATACCGAATGTCCTTGAATAAGATATCAGAAAAATCTAAAAACCAGAGAACGAGGCAAATACAATAGCCTATTTCTGGAATTGCCTACCTAAAATCTACCCGAAAACCAGCACATGCCTACCTGATGTCGCCCCAAAATATTTTGTGCCAGTTTGTTTTACCGATATTTTTGCCCCAGAAAATCAATAATAGCTGTGCAAGAAACGATAATCGTGATTTACGAAAAGGAAGAGTTGACGGTTCAAATCCCCGAACCGATAAGAAACGGGGTTTTAAAAATACTTTGTCACGATAAAACCAATAAAGTGATATTGGGGAAAGACATAGTGAATACGGATTTCTTGAGGGTTCGGATTAAGCTGGATCCGGGCATATATCAAATCCGGGTTATAAGCCCGGCCCTGAGGCTAATGAAGAAATTGACGATAAATAAAAAGAATAATCACCGAAGGTAGGAATTTGGTTTCACCCGCACCCGCCTTTGGCGGGTCGGGTTTTTTGTACGCCTGCCTTTAAGGGCACATCAAATGCAAATAAATAAATTATAAAAGGATATGAAAACTATGAATGCTAATATGAGAAAATCAATGCTCTTGATTATAATAAGCTTGTTGACGGGAGTAACAAATTATGCCCAGGTATCAATCAACACGAACGGCATAGCCGCTGATGCCTCAAGTATGCTGGATATAAGCTCAAACGCCAAAGGCATACTTATCCCAAGGCATACCACTGCTCAGCGTACGGGTATTTCCTCTCCTGCAAACGGATTGTTGGTTTATGATACCGATACCGATAGTTTTTGGCACTTTGATTCAGCAAATGGAGGCTGGGTTGAGATTATTTCAAGCGCGACAAGCAATATTAACAACCTGACGGATGGGAAAAGCGATGTGATAAACCTTTTCCTCGGCAGCGATGCTGGCCTCTATAATGCTGGCGGCTCAAATAATACGGGAGTAGGCATTCAAGGGTTAAAAGCTAATACGTCAGGTTTTAGCAATACTGCCTTAGGATACAGGGCACTGACAGCAAACACTACGGGGTCGGATAATACTTCGGCTGGTGTATTTTCATCGATGGCCAACACAACGGGTGCGTACAATACAGGGTTCGGGGCAGCAGCCATGGCCAGCAACACAACAGGCACATACAACACTATTGTTGGTGTTCACGCCAATTTCTATAATGTTGAAGGCTGGAACAATACCATAGTTGGCGCCGAAGCAGGCAAGGGGTCCGCTCTGCATAATAAGAGCGGAAATGTGTTCTTGGGATATCAAGCCGGATATTTTGAAACAAACAGCAATAAGCTATACATCGAAAACTCAAATTCGACTACCCCGCTCATCGGAGGCGATTTTGCAGCGGATGAAGTATATATTAACGGAACAGTTAAAATTACCGGGGGCGCTCCAGGCGTTAACAAAGTGCTTACTTCCGATGCGAGCGGCAATGCTACGTGGGAAGCGCCGCAAGCTGGGGCAAGCCAGATAAACGAGCTTAGCGATGGGCTTTATGATGGCTCCAGTTTGTTTTTGGGCGAATATGCCGGGGAAAATGACAATGGCGCAAATGACAATGTCGGGATAGGGCCATTTGCGTTAAATACAAATACCGGGGGATCAAGAAATACCGCCATAGGGTTTTCTGCCCTTACGGGAGGGACCTTGGGAACCGATAATACTTCTGTCGGCAACTATTCCATGTACTCGAATTTTTCAGGGAATTATAATACTGCGATCGGTTCTTTAGCCTTGTATAATATTTTGACCGGGAATTATAATACCGCAATTGGATATAAATCGGCTTTAAGCACCACGACTGGTGAATATAATACCTCCGTTGGCAACGAGTCGCTTAAAAGCAATACAACAGGCAGTGTAAATACGGCGATAGGTCAATTTTCACTGTTGTATAGCACAGGTGATCATAATACGGCAGTGGGGGGGTATGCATCGAAAAGGAATACTACCGGTAATTATAATGTAGCTTTAGGTTATTCAGCCAACTACAACAACCAAGCCGGGAGCAACAACACTATAATCGGTTACGAGGCCGGAAGGTCGGCAACTACCCATAGCAAATCAGGTAACGTTTTTATAGGCTATAAGGCTGGTTATAGCGAAGTTGGCGACAACAAGCTATATATTGAGAATTCTAATTCGTCGCTGCCGCTGATAGGAGGCAACTTCAGTGTTGATGAGGTATATATCAATGGAACGATTAAAATTACCGGTGGCAGCCCAGGGGCCGGCAAGGTGCTTACCAGTGATGCCGACGGCAACGCCACTTGGGAAGCCCCTGCCCCAATTATGCCCCTGAAAGATATCGTTGTTCAATTGCAGGCAGAAATTACGGAATTGAAGAAAGAAATGGAACTGCTTAAAAACAAATAGCATGACAGCATGGAATTTATAACTTCTTTGCTGAATGTCAAATAAGTTCGCGAAGATCATAAAGACCGAACATCTGCCCGGTCGTGAGTAGTATTACAATAACGATTACCCATTTAACAAATTCTATTCCTTTGCTTACGGCAAGACGAGAGGCGATTAGTGCGCCGCTAACACTTCCTATGGCGATTATTATACCATATAGCCAATTAACTTGTCCGTAATAAATAAATACGAGGAGGGAAAAAGGTATATATGCCAACACAACAAAAACTTTAATCGCATTGGCTTTTACAAGGTCGAACCCTGCTCCCATAACAATGGCTGTAAGCAAGAAGTAACCAACTCCCATGTGGATAAACCCCCCGTAAGTTCCTATAAGAAGGAAAACCAAGTATGTTTTCCATGTAAATGGCTTGTTCTCTATTTGTATATTTCCGTAAATATATTTCTTAGGGTTGTAAAATATGAACACAAGCATTATCAGCATTGTAACGCCGATCGCTTTTTCGAAAATGTCCTCGTTGATGTCAACAGCAATAAAAGCACCTATCACGGAACCGATCGTTGCGGGTATAGCCAGTTTTATTGCTTTTTTGGTCTCCAATACTTTTTGTTGCCTGAAACTTGTTGTTGCCGTTAGGGTTTGGATAATTATACCTACCCTGTTGGTGCCGTTTGCAAGGGTAGGGGGCAGTCCCAAGGCCATCAGGATAGATAAGGAAATTATGCTCCCCCCCCCGGCGAGGGTATTAATAAAGCCGACCATCAGGCCGGCTGCTATCAATAGTGCTATCTCAGAAACCGACATGCTTTACAAGATCTTGAGTTTAATGAGCATTTTTTTAAGCTCTATGGGGTTGAAAGGTTTGCTCATGAACCCGTCCATCCCGGTATCGAAGCTTTTTTTGCGGTCCTCTCTTGTTGCGTTGGCTGTTAATGCTATTATAGGGGTTCTCTGCCTTTCGCTGTCTGCTCCTTCAATCTTTCTTATCTCTATTGTTGAGTCAAAGCCGTTCATAACGGGCATTTGCAGATCCATTAAGATAAAGTCGTAAATGTTGTCTTTATAAAATTCGACGGCTTGCAGCCCATTGTTCGCTATTTTAATATTGTAGCCTAACTGCTTGATGCTAAATTCCGTTATCTTTTGATTGACGAGGTTGTCTTCCGCAAGCAAGACATTAAGCTGTTCAGCGGAGTTTAGCTTATCATCGCTGCTGAACAAGTTTCCCTCCTTTGGGCTGCTGACTTTAAATTCTATCCAGAAGTCTGACCCTGTGCCAAAAACGCTTTTCACGTTTATCTCGCCTTCCAGAATATTTATAAGTTTTTTGCATAGCGCAAGGCCGAGGCCGGTTCCCCCGTAAGTTCTTGTGGTCGTGGCATCTATCTGGTAAAAGCCATCGAACAAGCCCTTTAGGTTCTCTTGCTTGATTCCAATTCCTGTATCGGAAACCCGTATCTGCACGCTGTATTTGTTGTTTTTGAATTCGTTCACCGATGCGAAGATCTTCACGCTGCCGGCCTTGGTGAACTTAATGGCGTTTTTTGCGAGGTTTAACACGACCTGTTTTATTTTATAGCTGTCGCCATTTACGATATCTGGAAAATCATCGGAAACAAATAAGCCAAACTCAAGGCCTTTTTCCTCGGCTTTTGCCTCGATGACATTCCTGATGTCGTTAAGCAGTTCCTTAAAACTAAAATCATGGTATTCCAGCTCGGATTTCCCGGCTTCTATTTTCGAGAAGTCGAGTATGTCGTTTACCAACGAAAGCAGGCTGTCGGATGAATTGATAAGTATATTCAGATATTCCTTTTGGTTTTTGTTGAGATTAGTTTTCGTCAATATTTGCGACATTCCGATAATGCCGTTCAATGGAGTCCTTATCTCATGGCTGATGTTTGCCAAGAACTGATTTTTGACTTTTGTCCCGGCCTCGGCTATCTGTTTTGCTTGCTGAAGCTGCAATTCATAATTGCGTTGCTCCGTGATGTTCCAGGAAACACCGATAAGGCCGACAATCTTGCCTTGTTCGCTTTTTACGGGGGCCAAGTTTGTTGTGAGCCAGTGGTCATCGCCATAGCGAATTATTTTTTCCTCGATGTTATAAATGGCCTTGCCTGTTTTAATGACGTTTTTTTCGATTTCCGAATAGTCGAACGAAGACTTATATCCTTTTATGACCTCGTGGATGGTCTTGCCGATTATTTTTTCCGTCTTCAATTCGGTGAAACGACAATAGGTTTTGTTCACCATTACATATCTGAGCGACGTATCCTTAAAAAATACCAAAGCAGGAATTGTGTTCAAGAGCGTATCAAGCTCCTCGGCCCTGGTCAATAGTTCTTTGTTGGCGCTTTTTAAATCGTCGGATGTTTTGCTGAGCAACGAAAACAATACGTTCTTGTCCTTGAGAGCCCTTTCGTGCCTGAAATTATTGAAGGATTCGTTTTTCTCTACTTGTCGCAATAAGCCGATAATGGCATTTTTATGGGCGTTGAAATCGTTGAAATCCGCGATCTCGTTTATAATTTGGATTATCTTATCGACTTCGTGGCTCATATTATTTATGGTTGTTTTTTTCGGTGAGTTTAACAAGGGTATAAGTTTGGTTGAAGAAATCGCATGAATTAGAATTCCTCCCTATTTCCCCATAAGTAAAGAACCCGATTACCGGCGCATCCCATTTATCGGCAGCGAATCTTATTTCCTGATTGACCATTGGTCCCAAGGCCAGGTGACGTGCCATACATGAGAACAGGATGAACAGATCGGCTTCGGGGTCCTGCTCGTGAAAAGAAGCCAGCTTTGAGGTTGTCGTCTTAATGACTTCAAATCCCGGCGAGCTGGAAAAGGTAACCGAGCTGCCTTCTGAAACAGAACCTGCAAAAATCAATGATTTGTCTTCGCTGTTTATCCCGATGACGGCCCTGAGCGCCGTTTCGCCGTTTTTTCTTTTGATCATTAGCGGAAACTCAATGCCTATGGCCGGAAGCTCCTCGTCGGTAACGCTTAGGTAGCTTTTATATACATCCAATGCGGGCTCGTCATCAATTGTATAAACAATATTGCCATCCGAGCTTGTTATCCTTAAGTTGGCTCCCAGGCCTATCCAACCGCTGCTGGCAATACCCGAGACCTCAATTTTATCTTTGTCGAGAAGCAACAATATCGCCCCGTCATCAATAATCTCGTTTTCGGTGAAAACAAATGTCTTCTCGAATTTGGAATCATCGCCTGCAAGGCCGCCAAACATTACTAAATCGTTGCCGTTCACCTCAACAATGCCTTCTACAAGGGCCTGGCCGTCAAGCATGAGCCCGCTTGCTGCAATAATAACCGACGACTTGTTTTCGAAACCGTGGATTTCGTTTCCCAAAAACAAACCGAAATCAGGGGATTTGAGCTTATTGCTCTCACGACTGATAATTGAGAAACTGTCAGCGGCTATATCCGTTATGGTGATTACGGCCGCCTTATCCGAAACAGTTTCGTTGTTCTTGTCGAACAATAACTCGCCACAGCTGCTTGCGCCAAATAATCTTATACATTTATTTGCTATTATCTCCATAACATGTTTTATTTCCATATCAACGGAAATGAAACAAAATGCAAGAGTTGGCTTAAAATCGATTTCTGATAGCAGAGTCTCCAGTTTATCCGACAATTGCCCGGTCGATTTAAATGTAAATGAGGCCGAATTGATCATTATTTTTGCTTAATAGAACATCAAAGGTAAAAAAAAATCAAAATACCCGGTAATTGTCGCTTATTAAGTTACAAAACAGGAATTGAGATTGCTAGATCACCGGAAGGTAAATCAATCCCCATTTATCTTTTTTTTGTTTTTAAGCGCGTCCCATCCTTGGGCCTCTATGTCGATAGATTGGTCGTCATTGGTTATAATACGCTGGCCGTCAGTACTATCGGTAATATAACCAATTACGGATATATCATCAATGCTCTTAATCTTTTCGTAGTCTGCCTGCCTGACCGTAAACAAAAGCTCGTAGTCTTCGCCGCCATTTAGTGCTGCAATGGCTGGAACTATTTTAAACTCCTTAGCCATATCAAAAGTCATTTGGTCGATGGGGATCTTTTCCTCATATATTACACATCCGGTTTTCGATCTTCTACAAATGTGCAGGATTTCAGATGCCAGCCCATCGGAAATATCTATCATGGACGTTGGAAGCAATTCCGCTTTCCCAAGTGCTTCGACAATATCGGCCCTTGCCTCGGGTTTTAAGTGTCGCTGTAGGATATAATCGTTTCCGGCTAGCTCGGGTTGCGCATTGGGGTTGGCCTGAAATGCTCTTTTTTCTCTTTCAAGAACCAATAACCCCATATACGACGCGCCCAAATCCCCTGAGACGCAAATCAGGTCGTTCGGCTTGGCACCTGAGCGGTAAACAACTTTTCCGGCATCAGCCTCCCCAATTACAGTAACTGAGATATGAAGGCCATGAGTGCTTGTGGTAGTGTCGCCGCCAACAAGATCAACCCCATAGTTTTCGCATGCTTTTTTCATGCCCGCATAAATTTCCTTTAGTGCTTCCAAAGTGAATTTGCTGCTAACCGCCAGGCCTACAATCATTTGCTTTGGTGCTCCGTTCATAGCGGCCATATCCGAAAAGTTCACCACTGCTGCCTTATAGCCCAAATGCTTCAAGGGCATAAATGTCATGTCGAAATGAACGCCCTCTATAAGTAAATCCTTGGAAACGAGTATCCTCTTGTTTTCCGGGTAGCTTAAAACCGCAGCATCGTCGCCTATGCCGAAAACAGTACTTTCGTTTTTCGTTTTTATTTCGTTTGTCAATTCGTCAATAAGGCCGAATTCGCCTAATGCTGAAAGGTTTGTAAGATTTTCTCCTGACATGGTTTAATTTTTTTGCAAAAGTAGAAAATAAGCGGATATCGGGGATAATGGGTGAGGATAATAAAATATATAGTGCGATATCAAAGATGCTTTTTTTAGCTACCCCTTAAAATTTGTTAAAAAAACTTGTGTAATTGAAATAATAGTTGTTATTTTGCGAGCGAATACTAACTAACATAAAATAAAATGCTGTCCGACAGGCAACAACAAATAATCGAGGAGTCGATTAACATAATCGATAAGAAAGGGATACAGGGCCTGACAATTAAAAATTTGTCGAAGGCCATTGGGATTTCCGAACCAGGCATTTATCGCCATTTTGGGAGCAAGACGGAAATACTGTTGAGCATACTGAACAACTTTAAGGAGATGGCCATAATGTTATCTGGACTGATGGATGATTTTCAGGGAACTGCCGTTGAAAAGATAGAGTTTTTGTTCACGCGCATGCTCGCGGTATTTTCCGAGTCGCCTTCAATGGTCTCGGTGATTTTCTCTGAAGAAATTTTCAAGAATGAGGAATCGCTCAAGATAAAAATAACGGAAGTGTTAAACACCCACGGGAAAACTATTGACACTATAATTCAAAAAGGTCAGGACGAAAAGAATGTGAGAGGCGATATCGACAGGGAAACCCTGGTCTTAATAATCATGGGCTCGCTGAGGATGCTTGTTAAGAGGTGGGATTTGAGCAATCATAGTTTCAACCTTGAAACCGAAGGAAAAAAATTAATAGCAGGACTAAATAAAATACTTGCATAAAAAATAAATTAATACGATAAAAAATGAAAGTAACACTAGTTTCGGAAACTCCGATCAAAGACAATGTGCATCAGGTTGATGCCCGCATGATTTATAATGCCGAATCGGCGCAGGCAGTATATATGCAATTAAAACCGGGCGAAAGCCTAAAACCTCACATAACAGCTGTCGATGTTTTCTTTTTTGTGATAGAGGGAAGCCCCGACGTTCTTATCGGGGAGGAAAAACAAAGGATTGAGGCAAACAGCCTTGTAGAAAGCCCAAAAGGCATTGTCCATTGTATTTATAATAATACTAATTCAATGGTAAGGATACTGGTTGTTAAAGCACCGCGTCCCACAACTGCAGCTAAGGTTTTATAAATCGCAAAGCAATTAATTGCAAAAGGCTGGAACAGCCTTTTTTTAGACAAAAAAACATAGTTAATACTAACTAACAACAAAATGGAAAAATTATTGAATAAATTATTGAACTATCCATGGATCAGCATGGTGGTAATTGTCGCGATTACAATTGCTTTTTTCTTTTTAATGAAGGAAAACACGAAAATGGAGACCAATCTCGATAAATATATGCCCCACGATCATCCGGCATTTGTTTATAGCGACCAGGCTGAGGAATGGTTCAACATTCAGGACGGGATCATAATTGCGATAGAAAACAAAAATGGTGTTTTCAATACGGCCACACTGGATACTTTAAAGCAGTTGACCAAGCGTTTTCAGAAGTTCGACGAGATAGATAAAAACGATGTTACATCGCTTTATACGGCCGACAATATTGTTGGGTCGGAAGACGGCATGGACGTAAAACGCTTTTTCAAGAGGGTTCCGAGATCCATTGAAAAACTGCAGGGCTTAAAACGGAATGTGGAAAACAACGAAATGATATTCGGCAGGCTGGTTTCGTATGACGAAACAGTTACGGTAATTGTTGCAGAGATCAAGGATGATGTGTTTACACAGGAATTTTACCAGGAAATACTCGAAGTGGCAAAAGCCTCGGAAACCGACGACATCAAGATTCATGTTGCCGGAAGGCCAATTGTAGAAGGCACCATGGCCCTGTTGGGCCCGGCCGACATGCAAAGGATGGTGCCGATAGTACTAATGGTAATCTTCCTGGTTTTGTTGATCACCCTGAGGAGTTTTAAAGGAACATTGATAACCTTAGGGGTAGTGTTTTTCTCTACCATTTGGGCTTTCGGCCTCATGGCGGCTGTCAACATACCTATTTATGCCGTCTCAACGATGATTCCGGTAATGCTCATTGCCATCGGGGTTGCCGACGGCATCCATCTCTATAGCCACCTGCACACTTTTGTGGATCATAATCCTTCAGTATCAAGGAAAGAGGCTGTAAAGGACATGCTGAAACATATGTGGAAACCGGTTGTAATGACCTCTGTAACAACTGCTGTAGGCTTTATTTCATTGCTCACCTCCCAGATATATCCCGTAAAATATTTTGGGGTCTTCACCGCCTTCGGCGTGATGATGGCCATGGTGTTCTCATTGGTTTTCCTTCCTGCCGGAATTATGATTTTCGGGTTGCCAAAAGCCAAAAAAGTTGATAAGAAAGAAGATAAGGGAGGTCACTCGAATTCCAGGATAGCCAATTCTTTTGCTGCATGGATAATTAAGAACAAATATGTTTCGATTCTTGGGACAGCGTTAATAATTATACTTTCGGTAATCGGGCTACAGGAAATGTGGATAAACTCTAGCTTCCTCGATAAATTCGAAAAAGACAGCGAGATAGTATTAACTGATAAATTCATTAACGAGCATTTTGGCGGCACCAGTTCGCTTAACCTCATACTCGATGCCAATGGCAAAAAGGACACTTTCAAGGATCCTGAAGTTTTAAAGTTGGTTGATAAGATGCAAAAGGATGTTGACGGACAATTGAAGGTTGTGGGCAATACTTTCTCGTTGACGGATTATATAAACCGCATGAACAAGGTTATGAATGCCGACGATGAGGCTTTTAACACAATCCCCGACAGCAAGGATATGGTTGCCCAGTATTTGTTGCTCTACGAAATGTCGGGCGACCCTGAAAACCTTGATAAAGTAGTGGATTATGATTATGAGAAACTGAACGTAACTTTTCAGCTTAAGAGCGATAACTCGAAAGCGATCAATTCGGCCCTTGACGTAATCCATACCTATGAAGGCAGGTTTAAAAAACTTGGGATAAGCATGAACTATGCAGGCAGCGGTTATAAAGGGCTAGTTTTTACCGACCTAATACTCGAAGGACAGATTATGAGCCTGCTATTGTCATTGATTATTATAATTGTTCTGATTTCCATAATGTTCAAAAACATCATTATAGGTTTGATCAGTTCTGTCCCTATTATAATAACTGCGCTGATAAGTTTTGGGATCATGGGCTTTTTGGGAATACCATTAAGTTCTACAACAGCATTGCTTTCGAGTATTGCCATTGGCATAGGCATTGATTATGCAGTGCATTTTCTTGAACAGTACAGGCTTAATGCTTCCAACACCGACGATAAATTGGTTGCCGCCCAAAAAACGATGGCTCACTCAGGGAAGGCGATTATTTTTAATGCCATAGTTGTAATAGCCGGGTTTTTGGTGCTTATCTTCTCCGTATTCCCCCCAAATCGAGAACTTGGGGCGTTAGTTTCCCTGAACATGTTCACCAGCTTTGCCGGAACATTAACTATAATGTTGGTTCTGCTGAACATAACAAACATATATTTCAAAAAGAAAAAGAACAATAGTTAAAAATGCTTTTGCATCAAAACATAAAATTAATTAATAGGATTTATCAAATATTAAAAAACGAAAAAGATGAAAACATTAAAAATCACATCAGTACTTATTGCAATTTTAGCAATTGGTTTCATGGCTCAAATCCAAGCACAAGATATGTCAGGCAGGGATATTGTCGAGAAAGTCTATAACCGTCCCGCAGGCGACGACCAGACTTCTAATCTGACCATGACGCTAATAAATAAAAGTGGAAAGGAACGAATCAGAAAAATCAAGCAGTTTACCAAGGATTTGGGCAAAGTTGAAAAAAGCATAATGTTTTTTCAATCCCCGGCCGACGTAAAAAACACTTCGTTTATGAGCTGGACCTATGATGATGAGAACCGCAGCGATGATCAATGGATATACCTCCCGGCCCTGAAAAAGATAAAGAGGATATCCAGCGACAGCAAGAGCGATTACTTTATGGGCTCCGACTTTACTTACGATGACCTTGGTGATCGCAAGCTCGACGACGATACCCATAATTTAATCGGTGAAGAAAGCATTGACGGAGTTGATTATTATGTTGTGGAGAGCATCCCTAAAGATGAAGACTATATGTACTCAAAAACAAAAACATGGATTCGTAAAGATAATTTCATCGGTTTGAAAAAAGAGTTCTACGATGAAGACGCTGAATTACTGAAAGTACTGAAGATCAAGGAATTCAAGAAAATTTCAGGACTCTGGGTGATTATAAGCTCGGAAATGGAAAATGTTCAGAAAAACCATCGCACGACCATGGTCCTCGATAATGTACAAATCAACACTAACATCCCTTCTTCAAAATTCTCAGAAAGGATGATGATGAGGGGGATTTAAAAATGAACAGCGGTTTTGACTGTTTTGGATTAAGGATTATGAAGAGGTATAATATTATTTTGGCTTTCGTTCTTGCTATTTCGCTGCAGGGTTTTGGTCAGCACAAGAATGATTCCGTTCCGGAGATCGGTTTGGGCATTATCGCTAACGTAAACCAGGGGAACAGTTATATTACTTTTCCAACAGACCTCGGTAATCTTGAGCCTCTTTGGTTCGAGGGTAATATTATACCTAATTTCTTAATCCGCCAGAGTAAAAACTCCCGAGTGATGGGGGTTCTTACTCCTCAAATAATTATAAGGATGTATCAGGAGGAATCGATGCCTGTTCGTACGCCAAGTTATATTCCGCAAATTACTTTATACTATCGCATCGATGCCTTAAAATCAAATAGCCGGCATACACTTTTTGGAAGGTTCGCCCACCATTCAAACGGTCAGGCAGGGAATTTTTATCTGCCTAATGGCGAAATAAACCTCAAAACTGGTAACTTTTCGACCAACTTTTTTGAGATAGGGCTGATTTACGACCGCTCTATTCCTAAACTAAATGCCGAGCAATTCCTGATAAGCTCGCTGGAAGTACATCCTTTGAGTTGGTCGATTGATGAGCTTGAGGGGTTATACAGCCCGCTGAGATGGCACGGGACTTTCTCGATTTATAAAATGCCATTTGGCAAAAAAAACAGTAAGAATAAAAGAGCAAAAATATCCTTTAGGACAGAGGCAATATGGATGTTCGGCGATATTAACCAATGGAAGGATTTCTCTTTGAAAAGATTGAACTTTGATTTTATATTTTACTATCATCCACGCTTTCTGGAAGATATCGGGTTCTTTATCCAGTATTATAACGGCATGGATTATTATAATATCTATTTTAATGAGAAGAGAAAAGTATTGAGATTCGGAATAATGACGAGCAAACTAAAGTTTTAACGAGAAAATTTAATGATATGAGGTATATATTGATAATTGTCGCAGCGGTTTTTATTTCTGCTTGTAGCAATCCCAAACACGAAAAAAGTACTAAAACGGAGGAAATCCACAAAGCGCATGATAGTAATGTTACACTCATTAATGGGCAAAAATGGAAAGTTGATTTTAGCACTTACAAAGGTGTTCAGAATATGAAAGAGTTAATGGACGGTATTAATTCAAGTAGTACATTATCTGATTATAGGAAATTGGGGGCCGACTTGCAAAACGAACTCCGGAATATCTTCAAAACCTGTGACATGACGGGAGAGGCTCATAATCAATTGCATAATTATCTTCATCCAATAGTAGCCTTTATAAAAGAACTAAATGAAAGTGATTTGAGCAAATGTAAATCTACTGCTAACAGTTTGAAAACACATTTAGATGAGTACGAATTATATTTTAAGTAATAACAGTCGCGTTGCACAACTGCGTGAAAAATTTATAAGACCATGAAAGCAAAAATATTATTATTGATAACACTATTGTCGGTAGTTGAAATTGCAAGTTCGCAAAATGTTGATATTAACGGCTATGTAAGAAACTATACCGGACTGCAATACAACAATGGCGAATTCAATATGTTGCAAAACACCTTGAACCTGAATTTTGAGAAAATGGGCGACCGTATTGCGTTTAAAGCCAACCCTTTGCTCTACTCTTATGGTATCGACAGCCTGGATTTCCGTTTGCGGGAAATTTACCTTGATCTGTATTTCGATAATTTTGATTTCCGGATAGGTAAACAGCAAGTGGTTTGGGGCAAAGCCGACGGCGTTTTCATCACCGATATCGTCTCGCCTCTTGACCTTCAGGAATTCTTATTGCCTGATTTTGATGAGATACGTGTTGGCGTTTATGCTGCCAAAGTGGATTATTATCTGGGAAGCAGCACCTTGGAACTTATTTGGAAGCCTATTTTTGCGGGCAACGACTTTCCGGGGCCTGGATCCGTTTGGTATAAGCCGCCGGCATTTCCGGCTCCGCCGACTTTCGATCGTTCAAAGGAAACAATAGACGCAAAGCTTGAAAACAGCGAAGTTTATTTAAAATACTCGCTTTCTTCCTCTGCCATCGACTTCGATTTGATGGGGGCTTATGCCTGGGACCAAACCCCAAGCATGTATGTTGACAAGGAATTTGAGATGGATTCCCTGGGAAACCCTGTTTTAAGCGGTTTGATGATAACTCCTGAACATCAACGCTTAAGCGTTGGTGGAGCATCATTTACCTCCACATTGAAAGGTTTCGTGATTCGTGGGGAGGCCGCCTATTATAATGGAAAATATTTTCAAACCGCAGACCCGATGGCTGCCGGGGCCCTCGTTCAAAAAGATTATTTGCACTATGTTGTTGGTCTCGATTTTGGTGTTGGGCATCTGAGGCTCAGCACTCAGTTTATGCAGAAATACATAATGGATTACAATCCTTTTATCGATGAGGATGAATTTGCTAATACCATGACCTTTCTCGCACGTTACGATGCCATGCGCGAAACACTGCACTTGGAACTGTTTTCGTACGTAGGTCTGAATTACGGCGACGCACTTATTCGCCCCAAGCTAACTTACGATTTCAGCGATAGCTTCTCAATTCTGCTCGGCTCAAATATTTTTGTTGGCGACGAAAGGGGCCAGTTTGGCCGTTATTCCGACAACTCGATGATTTATACTAAGATAAAGTATAATTTTTAATAAATTTTGCATTGGTTTAGCAGGCATGTATCTGTGGAAATTTCCGACATATTAAAAATCCCGGAAGGTACAGTTGCATCTAGGATAAATAGAGGGAAAAAAATGTTTAAAACTATAGTTGACAAAGAACACATGTCAATTAATGGTTAAATTTGAACTTATGAAAAATTCGGATACTCTTATAGAAAATTTGAAAAGTCAAAACACTAAACCTATTCCTAAATGGAGGTTTACAGTTAAGGACAGGTTAATTTTATTAATCTTTTTTTCATAAATATAATTGATTTCTGGCAAACTGTTTTAATTGATTGTATATTTGATGTCCCTACCTGAAAGTAGGGACATCATTTTTTTTAAAACCATCTTAAAATGAAGAAATACGCTTTAATCACAGGAGGGTCAAAGGGTCTGGGGAGGTCAATTGCACTAAAATTTGCCCAAAACAAAGTAAATATAGGAATTGTCGGGCGTAATGCCGACACCTTGGAAAATACAGCCAAGGATGTGAGGGTTTATGGTGTTGATTGCCACGTTTTTGTGGCCGACCTGAGTAGGGTTGATGAGGTGAAGAAACTTGCAAAAGAGGCTTTGTCAAAAGTTAATACCTGGGATATGCTTGTTAATAATGCCGGCTTTGCAAAGCAAAAACCACTACTTGAGATGGAATTAACGGACTGGGAATACATTCAGGACTTGAACCTTCGTTCGGTATTTTTGCTTTCGCAACAGATTGTTCCACAAATGATTGAACAAAAGTATGGTAAAGTCATCAACATTTCTTCATTAGGTGCTTTTTATGGAACTTACGGTCTCGGTGCCTATGGTGTTTCCAAGGCTGCATTGAATCAGCTTACCCGAACAATGGCCGTTGAATGGGGCCCCCATAATATTCAATGTAATGCTATCTGCCCTACTATTGTAATGACGGATATGGGAAAATCAATATGGGGAAAACCCGAAAACCTAAAAATGAAAAATGCCTTTCTTGAGAAAATCCCTTCCGGAAGGTTTGGGAGCCCTGAAGATGTTGCTGATTTGGCCTGGTTTCTTGCTAGTGACCAGTCTGGTTTTATAAATGGCCAGGCCATCCCGCTTGAAGGTGGAAAAATGGCTCAACCCTAAAGGTTTTAATTGAAGATATTCTTGCCCATCTACCATAGTTGATCAAAAAGTTCCATATATAAAAAAACCTGGAAAATCTTGCAGGGAAGTAATTATTGGCCTTTCCCTTTTGCATTTTATTGTAATTTTAGCGCTTATTACAGAGTTTAAAAATAGAGTGCTGGTTTAATCAAAAAAAATCAAATAATTGGAATTTTTTAGAATAGTAAAAAGAAGCATAACAGAGGAGCAACTCAAAGAAAAGCTGGTTTTGGAATCCTTGGAAGACTTTAGTAATCATATGTTTCCGATAGGGGAACTTATAAATGGAAAACTTGAGATTGGTGGATTATGGGGCGAGTTCACCTTATGCCGCAACGAAAAATAAAAGGTGGGCTTAGGTTTTATCTTGAAGAATGTCCTAACGCATTGGCTTGGACTGTAACAACAGGCTATCCTCCTGCAAGGGAGGCGGTAGTGCTACACCTTACAATCAACCGACAACGCAAGCAGCCACAGTTTGTAGATGAGATAAATGAATTTCTGGATGATCATGCCTCCTGTTTGGAAACTTTCTTGAATGATGAAGATTGATGAAGGATATACTTATTAATGTGTATATTCCTTAATGAACGAAAGTTTAGCATCGCGGTATTTTCCTGTCTCCAAAATCTTTTTGAACCCGGCCATGGTCTTAAATGGTCCTTTGGCCACGGCCATGTTCACCAACCATTGAGGTATGTTGCCGCCGATATCAACTTTTAATTCAAAGGATACGTGAACCATTTCGTTCCCAAGGGGGTTAAAAGTCCATACAGAATTACTGTACTTTATTCTAACACAATCTTCTGTCTCGGGTTTGTAAGTAGGTATAGCCATTCCTGAAATCTTAACAGAATAATCAAAAGGGTTCTGGGTGAGAACAGTTTCAACAATACAATCCCTATCGCTAACAGGCCATGGAGCATCCGTACGTCCATAATATTTCCAATGATATGGGTCGGGTTGGTCTAGGACCTTTGATTCGGAATTAAGGAAAACCCAATCGTTATGGCTTTGAGCATCCTTTATAATCGAAACCAATTCGGAAAGGCTTGCAATCACAACCGTTTCGACCTTGACTTTTTTAATGGCATCCATCGGGCAATCCTCAACATATGCCTTAATGTCATTGCTGTTTTTTACGAGTTTCCATTCGGTAGTCTTCTTGTCGGAAAATTCTATGCCATAGGAAGAAATTGTAGTTATACAAATAAAAACAAATACTAAGGCAAGAGACAGTGAGTCGGGTTTAATAATAACTTTATTTGAAGCCTTTAAATTCACGCGGCAAAAGTAATAAAATATTAATAGGTCGTTTCTATTTATTTCACCCCTGGTTTTTTTGGAAAGCGGTGGCTTATAGTTCCTTGAACTACAAAACCTTTACTATTTCTTCCGAGGGAAAACACTAGTTATTTTTATAAACACTACTATTAAAGGTATAAATCTTAATCGCAGTGCGTCTTTAATTTGCTCATTTATCGGCAAAAAACGCAAAGCTTAAATGCATTGCTTTTAGAAAATGCATAATTCTTCCTAGAGTATTTCGTTTACTTTTGGTACGTCATCATTTTTTATTATAAAGCCCCAACTTATGAAATCAATTATCCATTCATCAGCAACCAATGTTAAATGAGACGTTTGAACCATAGGCATCTTTGGGCTCCACGCCGGAAAAGTAATCCTTTCCATGATTAAGGCCGAATTACCGGTTGAAGAAACTTTAATTTTTCTAAGATCGACATTATATAAATATGAATTAGTCGTATCGGCGAAAAATTGGGAATACATATCCAATAGAGCTGTTTTGTCCATAATTTCTTCGGGGTCGGAACCGTAAAACTCACCATCATCGGCAGTAAGCTGATTCAGTTTTGTAAGGTCTTTATTGTTCCAGGCTTCAAAATATTGATTTGCTATTTGCTCAACGGCTAGTACCAGGTCTGATGAATCCTGATTGTAAGTATCGTTTTTTTTGGAACATCCGGATGCAATTAGAAACAAAAAAATCAGTAAAAAGTAAAATTTTTTCATAGCACTTAGTTTTTAATTAATAAAATGGCTCACAAGCGATTGTCGGATTCTATTAAAACAAAACAACTACTATGAGTTGGCTCGATGAGCAATCACAAATAAATTTAAATCATGCTTCACGGCCGTTTTCGTTTCCAAAGGTAATAAAACCATGAGTTATAAAAAACTAAGAAAACTATAGTCCAAATGCCAGGAAAAACAAGCACAAACCAGTGTTTTCCAATCATCAAAATAATTCTTCATTATTTTTTAATTGTGTTCTCATAATTTCTTTGATTATTATTTGTTGCTATTTCACTTGTAACGGTCTGCGCTATGCTGCGTAGCGCATTAATATGACTATTTTTTCTTGTTACAAATATATTAAATTAATAAGCGTAATATTCATATTTACAACAATTTGCGGTATGCAGTATGAGCCATTGTTGGCGGTTCGTTGTTTATTAATGTAATTTCTCTACAGGTATATCCTTAAAATCAAATGCAATATACCTATTGTATTTATGTTCATCCAACTTTCTATAAAAGTCTTTGAATTCTTTTAAGTATTTAAATTCCTTATTATCAAATCCTTTAAGAAAATCTTCAAAGTCATTATAACTACCAAACATTTTTGGAATTATTTCACTTACTGCAAATCGACCTTCATCACGGGGGTCTTTGGCTATAATTGCAAATAAGAAACCATCAAGGTCTTTGTTAGCAATGAAAGCAATTACTAATTCAGTGGCTTTAGCATTTTTTGATTTTTGAATTTGATAAGAATTGCCTCCTTGTTGTATTGCTGTAATATCATCATTATAAACATAAAGATGCCAAATGTTTGAGTTGAATTTTGTTATCTCGTTTAAATACTTTTCTAAGTAATCCAATCTAATCTGTTCAAAAACTGCTTTTGGAATTAAAAAGTCATACGTAATCGAATATTTGTCAAAGGTATTATAAATAAACTCAACATCAAAAGTGTATGGTGATGGTGCAC
>JAADIS010000102.1 GCA_013151215.1 Chlorobiota bacterium | reverse complement strand
TTCATAGAATAATCACAATGTATTTTTAAAGGGATATTGAAATTTTCTTTTTAGGTGCGGCGCACCGCCCTCTTTGTAGAATAAAACAAGGAATACAAAAAAGGTGCGGCGCACCGTCCTCTTTGTAGAATATGACACGGCAGACAAAAAAAGGTGCAGCGCACCGTTCTCTAATTTTCAAAAACAAAAATGTTGGGATGTTGTTTTACCGGTATATATCTTCATTCTTACAATTAAGCATATTTGAAAACATGATTCAAAATAATGCTGAATTCGATTAAATTGCAAAAATGATAGGCATCGAACAAAAACAATAAAACTACTTTGTTGTTTGGCCGTCGTATAATTTGGTAAAAACACTATCGACAGGCTCCCACAGTTCAATTTTATTGTTCTCAGGATCAAGGATATGCACAAACTTTCCGTATTCGTAAGTTTCGATTTCGTCGAGAACGATAACACCGTTTTGCTTTAATTCCTTAACGAGTTCCTCAATATTCTCAACCCGGTAATTTATCATGAACTCCTTTTCCGAGGGTTTGAAATAGTCTGTTTTCCCGTCAAACGGACTCCATTGAAGATATGCTTTTTTATTGGCATCATCACTTTCTCGAAATTCGAACAAAGAACCATATTCGTTGGTTACAAGCCCCAGGTTTTCGCTATACCATTTTCTCATTTCGGCAGGATTGCTACTTTTAAAAAACACTCCGCCTATGCCGGTAACTTTCTTCTTATTTTCCATATTTTCTTCCTTTTTATGTTTTGATGGTCTTTCTATCCACACTTTAAGGCTGTCGAGTACCATTTGTCGTTGAAGGCTGTCCAAACTGTTTATACGTGTACGATGGCTTCCTCCTTTTTTGACTACCCTAAACGTATTTGTATGATATGCTGGCTCAACGGCAGTTGAAAACCATGGGTCATATTCGCCATAAATAAATATCATGTTTTCAGCTTTATGGCGTAGATAATAATCAATGCGTTGCATAATCTCACCATCGTATTCCACATTAACTCCCTTTGGTAGGCTGAAATCGAAAACAGGGTTTTTAGTATAAGATGTTAGCCCTTTAAATGCTTCTATATCATATCCATACATTCCTATTTCACTCATAGCCTGATAAAAAAATGCTTGTAGTTTATGAATTCCCTCAATTGAGATCCAATCGATACCTGCTACTTTATCAAGATGTTTGATCAGTTTTTCAGGCTTTTTATAATCCGTAGGTATATCGTTGCATTTAAAATATCCCCATTGCCAGAAGGCGAATGAATACTCGAAAACCAATAATTCATAGGCTTTTTCGTAGCCCATCGAATAATGAAGGTTTTTTTCTTGAGCGAGTTTTTTGAATTCGGGTAAGATTAATTCCTTGTTTTTAAGCATATTCCTCTGAAACTCCAATATCCTGTCGCGGCAATCCTGCGAACCGACATTTCTCAGGAAGGAATACACCCTTTTGTCTTCGTCCGAAAAATTCAAGGGAGCTACGTAAGGAACACAGATATCAGCATCATCAGGAAAGAAATATTTGAAGAAGTTAGTTGTTTGTCCTCCCTTGCTGATTCCGGTACTTATTAGTTTACCGGGGTATATTTCCTTGATAAACTGTGCAATGCGATGCAGGTCGTTAGCGGCATTTTCCACTGTGAGGTATTCCCAAACTATACTGTCGGGTCTTGAAGCGCTAAAATACCTATGTTCAATGCACACTTGATTGGCATTCAGCAGCTTTGAAAGCTCACTTTGAAAGTTCGGGCTTTCGGCATGATTAGCGGCATAACCTTCTGTGATAAACACAACTGGACGGTCGAATCCCTTATGAGAGATAAAAACCCTTTGTGTAAAGGTTTTGTCGCTGCCTCCTTTATAATCTACTTGCTGAACAAAGCTGACTAGATACTTTTCGCTGAAGGCCTTGTTTGTGTTTAGCTCGCTATAATCAAAATTATACTTTGGTTTTAAAAGTTCAAGTTTGTCCTTAAGTGTTTGGCCAAAAGACGAATAGCCAAATAAGGCTATTAAGGTTAATAATACTGATACCCTGATTTTCTTCATGGCATAAAAGTATTAAAAAATCAATTTGTGCAGAATATAAACCGGATGGTTTACAACTATTGGCGAAATGCACCAAACCCTAAACCCCGATCCGGGATTTTAATTCTCTTGAGCCTGTATAGCTGTAATTACTACGGTATTTACGATATCGGCAACTAAACAGCCGCGGCTGAGGTCGTTGACAGGTTTGTTAAGTCCTTGTAAAACAGGGCCTATGGCAATGGCATTTGCCGAACGTTGTACGGCTTTGTAAGTATTGTTGCCGGTGTTCAAGTCGGGAAAAATAAATACAGTAGCTTTTCCTGCCACTTCGCTGTGGGGTAATTTTGTCCTTGCTACCGAGGCATCGATGGCGGCGTCATACTGTATAGGGCCCTCGATTTTAAAGTCAGGGCGGCGCTGTTTCACTATTTCCGTGGCTGCCCTTACCTTATCCACATCGGTACCTTTTCCTGATGTCCCGGTTGAATAAGAAAGCATGGCTATTCTTACTTCAATGCCGAACATTTTGGCTGTATCGGCCGAGCTAATAGCAATATCGGCAAGTTGCTCGGCATTGGGGTTGGGGTTAACTGCACAGTCGCCGTAAACCAAGACTTTGTCTTCAAGGCACATAAAAAACGAACTTGAGACGATTGAGACCCCCGGTTTGGTTTTTACAAATTCAAAGGAAGGTCGGATAGTATGCAAAGTCGTGTGTGCGGCACCAGAGACCATTCCGTCGGCATGTCCTTTATGAACCATCATGGTGCCCAGATAGCTAAGGTCGTGCATCAGGTCTTTCGCTGCTTCTTTCGTGATTCCCTTATGCTTGCGGATACGATAGTATTCGGCGGCATATTCGTTGATGAGGTCGTTGTCGTAAGGGTCGATAATGTTGATTCCGTCAAGCTTGACCCTTAGGGCTAATGCTTTCTTGATTATTTCTTTCTCGTCTCCCAAAAGTGTGATTTCGACCACATTACGACGAATTAAAATATCTGCTGCCTTTAGGATTCTTTCATCCGTACCTTCCGGCAGGACAATATGTTTTTTATTGGCCTTTGCCCTTTCAAAAAGTTCATACTCGAACATCAGGGGAGTCCTGATATTACTTTTGGAAACTGAAATCTTATTTCCCAGTTCTACAAGATTGACGTTTTCCTCGAAATGTCCAAGAGCTGTTGCTATGCGCCTTTGGTTCTCGGCTTTTAACAAAGGAAGTATCCGGTTCACTTTGGTGGCAGCCTCAAATGTGCCCATATCCGTTTTCAATACTGCCAGGGGTAGTTTCTTGAAACTGTCTAAAAGTTTGACAACAAACCGGTTAGCCTTGTATTCGCCTGTTAAGAGCACTCCGGCTATTTTAGGGAACTCACCTGAAATTATCGTCATGCCTATTCCCATAAGGATGTCAACCCTGTCGGCAGGAGTTATTACAAGGCTTCCTTGTTTGGTATGCTGTATGAAATCGTCCAGGTTCATGGCCCCGACTTTAAAATCAGTTACCTCATAATCAAGGCTTTCCAGGCTGCCATATAGATGTTTGGCTCCAAGAACCTGTTTTACTTGCCTCATTGTGATGTTTTGAAGACTGCTGATCTCCGGGATTACGAAGTCGATTTCATCTTCTTTTTTGTGCTTATTCAAAACCTCTTTAATTTCTTTGATTTCGGAGCTATTAGCACGATTGACTACCAAACCCACCGAGGTGCATTTCTCGTTGTCCATTACCCCTCTCATAATTTGCAGGGAATAGGATATTTCGCTAACGCTTTTGTCGAGACCGCTAACAACACCTATGATCGGACAACCCAGGTTGTTCGCTACCCTCAAATTGAAATTGAATTCGTAGGCGCTCAAATGATCCCTGAAGTCGCTTCCCTCAACGAGGACGAAATCACATTTTTTTTCGAGTAGCTTATATTTCTCGAGTATTTTTTGCTGAATTGCCTCTACGTCTTCCTCGTTAATGAAATCGATCATCTCAGAAACCGTCAAACCATACATTTCCTCATAGCTGCAATTGAGATTATACCTTTTTTGGATAAGATCGATATGGTTGTCGATTTTTTGTGCCGAACCCACTATCGGTCTGAAAAAACCGACATTTTTTATGTGGCGGGACAGGAAATCCATCACTCCCAATACTATCATCGACTTGCCTGCTTCTTTTTCTGCCGCCGCTATATATAAATTCCTTGACATCTT
>JAADIS010000096.1 GCA_013151215.1 Chlorobiota bacterium | reverse complement strand
AACCGAAGAAAAGGCAAGCCCCATCCGGGTATCTGTTTTTGCCCACTTCCTTTTCCCTGCCCACCCACTGTACGACCGGATAAGGACAATGGATCAATTCAAATTGTTGAGGGGATGGTATGTTTTTGAAGTTGTTTAAAGTTAAATGGGATTTTCGAGAGGAATATATTGGTTTTAGTGGCGAAGCTCGGTTTTTATTTCATAGCCATAGCTATAAAATAAAAAGTAGCTGAAGTCCAATGAAATCAAGATGTTTCTTGTAGATTTTCAATTTAACTTTAAACAACTTCTTTAAAAAGAAAAAAAGATAAATCTAAAATAAGGAATAAAAAATCTAAAATCAGGTAAGGTTAAAGCCACTGGTTAAAACTTGTTAATAACAGAATATATATTTGTATTTTCAGCACTGATCTGTTACAAAGTTCTTTTATTAGACTTTTTAGTCAAAACTATTCATTTTGTTAATGCCATCGTTTTTACCATCGTTTTATTTTCCACTTTAAGCTGGTACAGATAGAGTCCGGGAGTTAAATCATCGGCATTAAACGCTATATTGTGTTTACCTTGTGGCATTTCCTGATTAAGTAAAATGGCTTTTTTTTGTCCTAAAACATCGTAAATGGTAAGCGTTACTTCGGTCATTCGAGCCAGATTGAAGGGAATGGTTGTATGGGTTTTATAGGGGTTTGGAAAATTCTGCCCCAATTCAGACAAGCCCTTGGTTTGTATATCAGTACCCGTAAATATTATTGCCATCGGGGCTAATAAACCCAAGTAAACCTTTTTGTCCGATGACGAACTGACACTGATAACATTTTGCCCTGTAACAGCCAGTACTGAATAGTTATTCCCCGTTATTTGCCCACCTGTATTTCCTGGAGCATATAATGGAATCTGATATTGAGCCGAAACATGTGTAAACTCGGCCATTAATATAAAAATCAGGAATATTATTAATAATTGTTTCATTATAAAGGTTTTGGTTAAACATGAAAAATTATTCTAATGTACCAACGAACTTCCGATTCCGATACTTTTTAGTATTGTCTGGCCAGAAGGCATATCGCTTTTATTTGTTTCGACCTGTAGCGGATGTTCAATAGCCCAGGTGTCTTTGCGTGTGCCTGTTATTTGCCAAGAAACTTCCATACCTTTAGAACCGCCGGCAATTTTAAACTTATTATTATTAACCTTTTCAGCAATATAAAGGTTTGGCCCCGGTGCCCCCACAGGAGTTAGTTGATACCGGAAATTTTCATTTAGGGCATCGAACCAATCCGGCATCATTACTTCACCTTCTCCATTTGAATCAAGGATGATATTCCCATTGTACATATCTGTCATTTCATTACTTTCAACACTGGCATGCCGGAGGTATTTGTTTTCCGGATCTAATGGGTGGTCAATCTGAAAAAATTTAGCAAATGCAATTAAAGTGCCGGAGTGATATGCATCTCCATCGGGGCGCAAGTGATGCATAAATTGACCCTCTGCATCAAAAATTGCTAACCCGATTTCCGGATCAGGGCTAATAACCAACAATCCCCCGTTTTGTATAGGTACTATTAACCCCTCATTATAGGTTTCCAGGCGATTGTGGACTGACCCATCCTTATCAAAAACTGTAATTGTATCGCCGGCAGCATTTAAAACATAAATTCCATCTTTAAAAGTGTTGGATGCTGTGCCTCCGTCGCCTGCCCCAGGAAGGAATTCATTAACAATATTCCCATCATTATCAACAATTACAATTTTCCCTTCCGGGGTTATTTTAATCCCTCCTGTTGATGTAGGAATAAAAATACCTGCTTCATAGGTTTCCAATTTTTTATGGAGTGACCCATTCTTATCAAAACTTATTACTAAATCTCCATTATCGTCATAGGTTTTAATGGATCCATCGACTCCAATCTGAACATTTCCTAAGAATGGGTCTCCAATATATATACCACCGTAAAAATGTTCCTCCTTATTATGTATTGAACCATCAGTATTAAACTCCGATACTATTTGTCCATTTTTGTCAGAGGTTATTATGGATCCATCGTTTGTAATCTGAACAAGGCCACTTTCTCGGTCTCCAATTTCTACACCACCGAAAAAATCTTCCTCCATATTATGTATTGAACCATAATCACCAAACTGCGTTATCATATCTCCATAATAGTCATAGGTTGTTATGAGTCCATATTCTCCAATCGTAACATGTGCTCCATTAATATCTCCTATAACGACCCCTTTTTTATAGGTTTCCAGTCCATTGTGGACTGACCCATCCTTATCAAAAGCTGTAATTGTATCGCCGGCTGCGTTTAATACATAAATCCCATCTTTAAAAGTGTTGGATGCTATGCTATCACCGCCGCCTGTTCCGGGATGGAATTCATTAACAATGTATCCGTTTTTGTCAACAATTACGATTCTCCCATCTTTAGTTATTTTAATCCCTCCTGTTGAAGTTGGAATAAATATCCCCCCTGCAAAAATTTCCAGCCCCGAATGATATGACGTGCCGTCATGATTCAGGGAAATAAGGGTATCACCAAATGGACCCAAAATTTGAATATCCCCCTGAGGTGTTATCCTTGTTTTACCTCCCAAAGGTGGAATATCATTAGATACTTCGATCCCCTTATGAAAATTTTCAATGCCCCAATGTTCTGATGTCCCATCTGGGTTAATTTTAAATAGAAGACTTGGACCAAGCCAAGATCCTTTTAATAATTGAATTGTACCATCGGAACTTATTTTAAGATAAGTACTATCCGTGTTCCCTATAATGATCCCCCCCTCAAATGTCTCTAACCCTTTGTGCCATGATCTTCCATCGGGGTAAAAGATAGCAGTCGATGTACTGTCCTCGCCGTAAATGGTGATTTTACCACTAGGAGAAATATCAACCCTTGCTCCTTTACCAAGTGAGTCACCTATAGAAATACCTTTTTCAAAAACTTCCAGTCCTTTATGCCACGATTCCCCAGTATTGGCATTAACATGCATAACTTCCCTGCCGGTCGAGTCTTTAACAATTAAATCATGGCCGGGTATATTAACACCACCGTCCTTTCCGTCTTTCCCATCCAAACCATCCAAACCATCAAGCCCATCCAAACCATCAAGCCCATCCAATCCAGGAGGCCCCATTGGCCCCATTGGTCCGATCGGCCCCGGGTTTCCAGGCCAGCCCCACCACCAGAAATTCCAGGCAACCTTATTTAGAACATGGAGGAAGGAATCAACAGGCATGGCTTTTACAATTTTATCATCCAAGGTATCGCGGACCAGCACATGCGTCAGGGTATCTATCACCGGTACATCGGCAACACGTAATTTCCCTTCCACATCGAGTTTTGCCTGAGGTATTAGGGTGCCAATACCCACATCGCCACTAGCCGGGAGAATATTACTATCGCCATAAACAGCCCTGGCTGAAAGACTGTAAGTCGATGGGTTCATGGGTAATCGCGGAACAAGTTCTGCAGCGGAACCAATTTTTATCCCAACATAATATAGTTTATCGAAATTTAATGTAAGCGGAGAAGATTCTCCCATTATAATATTGGCTAATCCGTCAGCAACAAGAACTGATTGCGATTCGGACCAGGCTGCAGTGCCGCCGGTTTCAGTCGTATATAATGAAACGGTTAAAAGATAGCTTCCATCGGCAACCGCATTGCCAGTATTGTCGGTAAGTAGCATCTGAACGGAAGGGGTTACAGGAATTTGTGAATACCCCAAATTTGAGCCCACCAATAGGAGCAATAGGAATAGAAAACGAATAAGATAAATATTTCTCATAGCCTCAGGTTTTGTTATTATATAATATCAGTTATTTCAAGAACTAACTAACCCACTATTCTAATGAATTGGATTATCGATCTTCATGGGATTTGAGTTGAGAATCTCAATTTTGATTATAAATTGCGAACTAAGAATATTTGTTAAGCAACCGAGAAAATATAAGTCATAAATTTTTATATTTGAATTAAAATATTGTAATTAAGATCAGGATTTTACGAAATTGTTTTTATTGTACGTGATATAATATATAAATGTTACATTTAATTTTGAAACGACCGAAAATTCAATTAGTAAGTTTTAACATTATAGGTGATTGGCTGTTTAGTGGTTGCAATGCCCTGGGCTTTTAATCCGGGGATGCCAATTACAAAGAGCAACAGGGTGGCTAGTTTATTTATAGTTAATATATTCTCAGTATCTTACAAATATAGGAATCTAAATAAAAAAGCAGTAAAACTTTTAGAAATCTAATTAAAAACTACTATTT
>JAADIS010000118.1 GCA_013151215.1 Chlorobiota bacterium | reverse complement strand
TCCTTAATTCAAGAATTATCCTGATGACTGCTACCAAACCCAAAGTATATGAACTGGCTAACAAGAAGATTCTAATTCAGGAAGGTGATAAAGCAGAGCCAATCGAATTATTAGGATCAATTGAAGATGTTGCGAAAGTTTTTAAGTCATTCAACCGGACGAAGCTTAAACCTTTAATCAAAAAGCCAATATCTAATCAAGATGAGTTCGTGGAGGATTATTTTAAAACTCATTGGGAAGCTGAGAAATCGTGTTTGATCGTAGTCAATACTGTTAACCTTTCAATTGATGTACATAAAAGCATTGTTGGTTATTTTAAAGAAGAAGATATTCAGAATCCTGTATATTATCTTTCAACAAATATTATACCTGCTGGCAGGCAAGCATTGATAGATAAGATTAAAATTGATATTCGGCAGGCAAGAACAGGTAAAGGGTTAAAGCCTATACTCGTTTCAACCCAGTGTGTTGAGGCGGGTGTCGATTTGGATTTTGATATGGCGTTTCGTGATTTGGCACCCATAGATTCAATTATTCAGGTGGCTGGACGAGTAAATCGGGAAAATAATAAAGAATATATTGGTACTGTAATTATAGTTGATTTTGGGAAATGTAGTAATATTTACGGGCCAATGACAGAAGATACTGTCCGTAATGCAATTCAAAGATTTACCCTTCATCAGGAAGAGATATATGAGAAAGACTATTTGGAATTAGTTTCTTTTTATTACGATAACATTTACGAAAGGAATAGTGATGGTTTCAGCTTTTCTCTGAACTTCTTTAAATCAATGAAGGAACTAAATTATGATGGTTCGGATTGGTCTGTTTCTCAATATCAGGTTATTGAAAATGGGTTTAAAACATGTTCCATATTTATAGAATGTGATGAAACTGCAAAAAAGGCTAAAGAGGCATTTGATAAGATGATTAGAAAAGAATGCTCAAGTGAGGAATTCGAAACTTATAAAAGAACCTTTCATCAACACATAATCGCAGTTCCTGAATATCTTCATAAAGTTCAAGAAATTAAACAAATGGGTTGGGTATTAGCAGATAACATTTTTTATGTGCCGCTTGAAGAAGTAAATAATTATTATAATAATCAAACAGGATTTATGCGTGATGCCTGTAAAGAGGATGTTGTATGCATCCTATAACAAACAATACACAAGTCCGTACCATACATGTTTGCGTATGTAAATAATAATACATATATTTGTACCATACAACACAGCGTATTATGCAACAAATAGGAAAACCCGTAAAAGGAAAAGATTTTGTAGGCAGGGAAAAAGAACTTTTTTTGCTGATGGAGTACATAAAAATGGGGCAGAGCGTAGTGCTGATAGCACCCCGCAGGTTTGGCAAAACATCGCTGGTACTCGAGGCCCTCTCACAATTAAAAAAACAAAAATACTATACCACCTTTGTAGATATATTTACTAATCCAACCCTTGAGTTGCTTTCATCGTCAATAACCCAAGAAGTTTTAAAGAACCATAATCTGCACCAACAATTTGCAAAAGCCAAAAACAGTGCCGTTGCAATGATACAGAATATTAAACTGAAAACCGTATTGGAAGATTTTCAGTTTATTGTAGGTTTTGTTGACGACAATAAAGATTCGTGGGAACTGCTTTCGGAAAGTGTTGACTTTGTTGACAATTTTGCCAAAAAGCATTCGGCAAAAATGGTATGCGCTTACGATGAGTTCGGGGATATCAAGAAGTTCGACCCTAGGGGCAATCTGATAAAAATGTTCAGGTCGAAAATTCAACGACACACTAGCAGTACCTACATATTTTCAGGTAGTTACGAATCGGTAATGCAAAACATGTTTGTGTCGGCCAAAGCCCCGTTTTACCGTCTTGCCCATATTATCCACATTGATTATTTGGAGAAAAGTAGTATAACAGCATATTTAAAAAACAAATTCAAAGATTTGAAAATCAGTTTGCCCGACAATTATGTAGAGGGCATAGTGGAAACAACTATGGGGCATCCGTACTACTCCCAACTTGCAGTTCAACAAGTAGTTTTGTTCAGTGTTTTTAATAAGCGTATTCCAAGCCTCGATGAACTTCTGAATCAGATGCTGATAACAGAAAAAGACTATTTGGAAAAATCATGGGAAGACATTTCCAACAATAGGGAATTCGTATATACAATTAGGGCGATAGCCGAAAACAGCAAAAATATATATACCAGGCTGAAAACAAAAAACATTAATGTGGCACGTGCCACAAAAACACTTGAGGGTATGGGTGTTTTGTTTAAGGACAATGTAAAAGGCTACTATCTGTCGGATCCTTTACTAAAACAATGGATATTAAAAAAACTTTAAAAACAATAAAAAATGCAGTTGACGCAAACCATAGTAAAGTTCCCGGAAATTAAGCTCAAAACGCGAGATGCACATAAATTGCGCGGGTTTTTCGGGAATATGTTTAGAGATTACTCCACATTGCTGCACAATCATTTCGAGGATGGAACAAATAGATATGCTTATCCGCTGGTGCAGTACAAAGTAATAAACAACACCCCTTGTCTTATTGGGCTTTTGGATGGGGCAAAACTGTTGATCGAGCTTTTCCTTAAAATCAGGCATATTGATATTGATGGAACCGGATACATTGTAAACTCCAAAAACATAAGCACTAAAACACTAGAGATAGGCAGTTTTGCGAAATTATCGGAGTATAAGTTTGAAACCCTTTGGATAGCCCTGAACCAAAAAAACCACAAATTGTTTTTAGAGATTAAAAATAACGATGACAAAAATGATTTTTTAAACCGCCAGTTACAAAACAATATTTTAAGTTTTTATAAAGGCATTGGCTTTGTCGCCAAAGAAAGGATAATGGTTACAGGAAAATATATTGAGAAATCCACACAATTGAAAAACAAACAGTTGTTGGCATTTAGTGGAAGTTTTACAACTAATGCCACAATACCTGATCTTATAGGCCTTGGCAAATTGGTTTCAAGGGGGTTTGGAACAGTTACCAAAAAGTAAAAAACATAAAAAATGCAACTTGTTATAAATACTTATGGAACTTATCTGCACATAAAAGATGAACTTTTTGAGGTAAGGATAAAAAAAGACGGAATTGTCCAAAAGCATCACTTTGCAAGCCAAAAAGTAAAATCGATATTATTGAGCAAGGGGGCGGCAATAAGCACAGATGCAATAATACTTGCCGTAAAAAACAATATCGATATTTTAGTGTTTGAGTACGATGGCACACCAATAGGCAGGTTCTGGCATAGCCGACCCGGCAGCACTTCCAAAATCAGGAAAAAGCAATTGGAAGCAAGCCTCAACGAAATTGGGGTGAAATGGGTAAAGGATTGGCTGGCAGCCAAAATCGACAATCAGGCAGAGTTTTTATTGCGGTTAAAAAAGAACCGGGCAAATAAGTCATTGATGCTTGACGAAAAAATTGAGAGCATTGAGAATTTGAAGAAAAAGATAATCAGCCTGCATGCATTGGAAATTTCAGAAATTGACGATACACTTAGGGGGCTTGAAGGCACAGCGGGAAGGATATATTTCCAGACCTTAAACGAACTATTGTCAGAGAGGTATAAGTTTTCGGGCAGGAGTTTCCGTCCGGCAAAAGACCCTTTTAACGCATTCCTGAACTATGCCTACGGAATATTATACAGCCGTGTGGAAAAAACACTGACCATAGCCGGGCTCGATCCTTTTGTGGGATTTATGCACCGCGACGACTATAATACCAAAAGCCTTGTTTTCGATTTTATCGAACCCTATCGGATAATTGCCGATGAGGTGGTTTTCAAGTTGTTTTCGGCCAAAAAAGTTAACGATAAGCACAGTGATAAAATTACAAATGGGTATTCGCTAAACGCTGAAGGCAAGAACCTTCTTGTTCAACATTTTTTCAAGTTCTTCGATGAGGATAAGATAAGGCATAAAAACCGAAACCAAACCCGCTCGAACGCCATGCAGCTCGACGCCCATCATTTTGCTAACCAGCTAATAAAAAAACAATGATAATTTGGACGCTTTACGATATTAAAAACGACAAAGTACGCACAAAAGTGGCTAAGCTTTGCAAGCTGGCCGGGCTTTACAGGGTGCAATATTCTGTTTTTCTTGGGTCGCTGAACGAGAATGAAAAAGACAGCCTAAACCTGCAAATCGAAGAACTGGTTGACGAAGAAACAGATTCGGTATATATTTTCCCCATGAGCAAAAACGAACTTCGGCAAACCGTACTGCTAGGACAGGCTTTTGACAAGAAACTTGTGAGCGACGAAGTAAAAGCAATGTTTTTCTGATGTCGGTCACACCATCGCAAATAATCGAATACCAGTTCTGCCCACGCTTTATCTACTTTGAATACGTGTCAGGGATACCCCAATTCGAGGAGCGGCACTACAAAGTTCAAAAAGGCCGTAATATCCACGACCTTAAAATGATAAGGAATAAGGAATATCTGCGCAAACGCCTTGGTGTAAAGGAAAAACTGATTGATCAATATCTGACAAATAACACATTACGAGGAAAAATAGATGAAGTGTTGGTGTTTGCCGATAACTTTATGGCCCCGCTCGATTATAAATTCGCAAAGTTTAACGATAAAATTTATAGCACATACTTAACCCAGCTTTATTGCTATGCCGTGCTGATAGAAGAAAACTTCGGGAGCAGGGTAAACAAAGCTTACCTTATTTACGTGCGGAGCAAGAACAAGATTGTTGAAATTGATGTTGAGACAAAACATAAATTAGAAGTAAAAAAGATAGCCGGGGAAGTGGTCGGAATAATTGAGGATAATTTTTATCCACGGGCAACGAAATATAAAAAAAGATGCGTAACTTGCACCTATCGAAATATATGCACAAAATAGACATCTTGGCCCAAATTTATTTCAGGGCTACATCAAACTGCATCTAACATGCTGGGCTAGAGGTTGTAATGCTTTCGGAAATTTCGCCAAAACCCATGAAAAAAGTTCATTGACATGCTGACAACTGTAATATTGCTTAATAGTATAGTAAGCGCAACAGCCTTAATTTCAGCGCATTGTGTGCAGTTACGGATTCAACTTCAACTTCCACTAAAACAAGGATTGAAACTAGGGGTTTGGGAAGGGGTAAAAAACTGGAATTATTATTCAACTTCAACTTCCACTAAAACAAGGATTGAAACTACCAATGCGGACAGCAGAATGCTTATACAGACGCTATTCAACTTCAACTTCCACTAAAACAAGGATTGAAACTTTATTTCTTTCTGCCGTGAATACGGAAATTATATTATTCAACTTTAACTTCCACTAAAACAAGGATTGAAACTCCACATTAGATATACAAGGTTCTATAAGCTTTAAGATTCAACTTCAACTTCCACTAAAACAAGGATTGAAACTAACCTGTAGATTCCTTATTGCTCCCCCCCTCGAAAATTCAACTTCAACTTCCACTAAAACAAGGATTGAAACGGTTTGATGTTTTTTCGACGAACTGGTTGAACATTGATTCAACTTCAACTTCCACTAAAACAAGGATTGAAACAAAATTCGTAAAGTTGCCCGGCATCGGACATGTCTAATTCAACTTCAACTTCCACTAAAACAAGGATTGAAACAAGAATATTATACCGCCAGAATTAAACATAATATGGCATTCAACTTCAACTTCCACTAAAACAAGGATTGAAACTGCGATATCAAAAACTAACACACGTAACAACAAATCATTCAACTTCAACTTCCACTAAAACAAGGATTGAAACCGACGTACTCACAACCTCCGTCGGATCGCGCCGGCAATTCAACTTCAACTTCCACTAAAACAAGGATTGAAACATGTGTCTAGGCGATGGCATCGACCATTGCAGCAAAAATTCAACTTCAACTTCCACTAAAACAAGGATTGAAACTATCTGACATTCTAATTATAACATCATCAGAATAGTATTCAACTTCAACTTCCACTAAAACAAGGATTGAAACTGACACAGTAGCAACAGAAGCAAAAGCAAAAGAAATATTCAACTTCAACTTCCACTAAAACAAGGATTGAAACTTGAACAGTTTTTCAACAGTTTTTCAACATTTAGGCAAATTCAACTTCAACTTCCACTAAAACAAGGATTGAAACCAATTCTATTATCGTATATGCCCACAGGAAAGATGATTCAACTTCAACTTCCACTAAAACAAGGATTGAAACTCAACTTTCACTACTTCATCGACTATTTGATTTATTATTCAACTTCAACTTCCACTAAAACAAGGATTGAAACTTAAAGAAATCATGAATATATCGCAAACAGGAATAGATTCAACTTCAACTTCCACTAAAACAAGGATTGAAACTTAATTATCAACTCTGCTGTTGTTTTGCTCGGGTCGATTCAACTTCAACTTCCACTAAAACAAGGATTGAAACCA
The DNA here is from genome assembly GCA_013151215.1 of Chlorobiota bacterium. Taxonomy (GTDB): domain Bacteria; phylum Bacteroidota; class Bacteroidia; order Bacteroidales; family F082; genus BM524. Next base: position 87,685 of record JAADIS010000118.1, on the reverse strand, counting down.
GCATGCTATTTCTGTCGTACCGGTCTTGTCGTCCTATTCAACTTCAACTTCCACTAAAACAAGGATTGAAACAGGATGTCGACACGATGACTATCCTAAAGGATTATTTATTCAACTTCAACTTCCACTAAAACAAGGATTGAAACAAAGGTGTGCTTATCGGTAGTTAGCGTTCATTTTGCCAATTCAACTTCAACTTCCACTAAAACAAGGATTGAAACTAAGTACTCTTAAAGCCCTATCGCTTCAAGTTCAAGATTCAACTTCAACTTCCACTAAAACAAGGATTGAAACTTTCCTCGAACACGTTGGCATCGGCGCTGTTAAGTGATTCAACTTCAACTTCCACTAAAACAAGGATTGAAACGCAGAAACCAACGAGCATGAAGACGGCTCTGTTGATATTCAACTTCAACTTCCACTAAAACAAGGATTGAAACAAAAAATCAATCTTTCTTCTAAATATTCTTGAAAATATTCAACTTCAACTTCCACTAAAACAAGGATTGAAACTCGTTAGCGCGTTGCCTCCTGCGGTACCCCTGATAAATTCAACTTCAACTTCCACTAAAACAAGGATTGAAACATCTCGTCCTCGCTCTCCAGTATCGCCTCTTCTTATTCAACTTCAACTTCCACTAAAACAAGGATTGAAACTTGAACATACCACCTTCCAAGGCCTTGCCGAAAATCTATTCAACTTCAACTTCCACTAAAACAAGGATTGAAACGGATTAACCGCACCTATTCTTAAAGTATTTGGTTTGCATTCAACTTCAACTTCCACTAAAACAAGGATTGAAACTAGCGATTATCTCGCCATGCATTTCTATGCCCCGCTATTCAACTTCAACTTCCACTAAAACAAGGATTGAAACAAGATGCAATTGACACTATTCACGCCTTTGCGCAACATTCAACTTCAACTTCCACTAAAACAAGGATTGAAACAGTGCTCCCTTTTCTCTATCTCTTCTGCAAGTATCAATTCAACTTCAACTTCCACTAAAACAAGGATTGAAACCAAAGTCCTTTAACTTCGTTATTGGCAAAAGCGGATATTCAACTTCAACTTCAACTTCCACTAAAACAAGGATTGAAACCAAAACAACGCATATGGAATACAAAACACTTCGATCATTCAACTTCAACTTCCACTAAAACAAGGATTGAAACCCGGGCTTGAGAATAGGACTGTTCAGGTTGACAAGAAAATTCAACTTCAACTTCCACTAAAACAAGGATTGAAACCTGATACCGAGTTCATCAGCCCGGCTAAGTGGCATAATTCAACTTCAACTTCCACTAAAACAAGGATTGAAACTAATCATCCGGGCTTGGCCTGCTTACCCTGTCCAAAAGATTCAACTTCAACTTCCACTAAAACAAGGATTGAAACACAACTTAAAAGCGACACCACATGAGCAAAGTACAGATTCAACTTCAACTTCCACTAAAACAAGGATTGAAACCGTTGGAGGGCACGGGCATTGTTTATGATGCCTTCATTCAACTTCAACCTCCACTAAAACAAGGATTGAAACTAATTTGTACAAAAGGTGTGCTTATCAGTAGTTGTGGTGCATTAAAAAAACTCTGCCTAAACTACAATTATTCAAAAAAAATAATGTAATTTTGTATCCAAATAGATACGGTATTTATGTTCTTTATCGAAAAAACAACTGAATTTGACAAATGGCTGAAAAAGTTGAAAGACTTTAAGGCAAAAGCAAAAATTTTGTTTAGAATTCAAAAACTGGAAACTGACGAACATTTTGGCGACTGTAAAACAGTTGGAGATGGAATTCGGGAAATACGAATAAATTTTGCGAAAGGTTATCGTGTTTACTTCAAAGAAAAAGACGGAAAAAATAATTGTATTGCTAATTGGTGGAGACAAATCGACTCAACAAAAGGACATCAAGAAAGCAAAAGAAATTTGGAAAAATTTAAACAAATAGAAAAATGGGGACTTCAAAATTTGAAATAGCAGATTATTTGGAAAGCAAGGAGATGATAGCAGAGTATCTCAATACTGTTTTGGAAAAAGGAGATAATGCTGATGTGATTAATGCGATTGGACATATTGCAAAAGCAATCGGAATGACAAAAATTGCGGAAGAAACAGGATTGAGTAGACCAAGTTTGTATAAAGCATTATCTGATGGAGCAAAACCTCAATTTGCGACTATTATGAAAGTATTGAAAGCAATCGGAGGACAAATCCAAGTGAATCCAATGTCAGCGTGAAAAAATAACGCACCACAACAAAAAATATAGTGCATGCCGCAATTGGTTGTATATATGAAAGTTATAGTACAAAATAAAGATTGTCGTAGCATTGAAAATAATCGTTTCAAAATGCGGCACGCACCATGTTCAAACCGTTGTGTGCCATTAGTAAAAGTCAATTCTATCGCTATTATCTATATGTTTATGCATATAATATAATGTTTTGCTAAATGATTATATCCAATTACATATAATTTGTTATATTTGCAAAAATTTATATTTAACTGCATATAATTTTATGAAGCGTTTATCTGAATTTGTAAAAGAAAGAAGAAAGGAAGTCAATCTCACTCAGGAAGAATTTGCTGATCGAGCAGGTGTCGCATTAACTGTAGTACGAAAAATAGAACAAGGGAAAACAAATTTAAACATGAATAAGGTCAATTTGGTACTTTGTATGTTTGGACATGAGCTAGCCCCAGCCAAAAGTAAAGACTTGAATAAATGAGAAAAGGAGAAGTATATTATAAAGATTGTTTTACCGGTGTGATATTGGAAACCGATGAAGGGGAATATGTTTTTCAGTATGATAAGCAGTACATAAAAAAACATCCTAATGATTTTATTACGTTTACAATGCCAGTAACCGAAAAACCATATATTGAAAAACGCTTATTTCCTTTTTTTGAAGGGTTGATTCCAGAAGGATGGTTGCTTGATATCGCCTCTGAGAACTGGAAAATCAATCGTAATGACCGAATGGGATTATTATTAGCATGTTGTCAAGACTGTATAGGTGCAGTAAGTGTCAAACCAATACCTGAACAAGATGAAAAATAAATGCTTATATTGTTATGAGCCAGCTGACGATGGCATGGACTTCCATAAAAAATGCTCTTTGGGTTTTTTTGGGGAATCACATGCTCCCATAATAGAATACACCTTTGAACAAATGGACGAATTGGCTAAAAATATTGTGGAAAGAAGTGTTTCAGTACCAGGGGTTCAAGCCAAATTATCCATGACTTTAATAAAAAAAACAAAAGAAAAATCCGATAATCGACTTACTGTTGTTGGTGCACTTGGCGGACAATATATTTTTAAACCGCCATCAGTAAAATTTCCTGAAATGCCTGAAAACGAACATTTAACAATGCGAATAGCTGAGGCGTTTGGCATACGTGTAGTACCTTCGTCATTAATACGATTATCATCAGGTGAACTCTCATATTTGACAAAGCGAATTGACAGGACAACAGATGGTAGTAAGATTCATATGATAGACATGTTTCAGATTACAGAAGCATTTGATAAATATAGAAGTTCAACTGAAAAAGTCGGGAAAACTATTGATAATTATTCTGACAATACCTTATTGGATAAAATCTTTTATTTTGAATTAGTCCTATTCTCTTTTCTTACTGGGAATAATGACATGCACTTAAAGAATTTCTCCATGATTGAAAGCCGTTCTGGATGGACATTATCACCTGCGTATGATTTATTAAACGTTGCAATTATCAATCCTGATGACACAGAAGAGCTTGCATTAACACTTGCAGGGAAAAAAAAGAAATTGAAACGTCAACATTTTGAACAACTCGGTAAAGGCCTAGGGCTAACTAATAAACAAATTTACGGGGTATTTAAAAGATTTCTTAAAAGTAAGCCCAAAGCAATAAACTGGATAGAAAAATCATTTTTGTCTAATGATATGAAAATTGCTTATAAAGAAGTAATTGAAAATAGGTATAGACAAATAGAATTGTTTAAATAAAATAGAAAAACGGCACACAACAAAAAATATAGAACTGAGTTAAAAACCAAATAAAAATTAATCGTTTCAGAATGCGGCACGCACCATATTCAAACCGATATTCAATTTTCAACTTCCACTAAAACAAGGATTGAAACAAACTAGTTGTGCTCATTAACGCTTAGCTTTAATGCTAATGTCACGCAACCTAAAATATGTTTCCATATATTGAAACATTTTATTATCGTTTCAATTAGAATATCTGACTTTGGAAATGAAATTTGAAGTTTGCCTTTTTGGATAAAACGAGTAAAACCAACACACTTATAATTGCAACGCATGGAATTATCAAGAAAACTCATAAAACGCCAAAGTCAGAAATAGCTAAATCATCCTAAGCAAATAAAGAGCCCTGGAAACAGTTTTTACGCCCTCGAAATAAAGAGTGAGCTTATTGTTTTTCTCCCTCATCTTGGAGGCTGTAGGGTTTGTTTTAATAAAGTCGAGGACTTTGCCGAAAGCATCGGAGCTAAAATACGCCGAGTCGCGCTCGCCTGTAAAATGCCCGGTCATGCGGTTGTTTTTAATTGTAAGTTTCTCGAAACCAATCTTTTTGGCTGTCCAGCGCAATCTTATGGTGTTTATTAGCGCATCTGTCTCAACCGGCAGATCGCCAAAGCGGTCTTTGAGCCTGAGCTTGAAATCATCGAGGGCTTCTTCATCTTTTATGGCATCCAGTTCCTTATAAAGCTTAAGTCGTTCAGATGATGACCCAACATAATAACTTGGTATCATTATTCCCAGATCCGACTCAAATTGGCAGTCCTTCACAAAATCCTTGTTTTTCAGTTCTTCGTCAAAAAGATCCTTAAACTCTGTTTCTTTGAGCTCGTTCAATGCCTCGTCGAGTATTTTTTGATACATATCGATCCCTATCTCGGAGATGAATCCGCTTTGCTCGGCGCCCAGGATATTTCCCGCCCCGCGGATATCCAGGTCGCGCATCGCGATATTGAAACCGCTACCCAGGTCGGAATATTCCTTAATGGCTTTTAGCCGTTTTTGAGCCTCGGGGGTAAGTGTTGCGGGCGGGGGCGACAACAGGTAGCAGAATGCTTTTTTATTGGTTCGCCCCACTCTTCCGCGCAGTTGGTGGAGGTCGCTGAGGCCGTAATTTTGTGCGTCGTTGATGATGATGGTATTGGCGTTAGCGATATCCAGCCCTGACTCGATAATAGTGGTCGCAAGGAGCACATCATACAAGCCGTCGATAAAATCGAGCATGGTCTTCTCCAGTTTCTTGCCGTCCATTTGTCCGTGGCCTATTGCAATGCGGGCTCCGGGGACAAACCTTTTAAGCATCTCGTAAACGTCAATTATGTTTTGGACCCGGTTATGGACGAAGAACACCTGGCCTCCCCTTGAAACCTCGTATTCGATGGCATTTTTAATAACATCTTCCCCGAACGACCTTATTTCTGTTTGTACCGGATAGCGGTTGGGCGGCGGGGTGTTTATTATCGAAAGATCGCGTGCGCCCATGAGCGAAAACTGCAAGGTTCGTGGAATCGGCGTCGCCGTTAAGGTAAGAGTATCAACATTAGCCTTGAACTGCTTTAGCTTCTCCTTGGCAGAAACGCCGAATTTTTGTTCCTCGTCAACGATAAACAAGCCCAGGTCCTTGAACTTCACATCCTTGCTCAACAGCCTGTGAGTACCGATAATTATATCCAATTTGCCATCCTGCAGCTTTTGCAGCGATAGTTTTTGCCGGGCCGGTGATTTAAAACGATTTATATAATCGATGTTGACAGGGAAATCGGCCAGGCGGCTTGAAAATGTTTTGAAATGCTGGAGGGCGAGTATGGTTGTCGGGACCAAGACCGCCACCTGTTTGCTGTCGCCGACGGCTTTAAAGGCAGCACGTATGGCTACTTCGGTCTTGCCAAAGCCAACATCGCCGCAAACAAGCCTGTCCATGGGGTTCTCGGCCTCCATATCGGTTTTTATATCGTTGGTGGCTTTTATCTGGTCTGGAGTGTCCTGATAGATGAAGCTGGCCTCAAGCTCGTTTTGGAGATATGTGTCGGGCAAAAAGGCATAGCCCTGCGAAGCCTTGCGTTTCGCATAAAGTTTTATCAGGTCGCGGGCAATGTCCTTCACCTTGCCTTTGGTCTTGTTCTTGAGTTTGTTCCATGCGTTGGAGCCTAATTTGCTCAACACCGGGGGTGTTCCGTCCTTGCCCACATATTTCGATATGCGGTGCAACGAATGGATGCTGATGTACAGCAGGTCGTTGTTTTTATAAATCAGGCGGATGGTTTCCTGTTTCTTGCCGTTATTGTCAATAATCTGAAGTCCGTCGAAGCGGCCTACGCCATGATCTATGTGAGTTACGAAGTCGCCGGGCTGAAGGTCGTATAAGTCTTTTAGGCTTATTGCCTCTTTCCTGCCAAAGCCTTCGCGAAGATGGAATTTATTATAGCGGTTAAAGATCTGGTGGTCGGTATAGCAGGTGATTTTCAGGTCTTTATCAATAAAACCTGCGCTTAGGTTTAAGTTTAGTGCCTGAAAATGGGCTTTGCCGGTTTCGGGGCTGTCTTTTTGGATGTCCTCGAAAATAGAATAAATCCTTTCGGTTTGCTTGGTATTGTCCGATAGTATGAAATTGCTATAGTTATCGCTGGTTTTTACCGATAATTCGTTTATCAGCAGCTCGAAATTATTGTTGAAAGCCGGTTGCGGCGATTGGTTAAAAACCACCTCACGGGAGTTCTTAAAATAAGGGGGGCCAAGCTCGATACACTTGAATTTATCAAGACGGCTCTTTATCTCATCGCCGTCAACGAATAGTTTTTCCGGGATTATCCTCTTTTCCTTATCGGTTAGGCTCTCGAAGATATCCTTGGCGCGGTTATACTCGCCTGATATTTTATCGATGATCAATCCTGTTTGGTCAAGCCATATAAACGAGGCCGCCGGTATGTAATCGAGGAAGTTGATCCTTTCGTCCGGAATACTGCGGTCCTGAAGGTTGGGAAGCAATTTCATATTGGTCAAAGTGCTGAGCGACAATTGTGTAGCCGGGTCAAAAGTCCTGATGCTTTCTACTTCATCACTAAAAAACTCAATCCGGTACGGATGCTCGTTGGCATAAGAAAATACGTCAACAATGCCTCCCCTTATCGCAAACTGACCGGGTTCGGCAACAAAATCAACTACTTCGAAATCAAATTCTATAAGTAAATCGCTTATGAAATCCAGGGAGACCTCTTCGCCCTTGCGGAGCTTCATCACGTTTCTCGATAGATATTTCTTAGTGATCACCTTTTCTGCCAAAGCTTCCGGATAGGATACAACAATTGTTTTGCGCTGCCCCTCATAAAACCGGTTCAACACTTCCGCCCTGGATAATTGATAGGCGGCATCAAGTTTTTCAGGCTCGTAAGGCCTTTTGTAGGTCGTCGGGAAAAACAGCACCCTCTTTTTGTTGTGATCGGTTTCCTGCTCGCCGAACAAATTTTCCAGGTCATTATAAAAATATGCAGCCTGTTCCTTGCCGGAGAGGATTACTAGATGTTGTTGACGGCCTGTCTTATTAAATATAGATGCTGCGGCAATGGCTGCGGCAGAACCAATAAGTCCCTGAATGTTAATATGTTTTGCGGATTCATCCAGCAAGAGGTCGTTTAAGCTGTTTAAGCTTTCGCTTTCTTGAAAAACAGAAATCAGGTTTTTTTGCTGCATGCCGCAAAATTATGGCGTAATTTTTAATTAGCCTAATATGAAACAGCCAATAAAATTCGAATGACGATAAACCGCGAATTCTTATTCAACACCCACTTCTTGTTTTTGGAAAAAAGCGTTCTGGATCTCCTTGCTTAATTTTTGCAAGCTTAGCTCACTTGAATTCAGCTCCTTTAAAATGCCTTCCTTGCTTTCGTTGAACCTATTCTTTAAATTACCGAACAGTTCCCTATAATAATTGATGCCGTTTTCGAGATTATCGGCAAACCTGATATAGTATTTTTCCTGTTTCAAGGTCATTTCTTCTTTGGTGTCCTCAAATCTATCTTTAAGATAATCGATATAGATCTTGAGTTCCTTTATAAACATATTCGGCCTGTCGTTGCGGTTGATAACGTTAGTGCGGCCATAAATATGATCGATTAGCTCCCTGAGGTTCATCTTCTTGGAAAAATACGCCAAATTTGGGCTAGGGCATATAGAAACTCCCGTTCCTTCAGTTTTTGTATCGATATTGTTGGCTATCAGGGCAGATGTCCCCAGGCCAACACAAATACAGCCTTTGTCCACTATTTTCCGGAACTTCTTTAAATAATCGTTTGATGTGGCGCCGCTCTCTTCAAGCTGCTGGATTTTTTTCATCTGATAGGTTCTTGAGGCAGTGCACAAACCCTTGGGGTTAAACTCGCTGTTGAGGGCAACATATCGTTTTGGACAAGTGCTGCCGGGCTTGCCCTCGGTGATCAGCGTGAGTTTTTCCAAATCTTTGGTGTTTCCCCTTAAACTATTGAACGGGACTCCCAGAGGAGAAATATTGCTTAAATATAAATCTTCTTCCTTGGCATCGATAAGCTTGTCGATTGTTGGCTGATCGACCGACGTAGCCTCCGGAACCAATAAAAAAGGCGTTCCCCAACCTACTGAATCAATATTGTAATGTTCCATTAAGAAATCATGCTCCTCGGCAGTGCCGACACCGCCCTGGGCAGTAATCTTGAGAGGGAGCTCCTGCTTGGGAACTATGCGGTTTTTCGTTTCCAGCGCTTTTATCAGTATCTGATTTACCGAGTTTATCAAATCTTCGCGGTTATTTTTGAACTCTTCCAATATGGGCCCCATCAGATAGCCGTCGGTGGCAAAAGCATGGCCGCCGCAGTTCAGACCCGATTCGATGCGGTATTCCGAAACCCAAAGTCCTTTTTTGGCAAAGAACTTGCCCTGGATGAGTGCTGAACGATAATCACTTACTTTTAGAACTATCTTCTTTTTTATTTCACCGTCCTCGTTGGGGAAGAAATCGTCGAACTTTTCAATATACGCATATAAGCGCGGGTTCATGCCGGCTGAAAGTATTATCGACGAATGGAGGTTGCTGTTGGCATATCCGCGCAAAGCGGCATGGGCATCGTTATATTCAACAGGAAGCTTCTCTCCTTTTTTATAATTGTCCTTATCAACTTTGGTCATAATGTTGACATCGATACTTCCGGGGCTGAGGTTTTCCATGAGCCAGGACTTTATTTCGTCAACATTAAAGTACTTTTCAGTTAAACTGTTGAACTCCTGTTTTATAGACGATGTTTCAGGAAGTGAGCTGAAATATTCCTTCAGTTCGTTCTTCTTCGCCAGGGTAACGTTTTTAAACTCCTCGAACTTTTTCTCGACTTGATCGTTCAGGAAGTTAAGATAGGTGGTGATTCGTTTAGCGCGGAAATCATCAATTTTATTGCTTATTTCCTGAAAAGGGATCTCCAGTTTCTCGCTATAAGCTTTTCTTATTTTTTCGAGCAGTATATCATCAACAAGCGAAATAACCGAATCAATACCATATTGAGAAACCTTTAAAGGAGTGTCAATCGTAAATCCGATTCCCATGACCGGGATGTGGAAACTATGGCTTTTCTTCATGCGAATTATTTAATCGAAAACATACTATGATAACTATAATTACTGAGCATCCGCAACATCCGAAGGTTGCAATGCCCGGTATTTAATATTTTGCAAAAGTAATTAAGAAAACGCATATAAAAAGAGTGCGTGCATAGCATTATGGCGATTTTGTGTTTTTTTAATGTTTCGTCCTGCCAAAGTGCCGGCAAAAGGCTATCTGCATATAATTAAAATGTTAAATAAAATTGCCGGGTATCAGGTTCGAGCCTCTTTTGTACCTTTGCATATTCTTAGATTAATTATTTCTTACAATGCCAAAAAACGACATTTATAAATTTAACAGTACCGACTTAGAGAAAAACTTGAAGTACCTACAATTACTTTCCGATAAATTCCCTACGATACAAAAGGCAAGCACCGAGGTCATAAACCTTTCGGCAATACTTAATTTACCTAAGGGGACCGAGCATTTCCTGACTGACATCCATGGTGAATACGAAACTTTTTCGCATGTTTTGGCGAATGCCTCAGGTGTGGTAAAGCGCAAGATAGATGATGTTTTCGGAAAGACGTTGCGCAAAAAGGAAAAGAACCTGCTTGCAGCTTTGATTTATTATCCGAAGGAAAAGCTCGAGTTGGTTTTAAAAAACGAGGATGATGCCAACGAATGGTTCGCCATAAGCTTGCAGCGACTCATAAATGTCGCGCGTGCTTCTGCCTCGAAATATACGCGCTCAAAGGTCCGTAAAGCAATGCCCGATGATTTCGCCTATATTATCGATGAGCTTTTAAACGAGAGCGGGGAGGACAAGGAGGACTATTTCGAAGGAATTATCAACACGATTATCTCCATCGACAGGGCTGAGGCTTTTATTGTTGCAATTTGTAATTTTATACAGAGATTGTTAATCGACAGGCTGCATATTATCGGTGATATCTTTGACCGCGGGCCTAGTGCCGAAAAAGTCATGGACAGGCTAATCGCCCACCACGCGGTGGATATACAGTGGGGGAACCACGACATAATCTGGATGGGCGCAGCCTCGGGCAATTTGGCGTCGATTGCGAACGTGATTCGTATTTCGCTGAGATACAATAATATAGACACGTTGGAAGATGCTTACGGCATAACAATGATGCCATTGGCAACTTTCGCCCTGAACAAATATAAGAACGACCCCTGTAATTGTTTCGTGCCTAAGGCGAAAACCGATATCAGCCAGTTTGAATTGCTGAAGCAGATGCATAAGGCAATCAGCATTATTCAGTTTAAACTGGAAGGACAGATAATAAAGCGCAATCCGGATTTCAATATGGACGACAGGCTATTGCTGGATAAAATAGACTATAAAAAAGGTACTGTCGAGATAAATGGAAGCAAACACGAATTGATTGACAAATATTTCCCGACCATTGATGCCGACAACCCTTATAAGCTTAGCCGCGAGGAATTAGAAGTGATGGAAAAGCTGGGCTCGAGTTTTAAGAACAGCAAGAGGCTTCAAACGCATATAGAGTTTTTGTTTGCCAACGGAAGCATGTATTTAACATATAATTCCAACCTTTTGTATCATGGGTGCGTACCAATGACAGATAAGGGCGAATTCCAGGAGTTTGGGATCGATGGCAAAAAATACTCGGGGAAGGAGCTGTGCGACAGATTTGACCGTGCTGCCCGTACTGCCTTTCAAAACCGTTTTAAAAAACATAGCGAGAATAAATATCTCGATTATAGTTGGTATTTATGGTGCGGCGCGGCTTCCCCTTTGTTCGGCAAGCAAAAAATGACAACTTTCGAGAGATATTTTGTTGATAACAAGGATGTTCAGAAAGAAGAGAGAAATCCTTACTATAAGTTTGCTTATGATAGCGAGAAAGTTTGTGAGAAAATATTGGAGGAGTTCGACCTGGATGCCAAGTGCTCGCACATAGTAAACGGCCATGTCCCGGTCAAGGTTAAAAAGGGAGAAAGCCCCATTAAGGCCAACGGGAAATTATTTGTTATCGATGGAGGCATGTCGATCCCTTACCAAAAGGTTACCGGGGTTTCGGGTTATACATTGATATATAACTCTTATGGATTAGTGCTTGTTGAGCATAAGGAGTTCGGCTCCAAACAGGAAGCGATAGAGCATGAAAAAGATATAATATCCGACAGGATATTTATAGAGCGCAATGCCAAGAGGAAAAGAGTTAGCCATACTGATGTAGGCCAGGTTTTGGAGTCGCAGATAAACGACCTGAAAATGTTGCTTGCCGCATTCAGGGATGGTCTTGTTAAGGAGAGGATTTAATACTTTTGTTGATGATGAGGGTTTTTAAGTTTGGCGGGGCGTTGATGAACGATGCCAAGGGTATAAGAAAGGTAGGTGAGATAATTGAGGAATATTCCTGCGAGCCACTAGTGGTAGTTGTTTCCGCTTTTGGGAAAACAACAAATAAAATCGAGGGTTTACTGAAACTTATTGCTGATGGGGAAAGTAGCGATATAGTTGAAAACGCGTTTTTTAAGTTAATGCAATATCATATTTCAATAATCCATGACTTGTTCAACGATAATAATCATGACTTGATCACTGAAATCAAAAATTTGTTCAACGAATTTTGGGAAACACTAAATAAAGATTATCCAAACCGCTATATTGCCTATGATCAGGTAGTTGGTTTTGGGGAGCAGTTTTCGGCCCTGATAGTTTCTGCCTGGACTAAAAGCCAAGGCATCAAGGGCGATTATATTGACGCAACAAAAATAATTGTTACCGACAATAATTTTACCGATGCGGCAGTTAACTGGAAATTGACAAAAAAAACAATAAACGCAAGGATCCTGCCAGTCGTCGAGTCGAACAATATTGTAGTTGTCCAGGGTTTTGCTGCTGCCAGTGAGTCCGGTGACACGACAACCCTTGGTCGTGAGGGCTCCGACTTTACTGCCGCCATATTTGCAAACATCTTGAACGCAGACGAGCTTACCATCTGGAAAGATGTTCCCGGCCTAATGAGCGCTGACCCGAAAAAGTTTAAGGATACCGTTAAGCTTAACAGTATTTCATATCAGGAGGCGATAGAATTGGCTTTTTATGGTGCTTCGGTAATTCATCCAAAAACAATTCAACCATTAAGGGAGAAAAACATCCCGCTTTATGTGAGATCCTTTTTTAACCCGGACTCGGAGCCGACATTGATCTCATCAGACAAGTCAACAGACGAAACCGTTCCCAAGATTATTGTAAAAGAAGATCAGGTATTGTTGAGCATAACATCGAAGAACCTGGACTTTATCTCAGAAGAGAAGCTCACCTATATTTTTAAGGTCTTAAGCAATAATAAAATCCACCTTAACATAATGCAGAACTCTGCCGTTAGTTTTTCGGTTTGTTTTAATAAGGACAACAACAAACTAAACAAACTGGTCGCTGATTTGAGTGATCAGTTTTACGTTAGGTACAACATTGGTTTGCAATTGCTTACGCTTAGGCATTATAACGATGGTTTGATTAAGGAATATGTGGGGGGGCGCAAAGTTTATCTTGAACAAAAAAGCCGCGCAACTGTTCAATTGTTGATAATGTAGATTGATTTTGCTTCTGTAAAAACAAATCTGGACATGGACGCCTAATGTTTAGGGCCTGTAATAAATCTATTTATTATTGGGGATACTACTGTTCGCCAAATCACTGGAAAAGAGTAATTCCTCAGACTAAGGGCAAAACGGGTAAAAACTAATTTAATGATCATGCAATAATTACTCAATTCCTTAGGATTTTCTTTGAAAACAAGAGCATAATCATTTACCTATATGCGAAACCTTAGCTTACAGTTCAAATTCATAAATGTTTTGAAGAATTCCTTTAAAAAAACCGATCGATTATTAAAAATAAATATTAACTTGCCCGTTTATATCTTAAAATCATATAAATCCTGTAAATCGAAGAAAACATTAAAAATGAAAAACGTCTTTTTATTAACCGTAATCGCTCTAATTATGCTTTCGGGATGTAAAAAAAATGATGATTCATTGAACCAGCCTCCTATGGTACAGTTTATAAATCCGCTTGCAACCTTTGCAATTACGGTTGTTTCAATTGAGGATACTCTTAATATTATTGCACTTGCAAAGGATAATGATGGTGAAGTTAATAATGTTCAGTTCTATTTGAACGGTACATTGTTGGCTAAAGATAAAGAAGCACCATGGAGCCAAAACATTCTTTTTAAAGAGGAAGGCGATTATGTTCTGGGCTTGACAGCAACTGATAACAACATGGAAACAAGCGATACAGTATTGAATCATCTTAGGGTGGTTGATTTTAATAAAGCCGATATTGATATCACAATTTACCCCAGATACCATAAAAAGGAAAACGACCCGGTAACAATTATTGCCAACTCCTTTTCTAGCTTGGGCAAGATATTAAATACCAAGATTTATATTAATGACACTATAGTTGCCATGGACACGGTCTCTTACCTTGAATATATACTAGAGTCTGCATCAACAGGTAGTTATGAGGTTTACGCGGAAGTTGAAGATGAAACGGGAAAGCTAACAAAAAGTAGAACAGAGAGTTTTTTCGTGGATAAAAACAAGCCTCCTCAGATCGAGTTTTCCCTTAATAATTCAAATAATCCAATACCGGGTTCTACAGTATATGCAAGCGCCATTGTTAGTGATTCAGATGGTGAAATAGATTCTGTAAAGCTCTTTCTGAACGACTCACTTGTTAAAACTACCTACTCTGAATATTGGATATCATTTTCTTTACTTATGACAAAATCAGGTGATTATAAATTAAATGCTATTGCTTGGGACAATGATGGGGACTCCGTTGTTTCCGAGGATTTGTTTTTCTCAGTTCAAGAAGGTTTGTTGCCAAACGGACTCATTACTAATATTATCCCTAGCACTAATGACAAGGAGTTTTTTGCCCTAAATAAAGAAAACAAGAAATTGATGCTATTGTATCCGTTTGAAGAATCAGAAAGAAAAATAGACTTACCATATTCATTACCTATAGACATGGACTATTCCCCCGCCGAGGAGAAGTTATTTATAGTATATGAAAATTATGGTGTCGTAAGCATCTGGGATCGGAACACAGAGGAATTTACAACAAAAAGCTTCTCAAGTACAGCCGATGCCATATCGGTTGTTGCGGATGTAATTCATCGAAGAATTTATGTTGAGACGGACAAGGGTTTCTTTATCTTAAACATGGACGACGGGAATGTTCTAAATACCGATGTGACGCTGGAATTTGATAATTATGTAATCGATCCCAATAAACAATTGATGTTTACAGCGGAGTATAAATATAGTTTAGTGGTTAAAAAGTATTCTTTGATAAACGATAATTTTGATTTGCAGCAAACCCGTGAGGATCTGGGATATGTCAATAGCGGAATGGTGCTAAACGAACAAAAAGCTTATTTTCTGGCAATCTCCACCACCGGTAACGATGGTAATGGTACTCATTACGCTTTTAAAACAGATAATATTTATGAATTATATGGTCAGTTTAGCAATATTGATTATCCCAAATCCCCGGCTTTCACAAGAGATGGTGAGACATTAATTTTAGTTGATGATTTCAAAGATATTTTATATATGCTCAATACTGAATCTTTCCAAGTTGATAGGACTATCGACATCATAGATGGATCAAATGCTCTAGTTGCAATAAATAATTCTAAAACTAAAGCCGTTATTTTTAGCCATAGCACATATAACGTTGATTATAAGCTGCTCTATTACAGACTCGACTAACAAGTCTAAACCTTAAGAGTACGGCAATGAACCGTGATTTTGAAGAATTTATTGATGTCGATGAATATAGGAAACAAGAATAATTTATATCAAATGAAAAAGTATTTATTTATTTACCTGTTATTATTGCTTTTTGTTGCCGCATGCAAAAAAAAGGAATCTTCCGAAAAATTAACTGAAAACAAAAAACCCTATGTTGAATTACTCAGCCCATTGGATCATTCTTATGTCTATGCAGGCGATACCATTCTCGTTTCTGCTTTAGCAGGCGATGAGGACGGAAGCGTTAAAGCTGTTTTCTTCTATAAGAACTCCCAGATATTTGCTGTTGATAGTGTTTCGCCATGGGAAAAATATATTATTTGTCCTGATAAATATGAAATGACTATCTCTGTTGTTGCCATTGATGATAAGGATGCACTATCGGAAACATCCTCAGCATTCCTAAATATCGTTAAAGAAGAAAACCCCGGAGCTTATATTTCCAAAACTCCGTATAAAGTATTGGAGAATGATTCAGTGGTTTTTGAAATTAATTCTTACTCGCCAAATGGTAATATTACAAAAGTAGATTTCTATTTAAACGATAACCTATACGGATCCGACACAACAGCACTGAGCAAATTTACAGTTAAATCAATGGCGCTGGGAAATTATAAGGCTTATGCGATTGTTGAAGATGAAATAGGACAAACCGGAAAATCGGAAGACCTCATTTTTTCAGTAAAAGAAAATCAGCCTCCAACCATGGAGTTTAGTTTGAGTTCGTATTCCGGATATTTCCCGGGCCAAACCGTATCGGTTTCAGTACATGCTATGGATGATGATGGTTCAGTAGACTCGGTATTTGTTTATGTAAATGATAGTTTAATATTCAGCAGTGATGATTTTTATCCTTCAGGAGTGTATTATACCCCTCCCAAAGGTGGCATCTATAAGTTTTATGCAATTTGTAGCGACGATAGAGGACTTCTAGGTTTTTCCGATACAATTGAGGCCACAATTAAACCGGGATATGTATTGGACGGGAAGCTTGTTGATTTAACTTACAGTAATCATAACGATCTTGTTTTCGGATTAGATCAAACAAATAACAAACTTCTGTTGATAAATCCTATCACGACTGAAAAGGAAGATGTCGCTTTACCCTATTCGAAACCTATTAAGTTTTATTATTCGATGACCGACGAAAAACTCTATATCATATACAAATACGATGGTTTGATAAGTGTTTGGGACTATAATACACATAGCCTGTCGGAAATCAGCTTTTCAACAAGTGCCGATGCTATTGATATAGAAGTAGATAACATAAACAGACGAATTTATGTATTGGCAACAAATGGTTTAAATATTATTGACCAGGACACCGGTGTGCTGTTAAGCACTACGAGTTTATATGATATGTCTGATATAGCCATTGATATGACCAACAGATGGTTGTTCGCCTGCTCTAAATCCAGCAGTATAATGGTAAATAAATATGAAGTGGGAAGTGATATCCCCAATCTTCTCCAGACCATGAACTTCTCAGGTTCATACAAGAATCAAATCAGGATAAATAAAAAGCATAATTATTTTATAATACCCGGAATGGGTGATTCGGAAGCAAGTTTGGCAATTGATATTAACAACCTAAATAATACAGTTGGCGAGTTTTCTTACAACGAATGGTATAATTATTCGAGTTTTACACCTGATAATAATATTTTATTCACCGGACTCTATAATTATGATAAAGACAGAATAAATGTCATGAATGCTGGTGATTATACTTTTATGGGCCAAATAAATGTACCAAATTCTGATCTGGCTTTGATTTCGGCAAACTACAACCAAAACAAACTGGTTGTATTCAGTTATGAGTATTTTTTTGAAGATAGCGAATATGCTTTATACTTCTTTGATATTGACTACTAAAAGTGTTGTCTTAAAAAAAGCCGATTTTCAATGAGATCGGCTTTGGTTAGTAGCGGGGGCCATCCCGAGGCCTCGGAAGAACTGACGTCCGCCAGCCGGCGGATATGAGCCCGCCGAGCTACCGCTGAGCTTTATGGTTTTCTAGACGTCGGATTTGATTTCGTTCCGGATCCACTCTCTTCCTTTCGCTGATTTCAACTGTTTCTCTCTTTTCAATGCTTCTTTTTTGCTTTCAAGGAATTCAAGGTGAAAAACCGTCCAGGGCCTGAAGTTTTTGGTCCAGCCTTTTGGGGACAATTCATTATGTGAATGAAACCTTGCAATTAGGTCAGAAGTGATCCCGACATAGATTTTATCGAATTTTAATGAGTAAAGCACATAAACCACATACATTTCTCAGGGCATTAAAAAAGCCGATTCTCAATGAGATCGGCTTTGGTTAGTAGCGGGGGCAAGATTCGAACTTACGACCTACGGGTTATGAGCCCGCCGAGCTACCACTGCTCCACCCCGCAATATATTTTATAATCAAGAACTATTTAGCAAGATTCGAGCTGACGTCCGCCAGCCGGCGGATATGAGCCCGCCGCCTTGCCTAAGGCAAGACCACCCCGCAATATGTCTTTATGAGCGGCTTTGAACTGAGGGCTAAAAACCCTCTGCCCAGCCTAAGGCCAGACCACCCCGCAATCATATTTTGCGGCTGCAAAGATATATTTTGTTTCTTTGCAAAACAAACTTTATTATTATTTTTTTGATGCATAAAGCCGGGTTCGTAAATATTATAGGATATCCCAATGTTGGGAAGTCAACATTGATGAATGCGCTGGTAGGGCAGAAGTTGTCGATTATTACTTCTAAAGCCCAAACAACCAGGCATCGCATAATGGGCATTGTCAATTCCGACGACTTTCAAATAGTATATTCCGATACCCCGGGGATAGTAAAAAACCCTTCTTATAAAATGCATGAATATATGAATTCATACATTGAGACCGCGTTAATTGATGCCGATATCATACTATTGGTAATAGAAATGGGGCAAACTTTCGAGCATCAGGATGTAATAGATAAAATATCAAAATCCGACACGCCGGTTATCGTTGTGCTGAATAAAATTGACGTTTCCAACCAAGATACTGTGGTTGAGCAAATTGCCCATTGGAAAGAAGCGATAAGCAAAGCCGATGTTATCCCGGTGTCAGCATTGGAAAAATTTAATATCGAGAGTGTTTTCAATTCAATAATCGATAATCTCCCTGAGAGTCCGGCATATTTCTCAAAAGAAGAATTCACCAATCGCTCTATGAGGTT
Source organism: Chlorobiota bacterium (assembly GCA_013151215.1). GTDB lineage: Bacteria > Bacteroidota > Bacteroidia > Bacteroidales > F082 > BM524. The sequence continues at coordinate 69,059 of JAADIS010000118.1, read as the reverse complement.
TTTCGTATCGGAAATAATTAGGGAAAAAATCCTTCTTAATTATAAAAAGGAAATACCATATTCCGTTGAAGTTGCTGTTGACGAGTATAAGGAAGAAGGGAGGCTGATAAGGATATCGGCTCATATTTATACGGCACGGGAGACACAGAAAGCGATAATCCTCGGACATCAGGGCAATGCTATAAAGAAGGTTGGCAGCCAGGCGCGCAGGGATTTGGAGGAGTTTGTGGAAAAAAAAGTTTATCTCGAATTAACGGTAAAAACGACAAAGGATTGGCGCAATAGCGATAATATCCTAAAACAATTCGGCTACGGCCAATAAAAAGACTAAAACAATGAGTAACACCTTAGCAATAGTTGGCCGACCCAATGTCGGTAAATCGTCACTGTTTAACAGATTGACAAAAACCCGGGAGGCCATTGTGGAATCTGTTAGCGGAGTTACACGCGACAGAATTTATGGGCAGAGCGACTGGAACGGTTATGAGTTTTCGGTTATCGATACCGGTGGATATGTTCATGGGTCGGATGATACTTTTGAGGAAGAAATCCGGAAACAGGTATTATATGCCATCGAGGAATCTGATTCGATAGTGTTCATGGTGGATATCCGCGAAGGCATAAGCCCTCTTGACCAAGAGGTTGCCCGTTTGTTGCGCAAGTCCGACAAAAAAGTGTACCTAACCGCTAACAAGGCCGATGTGCCCAATATTGCCGATCTTGCCGGAGAGTTTTATTCGCTGGGATTAGGTGAGGTTTATCCGATTTCTGCAATGACAGGAACGGGGACCGGGGATTTGTTGGATGCTGTTGTCGAAAATTTTAAGATTATCTCTGTTGATGAGGAAAAGATAGAAATACCAAAAATAGCCGTAGTGGGACGGCCTAACGTTGGCAAATCATCCCTTATAAACACCCTTCTAGGCAATCAGCGGAATATAGTCACGCCCATTGCGGGAACTACCCGCGACTCCGTTTATACGCGATATACTGCTTATGGACACGATTTTATGCTTGTGGATACAGCCGGACTGAGGAAAAAAGGCAAGGTCTTCGAAAACGTCGAATTCTACTCCACTTTGAGAACGATAAGAGCAATAGAGAAATCGGATGTCTGCATGATAATGATCGATGCACAAAGCGGGATAGAAAAACAGGACATCAGCATTTTTCATCTTGCTGAGAAAAACGGGAAAGGTATCGTAATCGTTGTAAATAAATGGGATTTAGTAGAAAAAGAAACTAATACACATCTAAAATTCGAGTCAGATATAAAGGAAAGAGTAGCCCCTTTTAATGATGTGGAAATAGTTTTCACTTCCGTTAAGAACAAACAGAGGATTTTCAAGGCCCTCGAATTGGCAAAAGATGTTTACGAGAAAAGAAGTAAAACCATCAGCACCTCCAAGCTTAACGAGTTTTTATTGCCTATTATCGAGAACCGCCCACCCCCGGCGGCCTCAAGGGGGAGGTATATCAAAATAAAATATATCACCCAATTAAAAACTGCCAGAACGCAATTTGTGTTTTTCTGTAATCTTCCCGATGATATAAAAGAGTCGTATAAGAGGTTTTTGGAAAACACTATTCGCGACAACTTTGATTTTAAAGGAGTTCCAATTCAACTTTTCTTCCGTAAAAAATGAGAATCGATAAATGGTTGTGGTCGGTTCGATTGTTTAAAACCCGCACTCAGGCTTCCGATGCCTGCAAGGGTGGCAAAATCAAAATTGACGGCTCAAGAACAAAGGCGTCAAAGGAGGTCAAGATCGATGATGTTATTGAGGTGCAGCTGCATTTAATAAAGAAAGTCGTTAAAGTCCTGCAATTGCCAAAAAGCCGCGTAGGGGCTAAATTCGTCCCTGACTTATTGGAAGACATGACCCCTGCCGAAGAATACGAGCGCAATGATATGATTCGGCAGCTGAACCAGGAGAAACGCGACAGGGGAGAGGGACGGCCCACGAAAAAAGACAGGCGCGAGCTGTACAAGCTGAAAAGGAAGTAAGCTTCATGATTTATGATTTTCAGGCTTGAGCATTATGTATTGCCTTGTCCTGCCAAGGAATCCTCATCTCGAATAATGGACTCGTAAGATAATGTATGCCAATCGAAAGTAATATTGTTTTTCCGTGCATAAGTGGCAACTGCCCTCTTAAAGACTCCAATCACTGGCCCAAGGTTCTTTCGCTGAGGCTCGAGTTTGTTTTTGCCAATAGTGATTATTGTGCATGCACAATAATTATATATTTGCATTATAAATTAATAAGATGAATAAATATTTAATAAGTGCAGTTTTATTACTGGTCGTTGCTGTTATTAGCTCATGTGAAAGAAAAAGAGCACCCGAAAGTGTAATTGCCATTGCATTCTATAATGTGGAAAACCTCTTCGACACGATTAACGACCCCGGGATTAACGATGGGAAATATACGCCCGAAAGCAACTTCAATTGGGATAGCAAGAAATATCTGCATAAGTTGGATCAACTGTCGAGGGTAATTGCCGCAATGGACACTTTAAATGATTTTCCGGCCGTTATTGGTTTGAGTGAGGTTGAGAATCTAGCCGTTGTAAGGGATTTGGCAAATCATGCGTCCTTAGCAGCAGCCGATTTCAAGATTATACATAAGGACAGCCCCGACGGACGAGGCATTGATGTTGCTATGCTATATAGGGAAAGTTATTTTAAACCTATAGAGAATCAATTTATTCATGTTAAGCTTCCTGATTCGGGTCGTACGACAAGAGATATCTTGTATAGCAAAGGTTTGCTGGCCGGGGCCGATACCGTCCATCTGTTTTTTAATCATTGGGTTTCGCGCTGGGGAGGCCAGGAAGAAACCGAGGCTTCCAGAATAGCTATTGCCGCCTTGCTGAAACATATTACAGATTCAATTATGGAAGGAAATCCAGGCTCGGAAGTGATTATTGCCGGTGATTTAAACGATAACCCAACCGATACCAGCGTTTATCATGTTTTAAGGGCAAGAAAACCCGTACCTCCCATACGGGGAAAGTCGCTCTATAATTTATCGCTCGAAAAATTCGGGAAAGGCGAGGGCTCGCTATATTATAAAAGTTGGGATATGTTTGACCAGTTTATTGTTTCGTCGGCTTTGTTCGATACAACAAAAAGAATTCATTTAATGGAAGACGGGCAGAGAATAGTAAAATACGATTGGATGTTGTACAAGCCGAAAAAAGGCGGGCCACGTCCGAATCGGACTGCTGCTAGCAAGTATTATGGAGGTTTTAGCGATCACCTGCCGGTGATGATTTATCTTGCGACCACCAATTAGAACTACTTTTTGTCGAAGTTTTCTTCCTTGACTTTTTCGCCCTCATTGTTAAAGAACTCCCATCTGCCTGATTTTGAGCCATTAGTGTATGACCCTCTATAATAGACCTTTCCATTGGGATGATAAGTTGTTGTTATACCATTTCTAAGCCCGGTACTATATTCCCCTTCGCTCCAAAGTATGCCATCGCGGCGATACGACTTCCATAAACCTTCGCGTTTCCCGTTTTTCAATTTCCCTTCCTTCAGTAGTGCGCCGTCTTCGTAATATTCTTTTTCGTAAACGGCGATAAGCTTGTCGTCTTTCACCTCAAAGGTTTTTACAACTTTGGCATTGCCATTTGCATAAGAGGTTATTACGTGATCACCATCGGGTCGGGTGTTAACTTCTTGCTTATTGCTGTCCGTATCGTTTTTATCGTTGTTTGTATTTTCACTTCCACATGAGGCCAGTAAGAACAGGCTCATTACAACTACTAGTATTTTCTTCATTTTGGTCAATTTATTTATGATTAAACATTAATCTCTTTCCTTTTTTTTCTTCGTTGAAAACACCATTGTCGAAGACTATATTTCCGTTGACAAAGGTTTTCTCAATTTTACTGTCGAATGAATCGCCTTCAAAAGGCGACCATTTGCACTTATATTCGATATTGTTTTTGCCCACTGTCCATTTATTGTCCATGTCAACCAATACCAGGTCGGCAAAATAATCTTTCCTGATAAACCCTCGTCTATCAACTTTGAACAGCCGGGCCGGATCATGGCACATTTTTTCAATTACCTTTTCTATGCCAAACACTCCATGTTTCGCCAATTGCAACATGGCCGTCAGGCTGTGTTGCACCAATGGCCCTCCTGAGGGGGCCCTGAAATAAGGCCTTTTCTTTTCTTCTTCCGAGTGAGGTGCATGATCCGTGGCAATAACATCAATAGTATTGTTTTTAAGGGCGTTGCGCAGGGCTTCCCTGTCTGTTCTTGTTTTTATCGAGGGGTTCCACTTTATAAAATTCCCTTTTGTCTCGTAATCCTCATCGCTGAACCAAAGGTGATGAACACATACTTCCGCGGTTATCTTTTTCTCTTCCAGAGGGATATCATTGCTGAACAATTCCGTTTCACCGGCCGTTGACAGATGGAGTATGTGCAGTCGGGTACCATGCTTTTTGGCTAGCTTAACAGCTTTCGACGACGATAGATAACAAGCTTCCGCTGAACGGACTTCAGTATGAATCCGGGTGGGTGCGTCAAGACCGTATTGTTTCAATAGTTTCCGACTGTTCTCTTGAATTATTCGGTCGTCTTCGCAATGGGTGGCCACAATTGTTGGGGCATGCTTAAAAATATTTTCAAGGGCTTGTTGGTCGTCAACAAGCAAGTTGCCCGTTGATGAGCCCATGAAAACCTTGATCCCACAAACTTTGTTTCTGTCAATCTTCAGGATCTCATCCAGATTATGGTTGGATGCTCCCATATAAAAAGAGTAATTCGCCAATGAGCTTTCAGCGGCAATTTTGTACTTATCTTCAAGAATATCAATTGTTAGTGCCGGTGGATCAGTATTTGGCATTTCCATATAGCTGGTAACACCACCCGCAACGGCCGCCTTGCTCTCAGAATATATATCACCTTTATAGCTTAATCCGGGCTCCCGAAAATGAACCTGGTCGTCGATTATGCCCGGGAATAGATACAAGCCCCCGGCATTTATTACCTGGTAACCGGAATAATCGCTGTCGGTGTTTTCGCAGATGTCCTCAATAAATTCGCCCTTAATGAAAATATCACCGACAAATGATTTTCCCTCATTGAATATAGTAGCCCCTTTTATTACTTTTTTCGATGACATGTCAAACGGTTTTAACCGGCTTTATTTTGCCGAGCATTGCTCTTAACCTAAGCTGCATCACCCCAAAAATGGCTTCCCGGAAGATGCTTTTGTTCATTTTCGATTCGCCTTCAGTCCTGTCGGTAAATATAATTGGCACCTCGGCAACATTGTAGCCAAGTTTTACCGCAGTATATTTCATTTCGATCTGAAACGCATATCCGATAAACTTAACCCTGTCAAGGTCAATGGCCTCCAAGACTTTCCTCGACCAGCATACGAAACCGGCAGTTGTGTCCATAATCTTCATGCCTGTTATTAACCTGACGTAAGATGAGGCGAAATACGACATTAATACCCTTCCCATGGGCCAGTTAACAACATTTACGCCCTTAATATAGCGGGACCCTATTGCAACATCGGAGCCCTTGTTTTTGTTGGAATCGTATAGTTTTAACAAATCGTTGGGGTTGTGCGAGAAATCAGCATCCATCTCGGTGATGAAATTGTATGATTTTTCCAATGCCCACTTAAAACCATCGATATATGCGGTTCCCAATCCAAGTTTCCCCTTTCTCTCCATAATAAACAGGTTGTCAGGGAATTCCTTCATTAATCGCTTAACGATATCGGCAGTGCCATCAGGACTGTTGTCTTCTACGATGAGAATATCGAATTGTTTGTCAAGTTGCATAACATACCTGATTATCTTCTCGATATTTTCCTTCTCGTTATAGGTTGGTATAATTACTAAATTATCAGTCACTTAATTAAATTTTGCGCAAAAATATAAATAATGGCTTTAAATAATGTTTATTAACGCTACTTCATTAATAATTATTATTAAAATGTGAAGTTTGTGCCATAAAAAATCTCCCGTAAGTGTTGTTTTAAACCCACGGGAGATTTGTATTCGTGCATATCCAATGTTATTGAACGATAATCTTAAAGTTTAGGCTGCCCGAATTAGTATCTACTTTTAATAAATAATATCCTTTCGGCAAGTTGCTTACTTCAAATGGCAATTTATTTATTCCGGCTTTTGCCGAATAATGCTTGTAGATCAGTTTTTTTCCTGATATATCGCTGAGCGAGATAATGATGTCGGCATCTTTTAGAAGTGAAAACTCCACGTTCAAGCTTTCGCTTGCCGGGTTTGGATAAACATTGACGGCCCCGTTCTCAAATATCTCGTCTATGCCGACAAATGAAAACGATTCGGTATGCTCGTCCATAACATTTCCAACTAAATCCTTGACATTGTTGATGGTGATATTGTAACTCTCGCCGGAGGTCAAGGATGATATGCTAAGGTTTACCTGTGCTTTGTTGAATGCGTGCTGCGAAGCGCTTTCAACAACAATTCCGTTGTCGATCGCATAGTTGTCGGTGTTTTCAGCTGATGATGTTTCCACGTCCTCATCAAAGAGTATCTTAATATTGGTGTTTATGACCGGTTCTACGCTCACCACGGTCGGGGCAGTAAAATCGCCGCCTTCAGTAACATCGCTCTCAAAGCGGATTTCAATTTTCCACTCATCAAAATCAAAGTTCATGGGGCCTGTAACGTCATAGGCTATACCCTCTGTTGGTTCGTACTCGAATATTGAAGTATTGTGTATTTTCAGCATTCCGCTGCCGTCGTCAACCTTCCACATATAATAATCTGCTTGATAATTGGCATCGGTGCAGGTAGCGTTGACAACTTTGGTGAGTATGCTCTCATAGCCTTCGCTAATGCCGCCGGTTTCGGCAAGGAGGGGTTCGGGAAGGCTGTTGTTGGAAGAAATAAAATAATAATCGCTGATATCTGAGAGTTCTGTTTTCCCGTAATATTCGCTAATCTTTCCTGTTATAACAATGCTGTCGCCAACGGCTGGGTTTCTTCCCGATTCATAAACAAACAAACCATTCCATAAACCTGCTCCGTCCTGGATAAAATACGAGGTCCCGAAATTGGCGGTAACAACGCCTGTCGTGCTAACTGTCTGGCCTTCATAGGGCGAGGCTTCCTGCTGGCCTTGAATATCGTAAATGGAGATTATGGTTCCGTTGAAAATCTTTGGAACGTAGAAATTATAAACAACCGAAGAATTTTGCAGCGTGCCATCCGCTGCCGCGATTTGATAATATATTGTTGATCCCTCGGCCTGTCCCGGTATGCTTCCAGTATAAACATTGCCCTCGGCGGTCATTTCAACTTCATTTGTCAGTGATTCGTAAGACAGCCCCCACTTAATTGTTGCCGATTGAATATATTTGGAGTTGTTAGTTATAACTGCACTGATCTGGACCGGTTCCTGTGCAACTACCACCAATGGGCTGATTTCAATATTATCGATTGCCAACAAGCTTGCGGCCTGGCCGGCCCAAATCATATTTGCCCATTCGGGATTGTCGATAAAAGGATTCCTGTTGTGCTGGTACGAATAAATTACATTATTGCGGTTTCTCTCGAAATCATCTGGCGGATCTTGCATATTCCATTGCAGGAGAGTTGAAAGCTTTCCGTGCTGCGCATTGGGATATGTATTGTTCCAGTCCACGACTTCGAGGTCTATTTCGCCATCCCCGCCTTCGTATCTTGTTGACATATAGAATATTATTCGTGCAATATCGCCTTTGACCTCATCGCGGGCTTCCCATGTCGAATCGGTATAATAGCATCCTGTTGCTTCTGTATGCTGTGTCCCGCCATTATCAAAATCCTTATTGCTCCTGTCAACATTAACCGATGCATCGGCAGGTTTTAGATTATGGACATCGCTGTACATTGGCATCCAATCGGCAAAACCGCCATGCGATTTAGCCCAAACGTGCTCGCGATTAATGTAGTTTCCACCGGTTCCGAAGTCGTTCGCGTCCTGCGACCGTCCGGTATAAACCAATATCACGTTTCCCGGCGTGTCGGGATCGGCATCCGATAGCTTGAAGATTTGCTTCGATGTATAATACGAATAAGGCGTGTGGCCTTTTATAATATTATGGAGCGCTGTTTTCAGCTCATCGCCATTCTTAGCAGAGGTTCCGTTATAATAGCCTGTTTGTTGGCTAAACAAGACTGTAGTACTGAAAAGCACTACTAAAATCGTAAATAATTTTTTCATTTGCGTAATTTTATATTCTTTTAATGAGGTATAATTCTTATAATCTTAATTTTAACGAGATATTAAACCGCCTTCCCAAACCCATGAACACCCCTGCCGAATTAGCGTCGAAACTACTTGCATTGAAGAGGTATGGATCATTGTTTTGCGCATCCGTTATAAAAACATTGTCGAGTGCATTTAACACTGAGGCTCTTAACTGAAATCCAACTTTGTTGATGTTCCATGAATATCCGGCATGGAAATCCAGGGTGAAATAGTTGGGGATTCTCCATGATTGACGAGGGTTTCCCTCATCGTCGAAGGCCCAGGGGTTTTCATCGGGATCGAGTTCGAGAGGGTTGAACTCCGAGTAGTTTTTCCCGAACCATGTATATGACCCTGATACATAAAGACCTCTGATGATTTCCCATCTCAAGCTTTCCCTATTCTGGAATTGTGCCGCATCGCCTACATAAAGGCCTTTGGCATTAAAAGGTTTTCTCCCGATTAATTCGCCGTCGTCATTATATATCAATGCACTGTCCTTGGATGTCCATTTCCAATCGCCCAATGAAAGCAAAGCCTCAAAAGTCAGGTTGTTAAGAACCCTATATGCGAATTCCAGTTCGATTCCTTTATGTAAAGCGTTCATTTTGTTTATGTTGGCGGTATATCTGATATCGGGGTTGTTGGGGTCGGGAAACGACACCCTTCTATCGGAGGGCCTATTCTCCCAAATTGTATAATAGGCGTTTGCGTTTAGGGTCATGCGGGACAGCAAATAACTATAGCCCAGCTCGACGGCTTTGACCTTTTCATTTCTGATTTCCAGGAATTCTTTGTTTTGCCTGTCGAAAACATTCTGAAAACGAGGTGCTTTGGATAGATAACCCAGGTTCATGAAAACATTCATTTTTTCGTTTAAGTTGTAGTTGAGCCCACCTTTTACAGTAAACCCTCCTATATATTTCCAGTCTGTTTCGTTGGTTTTCAAGCCGGGATTCTTGTGGTCGTAAACAACGCCTTGATACTCAACTTCTTGTCCATAAGCAATCTGGAGTGTGGTGTCGCCGACCTTTAAGGTTTTTGGCAGGAAATAATCTATTCGTTTATATCCTGAGAACGATGCCGTTAGGTTGATAAAGGTGGTGAGGTTGCCATTTTGATATTTTAATTGTGTAAACAGCCCTGCCCAGCGCACCAAGGCGTCGTTGTTATAACCTATCCTGTCGCCTTCATATTTTTTTATCGTATCACTCTCGTTTTTGTTACCTTGGTCTTTGTAGAAGTTCCCGCCGAACAAATCATCTATTTCCCGATAATGCTCGCCTCTGTATGTTCTCAGGTCTATGCCGCCGGATAAGGAGAGAGCGTCGCTGATTTTATAATCGAAAGTTGAAAGCAAGCCGAGCCAAAAATGATTGTTTACGGCATTGCGCATGATCCCCGACGATTCTTTATTCGTATTAAAGCCATAAGGGATATTCATGTTGGAGTTATATTTACTCTGTAAGTTTTGTTGGTTTGTTGCCGTATCGACTTGAGGAGTTGGTGAAAAGGAACGGCCTCCGCCTGAGCCTATCGAAAGGTAGGCGACATTTGAAACATAAAGCCTATCGTTAACATTCCAAAAATCCTTTAAGCTGAACAATGGTTTGTGGTAGTAGTTGTTAGCTGTGCTTGTGGCTACTGCATTCGGGCGAACAGTATCGGTATCGGTGATATAGGCACGGCTTAAATATCCCCAGTTCGGATTGTATTTCAAGCCCATGTCGATGGGAAGGCCATAAGAATCAAGCGTATCTATAAATCCGGGACGCATCCCGACTTTTTCAGCATATTCCCTGTCGAATGTGGCAATATGTTTTTTATAGCTTCTTTGCCCGTGCTTTTGAGGTGCGCCCATGGCGGTGAGGCTGATAACATGTTTGCCGATTTCCTTGTCAACCCTTAAAAAGTAAAACCAGCCTTCCGTCCATGTTTGATCTACCCAGCCGTCGCCCCTTTTATAGGATCCCGCAAAAGTAACTCCCCATCCATTGTCAAGTCTTCCGGTTGTCATCCCGAGGGTTGTCCTCAAGAAACCTGAATTCCCGACTTCCTGTTTGATGCTGACGCCTTTTTTGGCATCTATACCTTTAGTGGTGATATTAATTGTGCCCCCAACCGAAGGAATAGCAAGCTTCGACATTCCGAGTCCTCTTTGTACCTGGGTCCCCCTCATCACCGCATCGAGGCCAAACCAGTTCGACCAATAAACCCATCCGTTTTCCATGTCGTTAACGGGAATACCGTCAAGCATTACTGCTACATTTCGCTGACTAAACCCTCTAATATTAATACGGGCATCACCGTCGCCGCCACCGCTTTGGGTAGCATAAACACCTGGCGTCGAGTTTAATATCATGGGAATATCCTGCGATGCCAGCTGTTCTTCTATTTTTGCCGGAGTAATATTAGAAAAGGCGATGGGGGTTTCCCTTGTTTTGGCAATGTCGCCGATAACTTGAACTTCGTTTAAGGTCAGGGTCTTCAATTCCACATTGAGGAAAATATCTTTGTTTCCAACAACGACATGCTTTGTTTGGCTGATGAAACCAATATATGATATTTGCAGATCATACTCGCCATTTGGCAAGTTTAAGTTAAAAACCCCATTGATATCAGTAACAGTACCCTTGCCTTGCCCATAAACGATATTAACCCCGATAAGAGGTTCGCCGATGTTGTAGTCGCTTACCAAACCACTTACTTTATAGGTTTGGGAAAAAAGGTCAAAGCCAAGGGCAGTGATAAAAACAACTATAATAAATATTTTTTTCATGCTGAAATTTGATGTAAAACCGTATGTGATAAGCCGATAAAGGCTTCAAGCAAATTTTGCTTGAAGCCTTCTAATCTTGTTTACCTAAAAATTTATTTGAATATCAACTTTTTTGTTTTTGTTGTTCCGGATTCAAGTTTTACCGAAACAAACAGAATTCCTTTAAAGTTTTCCTTAACGGAAAAATTACCTGTAAACGAATTGTCGGAAATTGTAAACCGTTGGATGACCTTGCCTGTAATATCAAACATTTCAACTGATTTAATTGCTTGGTTGGCATTGATTGAGAAATTATTATCGCTGACAGGGTTGGGGAATATATCAACACTGGCATTTATTTTATTTTCGTCGATACTGAAAGTGCTGCAGTTGCAATTATGGAAACCCAGCGAGTCGAATGTGTTTTTAGGTATTGAATCCCACTGTTGATCCACGATAAAGTCCAAATCAGGGTTCTCGGTTACACCATAAGAAACATCGTATTTTCGGATTAATGTATGATCCTTGGTCCAGGCCAGCCAAAACAGCGGTCCTACATTATAATGCTCAATAGTGTATTCAGTTGGGTTCCCACCGCTGTTATACGTAATAGTTGTATCGGTAAAATTACACCAACCATTATCGTCGCCTGTCATCGGAGGCCCGATAAGTGCAAATATATCGACTACTTCCCCTGTTGTTTTTTCAAGTGTAACTGCATCATTACCATTGAAATACATCATCTTGTTTATCTCGTAGATAGGACATAGGAAGATGTCGGCTTTTTCTTGCAAAACTGAGTCAACAGGTTGTTCAAAACCTATTCCGTCAGGATTCCGCTTGTCGAGAACAACAACAAAAGTTCCTTTTGATTCTATTGTCCCGCTTAGTCCAACAGGAGAAGGTTCGGAACCTCCATTGGAGTATCGGACTAGTTGATACGCGCTTAAATCAATGGCATCAAGGGTCGGGTTATAAATTTCGATCGCTTTGTTGTTACCGGAACCTTCAACATATTCCGAGATAAACAGGTCGCTGCATTCTTGAGCAAATCCAAAAGATGTAAAAAATGCAAGAAGAATAAAAAGTAATAGTTTTCTCATATTATTTAGTTTTATTAATTTTTATGATATTTTCCACAAAAATAGAAACAATTGAGAATAATAAAGCTAAATCGTCAATAATTTAACAATAACAGCATGCGAATTTAGCCTGGTTAGCGCATAAAAAACGGATGGACATTCGTTAATATCACCATATCAGTATTTTACAATAGAGTTTGTGAGTATTCGATTTTGCCCCGGCACCTCGTGATTTACATGATTCCTGGAAAAATCCTTTTGTGGCCAAAAAAAAGTCCGCTCTTTTGAGCGGACTTATATAGAACATAATCGGGAATATATCCAGTAAAAATAAACATCCCAAAACTTGATATTTATAAAATTGACCAGAAATATGATCTTATAGAAAAAACGATCTTTCGTTTATAATTGAGAACAATCTCAGTTTATTGTTTTTAAGATCTTCAAAAAAATACACTTTATCGTTCTTGATAAAAATCCTTGAACTGATTTTTTCCGCTTTCTTGGGAATCAAACCAATTGATTCAACCTGATTCTCGGAGTAAGTGTGATTTATTTCCAATGTATAATTATTCATTTCATCTGGATTTTCTTGCCGTCTTTGGCACATATAGGACAATACGAATCGCGGATTATAGTGATATAACCGCAGCGGTCGCACTTAAAATATCTCTTCTTGGAAACCTTTACGGGTTTCTCCTGTCCTACACCTGAATTCAACATAAATTAAATTAGAGGTGAAGTTGTTCTCAACAGTTGTGCCATAATGGGCAATATTATTCTTCATAATCATAATGAACTGACATACAGCATATAAAATTCATTAAATTATTTTATTTTTTTAAATACAATGATAATGGCGCCTTTGACCATATCTTTCTTACGGTATTGGATAGCAGGAATTATCCGTTAACGAATAATATTAAATTTGCAGAAAAAATGATAATGCATAATTTCAACGACTATAATTTCGATATACAACAGCTGAAGAAGCGCTGCGGCGCGATAAGTATGAATTTATCGGGGGCTGCGATTAAGCAAGTATATAAGGACATTCTCGGCTTAATAGACCTCACTACCTTAAGCGGCGCCGACAACATTAAAAAAGTAAAAAACTTATGCCTGAAAGGGATGTCGTACGCTGATGATTCACAAGAAATACCTAATGTGGCAGCCATTTGTGTTTATCCTGTTTTTGCGAAGCTGGTATCGTCCGGGCTCGACGGCTCGGGAATAAATACGGCTTGTGTAGCCGGTGCTTTCCCAAGCGGGCATTCGCCTCTTGACCTGCGCATTGCCGAAGTTGCTTATGCGATTGCCGAGGGCGCTGACGAGATCGACATGGTTATTAGCCGAGGACGGTTGCTGGAGGGCGACTATGATTTTGTGATGAATGAAGTCAAGGGAATCAAGGCCGTTTGTGGCGGGACGCATTTGAAAGTGATACTCGAAACAGGCGAATTAAAAAAGCCTTCCTTAATACGCAAAGCATGTGAGTTGTCTATCTTGGGCGGGGCTGATTTCCTGAAGACCTCAACGGGCAAAATAGAACCTGCCGCCACCCATGAGGCGTTTTTGATAATGCTGGATACCATTAAGGAATATTTCGACAAAACGGGTAAGATGATCGGTATTAAGGCTGCCGGTGGAATATCAACTCCCGGGGAGGCTGTTTCTTATTATCTGCTCGTAAAAAATATTCTTGGTGAAGAGTGGCTTAACAAAGGCTATTTTAGGATAGGGGCAAGCCGTTTGGCGGATAACATCTATAATGCGATCATTGAATGATGTTTTTTTCGTTGTGTAAAACACATTTAATCGTGGGCGTTTAAGCTGTCCAAAAGCCTCAGGCTGTCGTTTCTTATTATAAGTACAATGCTATCTGCCTTCCTAATGCTGTCCTGAACACGAATGACCCTCAGCGAATCGGCGATTTTCCTTTCCAGGTCGCCTTGCATCTGATTTATGTTTTCCAAAACTTTTTCGAGGACTTTTTCAATTCTTTCGGGCGAGGAGTTATAATAATCCATGTTTTGCTTAAAATCGACGGCGGTAATGCCATATTTTAAGAACACCTGGTTATAGTAGGCTGCTTTTAAATCTTTAATGTCGATCCTTTTTGTCCGTTCATAGCTTAGGGTTCCCTCGGCAATTTGGATATCGGTTAAAACGTTTATCATTTTCTCCTCATTGAAGAAATGCCCAGGTTTTACCACTTCATTTTTATTAACGTTATAGCATGACGAAATCATCAATAACAACAGAGGGGCGATGAGTTTAAGAATAATTTTAGTTTCCAACTTCCGATAAAAATTTAATTCTCATCAACCTAACTTCCTCCTCGCTATATTCAGCCTCGCCAAGTTCAGTCAAGGCATCTTCAAGCGAGTCGGTTTCGGCTTCTTCCGAAAAATAATCAAAAATATCTTCCTGATGATATTCATCAACAAATTCCTGAATATAATAATTCAGGTCAACCTTTGTGCCAGACGAAACTATCCGTTCAATTTCTGTTAGAAGCTCGCTTAGGCTTAGGTTCTTGGCATGGGCTATGTCGGGCAATGGCAATTTGCGGTCGATACTTTTGATAATATAAACTTTTAGGCCTGATTTATTTACCACTGACTTTATAACCATATCGTTAGGGCGTGTAATATCGTTTTCCTCAACATATTGCTTTATCAATTCGAGGAAAGGTTTGCCGTATTTCTTTGCCTTTCCGGCGCCAACACCTATAATTTGCTGCATTTCATCCATGCTTATCGGATATTGGATTGCCATATCCTCAAGTGACGGGTCTTGAAAAATAACAAAAGGAGGAAGTTTTTCCTTTCTCGACAGGTCTTTTCTTAAATCCTTGAGCATTAAGAACAAGGAGTTGTCAGTACCGCTGTTTTTTTGTCCCCCGCTATTCGTAATTATTCCGTCGTTGCCGCTGTTGTCATAATCATGATCTTTGGCAATGAGGATGCTGTATGGGTTTTTTGCATATTTCCTTCCTGCTTCCGTACCTTTTAGGATGCCATAGTTCTCAATCTCTTTTTCGATAAACCTATTTATGAGAGCCTGTCTAATAGTAGTCATCCAGTATTTCGGGTCGTCGCTCTTTTCTTTTCCCGAAGCAAACAGTTCGTGTTTGTCAAGTTTGATCGACTTTATGTCGCCACTTTTATGGCCAGAGATAAAATCGGAAATCAATTTAGCCTTGAACTGTTCTTTTAAGGCATCAACAACCTCGATGACCAGTTTAATATCTTCCATGCCTTCGAATTTCTCTTTAGGGGTGAGGCAGTTATCGCAGGCTCCACAATTGTCTTTAGTATATATTTCCCCAAAGTAATGAAGCAACAAACGATGCCGGCATACTGAGGATTCAGCATAAGCAACAGTTTCGAACAATAGTTCTTTTGCTATTTCCTGTTCGGCAACAGGCTTGTCTTTCATAAACTTTTCTAGTTTCTGAATATCGTCATAGCTATAAAAAGTAATGCAATTGCCTTCGCCGCCGTCGCGGCCTCCCCTTCCGGTCTCCTGATAATAGCCTTCAATACTTTTTGGGATATCGTGGTGTATAACAAAGCGTATGTCGGGTTTGTCTATCCCCATACCAAATGCTATCGTGGCAACAATTACCTCTACCTCTTCCATAAGGAAGCCGTCTTGGTTATTCCTTCTCGTAGCCGCATCCAGGCCGGCATGGTACGGCAGGGCCCTTATTCCGTTAACTACCAGCGATTCAGCGATTTCCTCAACTTTCTTGCGGCTAAGGCAGTAAATGATCCCCGATTTGTTAGCTTGTGTTTTTATATATTTTATAATGTCTTTTACAACATTCTTTGTTTTCGGCCTTACTTCGTAATATAGGTTTGTTCTGTCGAAAGATGATTTATAAACAGTGGCATTTGGTATCTCAAGATTTTTTAAGATGTCTTCCTGAACCTTCAAGGTGGCAGTTGCGGTTAAGGCGATAATAGGTACCTTATGGCCGATTGCATCAATGATCGGCCGTAATTTACGGTATTCAGGCCTGAAATCATGCCCCCATTCAGAGATGCAATGAGCCTCGTCGATGGCATAAAAGGATATTTCTATATTGCGCAAGAATTCTATGTTTTCTTCCTTGGTAAGTGATTCGGGCGCCATATAGAGCAATTTTGTATTGCCGGCAAGCAAATCGGCCCTAACCTCCATCATCTCGGTCTTTGAAAGCGAGGAATTCATCACATGGGCTATGCATCTTTCGCTGCCGAAGTTCCTTATCATGTCAACCTGGTTCTTCATCAGCGCTATAAGAGGTGAAACCACAATTGCCGTTCCGGGCCTGTTAATTGCCGGAAGCTGATAGCATAACGATTTCCCCCCCCCCGTAGGCATAACCACAAAAGTGTCTTCCCCATTTAAAACGCTTTCAATAATCGGCTCCTGATTTCCTTTGAAACTGTTAAAGCCGAAAAACGACTTCAGTGTGCGTTTCAGATCAACTTTCGTTTTATTAATACTCATTATCAAGAAAAATTATCTTTGTATTTATATTAATCTTTACAAATATAATGATTAATAACTTATTTTGCTTGTTTTTCTTATATTCGATTATTACAAATATAGCTATAATAAATCTGAGTATAACAAGTTTATTTAAAAAAAAATAAAAGTGGACGAAAAAATTAGGAGGTCGGCTCTTTTAGCCATTGAAAATGAAATAGTTTCCATACAGTCAATGTTAAAATCGGTCAATGATGATTTTATCAGCGTTGTCAAGGATATTTTTAATTCCGAGGGAAGGGTGATAATTACGGGTATTGGCAAAAGTGCGATTATAGCGAACAAGATTGTCGCCACCCTTAATTCAACTGGCACCCCTTCGATATTTATGCATGCTGCCGATGCTATTCATGGCGATTTGGGGATTATCCAGCAAAACGATATCGTTATAGCCATATCAAAAAGCGGCGAAACTCCTGAGGTAAAAATTCTTGCACCTTTAATAAAAGCCCGTGGAAACATGCTCGTTGCCATGGTGGGCAATCTTGATTCGTATTTGGCGCTGCGGTCTGATTATATTTTAAACACTACTGTGGAGCGCGAAGCCTGCCCGAACAATCTGGCTCCCACATCCAGCACCACGGCACAATTGGTTATGGGCGACGCCCTGGCTATAAGTTTGTTGGACCTGAAAGGCTTTACCCCCAGCGATTTTGCGAAATTCCATCCGGGCGGGGCCTTGGGTAAGCGCATGTTCGTCAGGGTGGGCGATATTTCAATAAAAAACGAAGTTCCTGTTGTCGAGGCAAGCGAGTCGGCAACAAAAGTGATAATCGAAATATCGTCGAAACGACTTGGGGCTACCGCAGTTCTTGATAGCGGGGCCCTGATCGGGGTTATAACAGATGGCGACATAAGGAGGATGATAGAAAAGAACCCTGATTTTGCAAGATTGAAAGCCCGTGAAATCATGTCGGGAAACCCTCGTACTATTGAAAGGGATGAGCTTGTGGTTAATGCCTTGTCCGTAATGCGCGAGAATAATATTACACAGCTGCTTGTTGTTGACGACGGAAAATATAAAGGAGTTATACATTTGCACGATATATTGAACGAAGGGATATTTTAAACTAATTTTACAAACCTATGAAGCTTTGGACAAAGGATTTGGTAAAGAAGTATGGCAAGCGGACTGTTGCCAACAATGTTTCGGTAGAAGTGAACCAAGGTGAGATTATTGGGTTGCTTGGGCCAAACGGAGCCGGGAAAACAACTTCTTTTTATATGATAGTAGGATTGATAAAGCCAAATTCGGGCTCTGTGCATCTTGATGATCAGGAGATTACGCAAATGCCGATGTATAAGCGCGCTCAGTTGGGAGTTGGCTACCTGGCCCAGGAGGCATCGGTATTCCGCCAGCTTAGCATAGAAGATAACCTAAAGGCCGTGATGCAGTTTACCAAGATGACAAAAACGGAGCAAGCAGAAAAGCTGGAGTCCTTGCTCGGCGAATTCGGCCTGCAACATATCCGCAAGAGCAAAGGCATACAGTTGTCGGGCGGGGAGCGCCGCAGGACGGAAATTGCCAGGGCCCTGGCAGTAAGCCCCAATTTTATATTGCTGGACGAGCCTTTTGCAGGCGTTGACCCGATAGCCGTGGAAGACATACAAATGATAGTTTCAAAGCTGAAGGAAAAAAACATAGGCATCCTCATAACCGACCACAACGTTCACGAAACGCTGACCATTGTTGACAGGGCTTATTTATTGTTCGAAGGGTCGATATTGAAACAAGGCACAGCGGAGGAGCTGGCTAACGACAAGCATGTCAGGAACGTTTATTTGGGGAAAAACTTCGAGTTGAGGCGCAAGGATTTCTCTTGAAAAACCATTAGCGATCAACTTTGTATATCAGTAAGATAAAAAACGAGCGACAATAATAAATAGAACGCGATTATTACAGGTATTGCCACTGATTTAAATATTATTATCAGTATTAGGCTTAACGCGAGAAAAACATATTTCACTTTGTTGTCCTTCCATCCGTAGTTTTTAAATTTAAATGCGAACATCGGAAGCGGGACAACCATCAAAAACGACATGGCAAACGCAGTTGCGGTAAGGAAATAAGTGTTTGTTATGATCATATAGTACAAACCCCTGTCATGATAAAGATAACTTTTGATTAGGGGGTAGGATGCTATCAGTATTGCAACTGCCGGTGTTGGAATGCCGAGAAAGGAGTTTTGCTGCTTGTCGTCGATATTGAACTTTGCCAACCTCAAGGCAGCGAAAAGGGGGATGATAAAGCCCAGGAAAGGCATGAATGTCGTGCTGGAGGCTGTGTTGCCAGGCTGGCCATGACTGATGTTTATCATGTTAAACAGGACAAACCCCGGCGCAAGGCCGAATGAGACCAAATCGGCAAGGGAATCCAGCTGTGCCCCTATCTCGGAATAAGCGTTGAGCAACCTTGCGGTAAAACCGTCCAGAAAGTCAAAAACAGCAGCGATAAATATTAAATACGAGGCCGTTACCAAGTCTCCTTTCATTGCCATGTAAATTGATAAAATTCCTGCCAGCATATTTGTTAGCGTGAGCATGTTGGGAATATGGTTTTTTATATTCATCAGTCTATGATTTTTATCTTGCTATGAGATATTTAAGTTCAAAGTTAGTATTTAATTTGAGATGTCGGGAAATAAAATGACTATTTTTGTTTTATGATCGACAAGGCTGATATTACCGGGATTATATTGTCGGGCGGGAAAAGTACACGGATGGGAAGTGATAAAGGGCAGAAAAACTTTATGGGGAAACCTCTCGTGGAATACGCCATCGAGGCTCTTCGCCCAAACTGCGGGAATCTTGTCTTGAGTGCCAACAGACCGCTTGATTACCAAAAATACAATATTCAAATTATTGAAGATGAGATAATTGGCGTGGGCCCTATGGGAGGGGTCCTCTCTTGTTTAAAACATGCGAAGAACGAGATAAATATTTTCCTTTCCTGCGACACACCCTATATCGATTCAAGCTTTATCGGTTTCTTAATAAAAAACATCGATAAGAACTTCGATGCTTTAGTCCCTGTGCACCCGAACAACAAAGCAGAGCCTTTATGTGCTTATTATAATTCAAGCTTAATAAACGTTTTGTGTGCTTTCATCGATAAGGGAGATTATAAGCTGATGAATTTCTTGGGTTCCATTAAGATGAAGAAGCTTGATTTAAGCGATTGGGAATATTACAATCCCGGAACTTTTAGCAATCTCAACAGCCCGGGGGATTTGAGAAATAACAATGATCTATTTCAAGGGCTCAAGGGGTAGCTTGAAAAAGAAACTCGAGCCTTTTTCAATTTTGCTCTCCACCCAAATTTTACCGCCCAGCATTTCAATAAGCTTGTGGGTGATCGCAAGCCCTATTCCCGTACCTTCATATTTTCTGGACAAGGAATCGTCAGCCTGGCGGAAAAACTCAAAAATTATATCTAGCTTTTCCTCGGGGATTCCAATGCCGGTATCCTTAACGAAGAAAACCGGGATATTGTCGTCATCGGTGTAAAAGCCAATGTTTATGTTGCCTTCGAGCGTAAACTTGAAAGCATTTTTTATTAAAAGCTTGAAAATGTGCAATACTTTTTCCTTATCGCTGATTATTGTCTCGGCATACTTCCCTTTGTCAATATCCAACTTGAGCTTAATGTGCGGCTTGTCGCAATTTTTTTGAACGTCCAGCGATATCTTATGTGCTTCGGCAAGCAGCAATCTCGGATCTATCTTAAAATAGTTTAGTTTTTCCTGACCGCTTTTAACCAATGTGAAATAAAAGATATCCTCTACTATTTCTTTTAAATGAAAACCGCTTTCATAAATCAGGTTAGAATAAATAACCACTTCGTCGTGATTTAGTTCGCTACCTAAAATCTGGGAAAACCCGATAACGGCATTCAAGGGTGTTCTTAGCTCGTGGGATATGGAGGCCAGGAAAGCCGCTTTTAGCTTGTCGCTTTCATTTGCCTTTTCCAGCGCCTGTTTCAAGTCGCTTTCATATTTTTTTATATCTGAGATATTGACGGCAGTGGTTGAAATATATAAAGGTTCGTTTTTGTCGTCTTTCATAAGGACTCCGTTCATAAGAGTCGGGAATTGGTTTCCTTGTTTGTCGATATGCCAAACTTCTTCAGTTAAATAATGCCCGGTTTTTATGAGCTTCTTGTTTATCTGTTCTATTTTGTTCATTTGTTTGTCGGTGTGGAATACCGATATGTGCCTGTCTTTAAGGTAGCTGCAGCTTAACTTGTGCATCTGTGCGTAAGCATCGTTGCAATAAATGATATTGCCGTCAAGGTCGGTCAACAGGCAGCCGTAGTTTGCCGAATCGGTTATGGTTTTGAACTTGCGGATTTCCTCGTCTTGTTTTCGCGTATTTGTGAGGTCGTGAAGTATCGCACTTATAAACCTTTTGTTTTCGATGCTGAACAACGAGAGGCGGGCATCAACCCATATTATTGTTCCATCAGTTTTAAGAAGTGCCCATTCAAATTCGTCTGATCCGTTTTTAAGTGTTGTTTTAATTGCTGAAAGTCCCTTTTCGGTATAATTTATTCCGTTGATAGTTTTTTTAGGGGTGAAATCCAATGGGCTCTTGCCGATGATATCGTCCTTTGATTTGCAGTTCAGCATTTCGACCAAGGCTTTGTTGCAATCGGCTACCCGCCCTCCTTTAATAGTTAGGATAGCATCTTTGGTTCCTTCCACAAGGCTTTGGTATTTAGCGATATGGTTCAGGTTTTCTTGTTCGGCCAAAATCCGGCTAAGTGCCGATTTTATTTGATTTACCAAATAGTCGATGGTCTTTTTGGTCTCGTCGCTTATCTTATCGAATTTATGCGACGCAACGTTTAAAACGGCTATGAGGTTCCCGTTTTGGATTATGGGGATAATTCCGGCGGCCAGTAAACCTTCTTTTGTTCGTCCCGGCGGTTTTTTCCCTTTAAGCATGTTTTTGTAATTGCCGTAAACGGGCTTTTTCTTCATCACCAGGTTTAAATGCTTGTCGTTTCCCGAGAAAAAATCCCCCGAATCGGTAAACCGTTTCGACAGGCCTTTGTGGCTAACCAATTTAAGCATCTGTTCGTCCTTGTCGAATAAATAAATCTCCCCGCTGTCGATATCTTCCGATTGCAGGGCAAAGTTGAGCAAGGCATCGGCGATTTTCTTGATGTCGCTCGTGGCCGATGTTATCTTTGCCAGGTCGAACTGCAATTTCAACAGTTTTTCGTCCCTTAGTGATTTTGTGACGTCCCTGAATATGCCGGTAGATCCTTTATAGTTGCCATCCTCGTCATAATCAGTCATCGCAGTTATCAGCAGTGTTTTCTTTATCCCTGTTTTGGTATAGATGTTTATATGGAACTTTGCGGCTTCCCCTTTTACGGCCTTTGCACTTTCAAGCATTAGTACCTTATACCAATCTTCCGAGAATATTGTCTTGAGCTTTTGGTTTATGAGCTCTTCTTTTGTATATTCAAAAATATCGGCCCCGGCCTTGTTTATGTAGGTGAAATTATTTTTTTCGTCAAGCTTGCCGATGCCTTCGCCAAGGTTGTCGAGTATTTGTTTGTAATCCTTGTTGGTCGTTATTAGCTTCTGTGCTTGCTCGAAAACCATGTTTTCAAGGTTTTGTTTTTTTTCTTGCAGTTTTTCCTCGGCCTTTTTTATTCGGATCATAGCCCGTGTTTGTGCTATCAGCTCCGAGGTATCGATGGGTTTTGGCAAGAATGCTTCTGCCCCGGCTTCAAGGCCTTTAATCTTGCTGTTGGTGTCGGTCATTAGGGCCGTAAGCAAAATAACCGGGATCGACTTGGTCAAAACATTGGATTTCAGCATTATACATGCCTCAAAGCCATCTATTCCGGGCATGATCACATCAATGAGGATGGTGTCGGGATTGTGCTGTTTGGCTAGTTCGATACAGTTTGTCGCCGATTCAGCAGTGATGACATTGCAGTTCGGGATATTTTCTTCCAGTACCGATTGAAGCGTGAGGAGGTTGTTCTTGTTGTCGTCTATTGCCAGTATTGTTGTCACTTTTGATGATTTAAATATGTATATCTATAACTTTTAGTAATTCGTCGATGTTTATTGGTTTCGAGATATAGTCGTCGCAGCCAGCTTCCAGGGCTTTTTCCCTATCACCTGCCAGCGCATAGGCGGTTTGCGCGATAACCGGTATTCCGGGTTTTAGTTTTTTAACGATTTTTGTGGCTTCCAAGCCCGAAATACCGGGCATTCTGATATCCATCAAAACCATATCGATGTTGTCGTCGTCTTTAATTGCCTGTATTGCTGATTTGGCATTGTTAGCGAATTTCAAATTCGACCTGGTAGGTTTCAACATGGCTTTAAATAGTTGTTGCGCGGGCATATTGTCGTCAACAACAAGGAAGTTGTGTTTTTCCCAATTGGGCATACTTATAATATCCTCCATTGATTCACTATTTCTATAAGCTTTCATCTTTAGTTTAGTTTTTAACGGTAAAGTAAAATAAAATACGCTTCCTTTTTTGTAAATGCTTTCCATCCATATATTCCCCCCGAACATTTCCACAAGGCCTTTCGATATCGATAACCCAAGGCCTGTTCCGCCGAATATGGCTTTGTTGGTCGATGATGCCTGTCCGAACCTTTCAAAAATATATTTCTTGTCTTCGTTTGATATGCCGATACCCGTGTCGCGCACAAAGAATTCGAGCAGTTTCTCGTTGATCCTTTTATAGCCGAACTCGATTACTCCTTTGTTGGTGAATTTTATGGCATTTCCCAAAAGGTTGGTGATTATTTGCTTAAGCCTTAGCTCATCGGTTTCTATCAAATAACTGTCGTCGAGGTCGGTATAGTATTTAAGCGTGACATTTTCGGCTAGGCCTGTTTTTGATTTAAAATTATGCTGGTCGTAAAGGTTATATATTATTTCATTCAGGTTATAGTCATTCAAGAACAGATCTACCTGCTTGGACTCTATTTTAGAGATATCGACTATGTCATTGATCAGCCGAAGAAGCATCCTGCCGCTCTTGCTGATTATTTCGGCATAAGTAATTCTGTCCTTATCAGTAGAATAAGGTTTTATCATGAGGTCGGAAAAGCCAATAATCCCGTTCATAGGCGTTCTGATTTCATGGCTCATATTCGATAAAAACAATGATTTTAACTTATCTGCTTCCTCCGCTTTCTCCAGGGCGTTTTTTAGATTAGCATTTGTCTGCTTCAGGATCTCAGAGTTTTTCTCTATCTCTTTCCTGCTTTTTTCGAGGTTTGAAAGGCTCTGCATGATATTAATGTTGTCGGTTAGCCTGTTCCCGATCTCGGCAAGCAGCTTAATTTCATATTCGTTCCATATTCTGTTGGTTACTTTGTTGCATACGACAAAAAGCCAGGGGTTGCCCTGCGTAGGGCGGATTACTACGCACAATGCCGAGTAAAAATCCTTGCTATCTTCCGGCTTTGTGATCTGTTTGCCATTTAAGGAGTATATAGGGATAGGTTTTTTTTCGTGGATGATCTTGCTAAAATCGAAATTTTTAATTCCGAAAGTGTTTTTTAAATGCAGGCAGGAATCCCTGCTGCTGTTTTCGTACTTTATTTCGCAGGATTTAAAATCGTCGTCGATGCGGGCAAGGAAGGTGCCGTTGCTCTGGATGCGTTCGTTAATTATTTTTAACAACTCAACAATGGCCGTTTCCAGGTGAATGGAGCTTCTCAGAGCCTTTTCGGCCTCGTCCAGTGATTCGTGTACCCATAAATCAGACGAAACTCTTTGTTCCTGGATCATGCGCTCGGTGATATCCCTTGATATCAGTATTACCCTGTTCTTGTAAAGGCTGATATTGGACTCGACACTTCGCCATTCGCCGGATTTGTTCTTAATCCTGAAAACAATCTGTTGGAGTGTTATTTTCGACTTACCCGTATCGACGCCAATATATTCCTTTAGCAGATAGAACAAAAGCTCCCTGTCATCCGGGTGTACCATGTCAAATGCCGGCATACCCAATAAATCCATGGGTTTGTAACCCAGGATATGAAAATGCGAAGGGCTTAGGTATGTTAAGATAGGGTCTTTGTCAAAAGACACCACGGCTATCAGATCGTTGGCGGTTTCCGCGATTATCCTGAATTTTTCTTCGCTCTCTTGTAGTTTTTGCTCTATTTTTTTTCTTTTGGTTATTTCGAGGGCGAAAACTATTATTGCTTTTTCCCCGAAATATTCCCCTTTCGTCAACTTTATAATTTTCGGGAACACCTCCCCGTTTTTTCTTTTGCCCCAAAATTCTGTCGTAAACGATTCTCCTTTCAGAACCTTGGCAAACACCTTTTTAAACCCGGCCTCGTCATATTGTGAAGGGTCGGCAAGAAAAGCAGGTGTCTTTCCTAAGATTTCTTCTTTTTTATAGCCGTACATTTTAAGGGCACCTTCGTTGACGTCGATAAACCTCCCTTTTGTATCTTGAATGTAAACCGCAGCCAACGAATTGTTATATAGGTCTTTAAATGTTTTTTGGCTTCTCAGCAATTCATTTCTTTGCTCATAAGTTTCGCTAATATCCTCTACTAGGCAAACTCCGGCGTAAATGTTATTGGATTCGTCCTCTATTCCCTTAAAAAGAATCCTGACAGGGGTCGTTTTTTCGGACGTAATGCTTTTGTAGTTATCCTCATAATAGCCCACTTCCCCCTTTAAAGTTTTTATTACCTGCTTTTTGAGCTCATAGTCCATAATTTGGTTCAATAGGTTAAAGCCTATTAGTTTTTCTTTGGATGAGCCTATTATAGAAACAAATAAGCTGTTGCAGTCAATTATTGTCCCTTTGCTGTCGTAATACATAATTCCCAAAGGGGCATTGTCGAATATGCTTTTGAACTTTTGGTTGCTCTCGGTGAGCGTTTTTTGTATCCTGCTTTCAATGCTTATGTCCCTTACCTGGCCTACAACTGCGTATTCCCCTTCAAACATGGTCTCGCTAACAGTAAAGCTGCAATACTTGACTTCCCCGTTTTTACAAACTATATTGGCTTTGTATTTATTTGGCGTTTCCTCGCCATTCATCCTTGAAAGGGCATAAGACTGAAGCCTGTGGACATCATTGGGGTGGACCATGAACCATATATCCTTGCCCATCAATTCCTCGTAGGCATACCCGCTAAGATCACAAAGCCTGTTGTTTACGAAGGCGAAACCGCTTTTTTTATATATGTATATAGCATCATGACTGTTGTCAACTATGGTTTTATAATGTGCTTGGTGGGTTTCTATCGTCTTAATGGCATCTACCTCGGGGTTGATATAGTTTGTAAAGACAAGAATACCGGTTGTTTTGCCTTCTTCTGTTACAATAGATGTTGTGCATTCGAGGTGGATTGGCTGGTTTTTTAGGTTTTTAAATGATATCCGTGTCGTTGTGTTTTTTTTCTCGAAGGCCAATGCAAACAAATTCTTTAGCTGTTCCTCGCTTTTATCGTAAACTATTGGGGTGTCCAGAAAGTATTTATTAATTATCTTATTACGGTCGGAACCGAAAAAACGCAAGGCCGTATCGTTTATTTCCCTAGTGATACCATTTAAATCAATAAAAATAATGCCAATTAGGGAATTGTTTATGATGGATTCATATTTGTTCTTTTTGTTTCGTAAGACCTTTAGCTCATTGTATAATTCTTCTAAATTCTTTTCGTTGGTAGTAAGATTTGAAGTACGGTCTGCCATTTTTATTTAACTAGTATATGTTGAACTCAAAGATTTATTGGTTTGGCCTTAGCAATCTGCCAAATTTACTAAAAATTTCAATAGCGATTCAAAATAAATTGGAAAGTTGGAAAATCACCTTCTTGACACGACTTCATAACAAGTACTTAAAAAATATTAAAACATGCGGAACTTTGTTTTTTCACCACGCTTTTAAAATCCGCTAAGCCTTGTCGCATTATTATCGAATCGTCGTCGTGGCAGGTGAGGCAAAGCCCGACCCTGAGTATCTTTTTCTGTTCTTCCACACTAAACGGAAATAGGTTAGAACGAGTTGCGAATTTGTTTTTTTTGACCTCGCTTAAAAACCCAATCCACGCATCTTCCGGCAAACCGTCGTTTATGTTGTCCTCATATTTTGGCTCGAAAACCAGTTTTTTGTTCTCGATACGAAATACTCCCTGACCATATCCCAAAGCAACAGGGTTATAATGGCATGATTTACAGCCTCTTCCGTTCTTTGACGTTGTGTGTGGGGCTGCCGGGGCGAACAAACGTTGAAATATTGTTGAATCCTGCTGTTGTTTTGTATAACTGCCAATATCAATTGTTAAAACCATGCCCGGCACAACAGGAACTATTTCTTCCTTTTCCTCTGTTTTTCTTATGCCAAGTGCAGGTGCGTGTGCATCGAAAACACCGATATATTCAACCCATGAACCTTTTTTCTCTACGTTTTTCTGCATATCGAAGCCCGCTTCGCCTTCATCGTATTTGTTGTGGCACCCAATACAGCTGGGAGCCCAGGCGGAATGGCAGGCCGAGCAGCTCACTTTATCGTGGACATTTCCCTTTGTACATGTCTCCCCTGGTTTTTTAAGAACAAATTCCTTTTTGTTGTTCTTTGTATAGAAATAGGCAGTGTCATTTTTTAGCTCGGTATTTATCAAAGGTATATTTCTTTTGGCAGTTGCAAGAAAAATTTTGGCTGTATTGCTGCCAAAGCGCATAAAAGCAATTTTTGCTGATTCCTCATCCAACATATCGGCTTCAACGGTGTTTGCTTTGCCACTAAAATGACAATCGCTACAGTTTATTGTCCTTTGGTTTTCCTGATGGGCATGAATATCGCCGTCGCCCATCAATTCGTAGGAATTATGACAATCTATACAGGATATTCCCAAATTATGATGGACATCGGCCTGCTGAA
The DNA here is from genome assembly GCA_013151215.1 of Chlorobiota bacterium. Classification (GTDB taxonomy): domain Bacteria; phylum Bacteroidota; class Bacteroidia; order Bacteroidales; family F082; genus BM524. The sequence goes on along the minus strand of JAADIS010000118.1, from coordinate 41,514 downwards.
ACCGGAAAACCCGGCTGCCTTCAACTAATCTGTAGTTCTTGCCGGAAGGCATCTCCTCTGCCTTGATATTTGTTTCGTGCCAGCCTTCGTAATTTGTTGATATCCTGCCGGAACGGCTATGGCATCCAAAACAATGCTGATTGCTTACCTGTATGCTTATCGAAGGATGATATTTTAAATAAGTGCTGTCTGATTTATTGAAATTATGGGCATATAATGCGGTGGCCGAAAGTTCGTCATAATTTAAGTGGCAGGCCAAGCAACCTCCTCCTCGGCTTTTTTCGTTTATCGGGCCGGTTTCGGTCTTGTCATTGTCAAGATGACAAACAACACATAGGTTTTTTAAATGTTCGTCGGCCGGACTATTGCTTAAATAATCGATGGAAGTTAGCATGTCAGGACTGTGGTTTTCGTTAAAAACATAACGATCCACGCTTATCATCCCGCTGAGGTTGGACATTAAACTGGACTTCCTGCGTCTGTTTATATCAGGATGGCATTCGGTTGTTCCGCAACTCCTGCCGGAATTCGAGAAGTTGCCCGGAATCAATTCCATTCCGGAGTGGGCTTCTTTTTTGTTTAATGAATAAGGATTGCCATCGTGGCATGAGAAACAACCGAGGGCTTGCGGTAAATGCGAAGAGCTAAACCCCTGCATTTCAGCATGGCAGATTAAGCAGCCTTCTTTATGTTGTTCGTTGTTAATATTATCGAAATTGATGTTTTTGTCATCGAAATCGACAGGCCAGCTTTTAAAGGACGATAAAACGGAATATGAATATCCGCTTTCCCACGGCCAGGTCCATTTCCAGTTCTCTCCTCTGAAAAACATCCCGCTAAAGGTGAGGATAAAGTAAACAATGCTTAAGAATAGCAAACTTCTTTTGCTTATGAAGCCAAGTTTTTTCCCTCCAAAGGGATAAATATAAATCAGAAAAACAAACAATGCTATCAACAGTAGCGATATGGAAGTAGAACTTAACCAATGCAATATTTCTTGAAAACCCACAAAATACCAGGGGCCCTTTACGCTTGGATTAATTCCGTCGTGAAGAGGTGCTGTAAAAAAATACGAGATAAGGCTAACAATTACTGTCGTATATATAAAGCTTGACATTATAGGCCATGTCTTCCTTGAGTGTTCAAAACTTATGATGGCGATGAAAATGCTTAGGGTTGCAATGTGGTGAATATAAATAAGTTGCAGGTCGCCTTCGGCCCCGAGAAATGATTTCGACAATAAATTTCCAATAAAAGGAACCTCAGCGGTGAGGGATTCCAGTATCCTGAATGCTTGCCGGCTGTCGGCATCGGCCTTTAAAAGGAAGCCCGTGAGCATTGCCAGAAAAATTATCAATACACCTATACTCAAACGAAGCCATATTCCGGCTTTGGCTGTAAATTTCTCTTTTAATGAAAAATAATCCCATACGTGAATCAAGGTGAACACCAAAAACAACTGTGCGCTCCAAAAATGGATATTCCTTATCAATGAAGCAAATGGATTTAATATGAGTATGGTTTTTATTGATCCATATGGATTCCCGACATCGTAGGGAAGCGCGAGAAAAACACCCGAAAGAAGGCATATTAGCAAAAGTGCCAGCGATATCTGACCGTAAGTATTATTAGCTAATATGGCTTTTATTTTTTTCAATATATTTCCTGAATGTTGTAAATCAGCTTTTAATGCTTATTGTTTTAGTTTTTTCATCGATAATGAATTTCTTTGTTGCCAAAGGCCTTGTTGCCGGGCCTTTAGTGGCATTACCGTTTAAGTCGTAGCTTGAGCCATGGCAAGGGCATATGAGTTGATCATTGATGGCTTCATTTATCCGGCAGCCTAAATGAGTGCAGCGCGATGATAATACTTTAAAGTTGCCCTTGCTCCTTATTATTATATAGTTTTCGGCAAAACTGATTTTTTTGTCGAAGTTGAGAGGAAAAGTGAAGGTGTTTACTTTATTAATTTGTTTATGCCTGATAAGCATTTTGTCCCAAAGGCCAATAAAAGCAAGTGCAACGACTGCTAAGGCAGATTTCAGAAAAAATCGTCGGTTATGTTCTTTATCGCTGAGCAAAGTGATATTTTAATGCTAAAATAATAATTTAAGGAATCAAATTACCCGTAAATACTTATTTTGTCGAGGGCTTCAGGTTGATTGATAATAATATGTTTGCCCCGGGTTTCAATTATTCCTTCCTCTTTGAAATCTTTTAAAATGCGGAGCACGCTTTCTACCGACAAACCTACCAGATCGGCCAAATCGCTACGCGACAATGGCAAACAAAACTTTGTCGACTTAAAAACCCTATTCGAAAGGCACATTAGAAGATCGGCTACCAAGCCATTTGATTGCTTATGTGTCAAACTGTAAAAACGACTATATACCTGGGCGGCATTTTCGTTTTGAATGCTAATGATGTTCGAAGCGAATTTTGAATTGTTACGGATCAGGGATTTGAAAAACTCCTTGTCGATTAAACTAGCCTCCGAATCAACATATGTCGATGCCGAGTATATAAATTTATTGTTGCCTTCAAAAATGGACGATAAACCGATAAACCTTTTTTCCGGGGTGATTTTCAGAATCAGGTCTTTGCTTCCGCCGCTTAAATAAATCTTTGCCAATCCTGTTTTCAAGTAAATGATATGAGAAGCGAACGATCCTTGTTTCGCCACGATCTCACCCTTTTTAAATTCTATGTTAATAGTGTTCTTTTGTAAAAGATCGCTCTCATAATCAGTTAACTCCTTGAAACAATCAGAATGTTCGCTTTCTACTATACAACTTCCCGGTGGCAGTGATTCTGGCATAAAAGTAACATATTTACCTCAACAAAGATAGATTTAATATTAAATTAATACGGTATCGACATGAAATTTTATGCCATATTACAGTTTTTAAGTTAGTTTATTACAACTCTAAATAATGAAAATGTGAAAGCAACTGATATATATTTGTTATCAAATTAACAATAGAAAATTATTATCATTAATTATTAAAATTATCAGTATGAAAAAGTTTATCAATTATTTTATGTTAGCGCTTATAATACCGGCGTTTATTCTTACGTCTTGTAAGGATAAGACAGATCCTACACCAGCAGTAAAAGGAAATTTCGAAACATTGGCAAATTATATGACAGCAAACGGAATGGACCTTCCTGCCTTGCTCGATGGTTGGGTAATTGCTCCCCTAATGAAAGCCGATGGTGGAATCGTTGAAGCCGATTACAGTATTCCTGATTACAATGTTTTCGATATTAGGAGCGAAGCCGATTTTAATGCCGGACATATCAAAGGTGCAATCAATGTTCCTTTAAAGGACATTGTTACCAAAGCAAAAGAATTGGGGACCGACAAGCCGTATTTGGTTGTTTGTAAAACAGGTCAAACAGCGGGACGTGGAACGATGGCTCTGCGTCTTTCGGGTTTTTCTGCCAAAGTTATGAAATTTGGAATGTCCTATTGGAATGCTCAGTTTGATGCATGGACACCGAATATTGGCGACAATGCCTTAGATAGCCCAAACTGGGTTAGTGATGCTAGTGCCACAATGCCAGTTAACGATTTTCCGGCATGGGAGACAACAAGTACTGACGGCGCCGAAATTTTAGCCGCCAAGGTAGATGCCATGCTTGCCGCCGATGGATGGGGAGTGGGCTCCGATGGTATTCTTGCCGATCCAGCAGCTTATAAGATTTATAATTTCTGGACTTCGGATGATTATACGGCTTTCGGCCATTTCTCAGGAGCTTACCAGTTTAAACCAATAAGCCTTGAAAATGATTTAGTAGCTGCCTTGCCAAATAGTGGCGACTGCTATATTTATTGTTTTACAGGTCAAACTTCTTCTTATATCACAGCTTGGCTTCAGGTATTGGGATATAATGCCAAGAGTATTCTGTTTGGTGTTAACAAACTGCAGCACACTGCATTGGATGCTGCTTCCAAACCAGCATGGCACCATTCATACGACTATGAATTTGTTACTGAAAACTAATTTTAATTAATCTTCCTGTCAACGGGGCTTCAATTCCGTTGACAGGTTTTTTAATAAATAAAAACCGCTTATTATGAAGAAATTAGTTATTATTCTTTCTGTCTTATTGGGCATCGGTTCAATAAATAATACGTATTCACAAGGTTGTGTTGAAGCAACTTCCGACGAAGGTGTTCAGGTTGTAGGATATATCCAACCCGAATTCGATTATTACTTTTTCGGCAACGACACTAAAGGAAATGCTATAAAACCAAGTTCGTTTTATTTTAAACGGGCCAGGATTGGTGTTGTTGGAAACATACCTTACGATATTAGTTATTATGTTATGGCTGAATTAAGTCCTGTTGCAGGAGGGCCGCAATTGCTTGATGCCTATATTACCTATGCTCCTTTTGGGAAATACATTAAGTTTTCGATGGGACAATATAAGTCGCCGTTCAGTTTGGAATTAAATACCCCCTGCCATGCACTCCACACAATTAGAAGGTCGACAGTTGTAAACGAGATGGCTGCCCCTTTCAGGGAATTGGGCTTTATGCTTCTTGGTTCGTTCGGAAAGGAACGCGACATTGTTTCTTATCGTTTGGCTGTTTTAAATGGTACGGGAATCAATAATGTATTAAGTTCTACCCATTACGATGATAACCAGAATAAAGATATAGCAGGCCGTATAGTTGTTTCACCTCTTGAAGGTTTGAAAGTTGGTGGCAGTTATCGTCATGGTTTGGTTGAGAAAAAAGATGCTGATGGGGATTCGAAAAGTAAAACGTCATGGGCAGTTGATTTATCTTTGGAAAAATATAATGTTCTGATTCAAGGAGAATATATAAGTGGGCAATATATTGGTGATATTGCCGGTGGCGGCGGATGCGGTGGCAAAAGCACTGATGGGGCCTATCCCGAATACTCAAAATCAGGCTTCTGGCTAATGGCCATGTATAAATTTGATTTTGGGCTTCAACCAGTTGTGAAATTCGAGACTTACGACCCTGATGGCTCTGCTTATAAGTTCATCGGCCAAACTCAAACAATAACTCAAAGCACGATAACCTTTGGTATAAATTATTTTATTAACGATTGGACAAGAGTTCAATTGAATTATCTTTACAATTCCGAAGGAAAAAAATCTAATGGGGATGTAGGCGAGTATGATAACGACGCATTGATGTTCCAGGTTCAAGTTAAATTTTAATTATTAAAAAAATAAAAAGATGAGATTTGTTAGAAATTTAATGCTCATAGGTGCTGCTTTAATTTATTTGAGCAATATAGCATTAGCACAAGGCGACATTATCAGTGCCGCAGATTTTATGAAACTTGTCAAGACTGATAAAAGCCTTGTGATTATTGACGCCTCGAAAAAGGATAGTTATACGAAAATGCATATTAAAAATGCCGTTAATATTCCTCATAAAACCCTTTATAAAGAAGGCGGTATTGAAGCATTAATAATGGAACCTGCCGATTTGGCGAAAATATTCGGCTCGAAGGGTGTTGGCAACAACTCAAAAATAGTTGTTTATGATGGTGGTTCCCAAAAGTATTCTTCAAGGGTTTATTGGATATTGAAGTTTTTAGGTGCTGAGGATGTAAGAATTCTTCACAAGGATATGAACGAATGGCGCAAAGTTAGGGTTCCTATCACCAAAATGCCCTCAAAAATAAACCAGAAAACATTTACGCCAAACGTAAATATATCGGTTTATGCTGATATTAATGATGTTAAAAACTCAAAAGGCATTATCCTCGACGCCAGGGCTGCCGACGAATTTGACGGTTCGGCCGACAATAGTGAAGGTCATATACCGGGAGCCCTTAATATTAATTATAAAGACTTTTTGACCGAATCGGGAGCGTTTAAGCCGAAAGCCGAAATAGAATCAATGTTGAATAAGAAAGGAATTAGCCCTTCCAGCAGTGTCATAGGATATTGCCGTACAAGTGTTAGGGCAACAGTTGTTTATGCTGCTTTTGTTAATGTTTTAGGTTGGAATAACTTTAAAGTATATGATGGTGCCTATGCTGAATGGGTAGCAAAAAACAATAAACTTCAAACCAAATCAGGTGTGTCCGTGTCTAAAAAGTCAGGAACGGCTTCGGGAGGTTGTTAGAATCTATTTTGTACGACATATAAATATTAGTCATGAAGAAAAAATTTATCGAATCAACTAAAGCAGAAAGGGTGATACAAATTCTGCAACAAGGGGAAAAACTCGGCAATCGTTATACAAAGGGATTTGATATAGTTCTTTTCTTGCTTGATGATTTCTTTACTGAGCTTTGGTATCATGAAAATACTCCAAGTATAGTAAAAGCAAAAATAATTGAAAATGAAGTTGTGTTAAAACTTTATCCGGATTTAGTTGAATTATCACGGATTAACATGCTGATTACAAAATAGAAATTTTAAATTGTTCTTAAGAAGAAGCCTGTCAACGATTAATTTAATGACAGGCTTTTTTGTATTTTTGATTTGTTAACCGGTTTCAAAAATCTTCATTAATCCTTCATTATCAATAATTTCAATCGTTTTGCCGTTAATTTCAACAAGTTTGTCTTCCTGAAAGGATTTCAGTGTCCTTATTACGCTTTCCGTCGACATGCCTGCAAGTTCCCCTAATTGCTTTCTGCTCAAAGGCAATTCAAATTTATTGTCTTTAAAAATGTTCAACGACATGCACAATAATAAATCGGCAAGTTTTCCAAACGACTGTCGGTGAGTAAGGCCGAAAAACCGCTCATTTTTTTGATGTGAGATTTCACTGAGAATCTTAATGAGCTGTAATCCGAATTTACTGTTCTCTTCTATCAACTTAATAAAAACTGAAGTGTCGATTTGCCTTACGATTGTATTAATGTATGCCTTGGCCGTATAACCGAACAAGCGGTTGCTTTCTGATATGGAGGATAAACCTATTAAACTGCCCGGTGTTGAGATCCTTAGTATAATATTGTTGTCGCCATCTTCATACATTACCTTTGCCAAGCCTTTTTCAATAACAATTATATGTGACGCAAAAGCACCTTGCCTAGCTATAACTTCACCTTTTTTATATTCAACAACAACTTGGTTTTCTTCTACTAGTTCACGCTGCTTTTCAGTTAAGAGTTCAAAGCACTCACACTGTTTTTTATAGACTGTACAACTATTTATTTTTTTTCTGTCAACCATTTACCAAGAAAGAAATATTTGACAAAGGTAGTTATTTAAAATTATGACACAGTATCATATGTTACCTTAAATATTAACTATTCTCACCTTATATCAGGCTGTATATCATGCTCATGCTTGCTATTTCAACAGTTGGTTGTGTTAATTTTGTAACAAAAGAAATTTAAAAATGAGAAAGAAAATTTTAATTTTTTCAGTTGTATTGTTTCTTGTGAAATTATCGTATTCCCAAGAAATAAAATCAAATACCGGTTTGGGCTTTCCCATGATTAATTATACTTTGAAAGCACAAAGAAATAATACGCCTTCGGTAATGCATTCAAAATTCAAAATTTTGAATCAGACTTTTGAGAATCCACACGAATTAACCAAGGCATGTTTGAGTTGCCATACCGAACGGGACAAGGAAATAATGGCTACTTCTCACTGGAAATGGGAAAGGTCGGAGAATTTACCAGGCAGGGGTGTTATAGCTTTAGGAAAGAAAAATATTTTAAATAATTTTTGTATTGGCACAAAATCAAACGAGAAAACATGTACCCGATGTCATATTGGTTATGGTTGGGAAGATAAGCATTTCAATTTCGACAACCCCCTCAATATAGATTGTGTTGTTTGCCACGACCAAACCGGAACATACAGGAAAGAAAAAGGACAGGCCGGTTATCCTAAAAAGTCGGTCGATTTAAGTTATGTTGCCCAACATATAGGAATACCTAAAAGAGAAAATTGTGGTATATGCCATTTTTGGGGTGGGGGTGGAAATAATGTAAAGCATGGCGATCTTGATAAATCAATGGTAAATCCTGCTAGGGAAATCGACGTTCATATGGATGTAGAGGGTGAAAACATGAGTTGTGTGGAATGCCATAGAACCGAAAAACATAATATAAAAGGCAAGCTTTATGCTTTGTCATCGGAAGACAAGAATCGTATAGCATGCTCAGACTGCCATACTGATGCACCTCATAAAGATAAAATCCTTAACGAGCATACCGTCCGCATTGCCTGTCAAACTTGCCACATACCTTTTTATGCCAAAAAGAACGGAACAAAATTATGGTGGGATTGGTCAACTGCCGGCAGATTTGATGAAAACGGTGATCAAATACACGAAAGTGATGCTGACGGGAACCACAACTATTTGACAATAAAAGGGAACTTTGTTTATAACAGCCACGTTGTTCCTGAATATAAATGGTTTAACGGAACGGCAAACCATTATGTGATAGGCGATAAGATTGAATCTGTCCCTGTTCAGATGAATACATTGTATGGAAAATATAATGATAAGGATATGCGCAACAAAGGAGCGGATATCTCAAAGATATGGCCTGTTAAAGTTCATCGGGGGAAACAGATTTATGATACGGTATATAAAACTCTTATCCAACCAAAATTGTGGGCTCCTAAAAAGGGGGAAGGTGCCTACTGGAAGGATTTTGATTGGGATGAGGCTTCCAGACTAGGAATGGAATATGTAGGCTTGCCTTATAGCGGACACTTCGGATTTGTAAAAACAGAAATGTATTGGCCCTTGAATCACCAGGTTTCCCCAGCAGACGAATCCTTAAAATGTGTTGCGTGTCATACCCGCCACAACGGCAGGCTGCAGGCTCTTGACGACTTTTATTTACCAGGGAGGGATTTTAGCCCTGTGGCCGAAACTGCAGGGGTTTCATTAATGCTGGCATCAATTATCGGTGTGGCTTTTCACGCATTTTGTAGATTCTTTTTTAAAGGAAAATGTAAAAATTAACGATGAATGGATTTGATGTCTAAATAGGAATGTTGTACTAACAATTGTTGCGATGATAAAAGAAATAAACAATAAAAAATAATTTTTAATAATATGAATATGAAAAAGGTTTATTTATATAAGAAATTCGAGAGGTTTTGGCACTGGTCTCAAACCTTGCTGATATTAACGCTTATTTTTACAGGTTTTGAAATTCATGGAACAACCAATTGGTTAGGATATGAATCTTCGGTACGAATTCACAATATTGCTGCCTGGGCATTCTTGATACTGATAGTTTTTGCGATTTTTTGGCATGTAACTACTGATGAATGGCAACAATATATGCCAACATTAAAAAATATGAGGGCTCAGCTCGATTATTATTTAATAGGAATTTTTAACAATGCCCCCCACCCAGTAAAAAAACGTACTTTAAGTAAATTAAATCCGCTGCAGCGGATAACATATTTTGCGCTCAAAGTACTTATAATCCCTTTAATGCTTTTTAGCGGATTGCTTTATATGTATTTTAATGAAGCGTTTCTGAAATTTGAAATTGAAAATCTCGACTGGATAGCATGGCTTCATACTTTAGGGGCTTATTTATTGCTCACATTTTTAATCGTTCACCTATATTTAATAACTACCGGCAGAACACTTACATCAAACTTAACTGCAATGATAACAGGCTGGGAAACTGTTGACGATGATGATGTTAAAGAACTTGTTGAAGAAGCAATCGAAGAAACAGGCATGAAGATCAAAGTGTTGCATGATGACGTAAAAGAACATGAGGATCTTAAAAAACTCGTTGTGCAAGCAATGAAAGAAACAGAGGATAAAGTAAATGAAGAAAAATTAAAAGGTCAACATCAAAAAAAACATAAAAAATAGCGTTATGAAAAAAATTCTGATGCTGGGTAAAATCATGCTGCTTATTGCATTATTTACTCTTGCTTCGTGCTCAAACAATAAGGTATATCCTGATATAAATGCGATGGTCGATGCTGTTGCCCCAGGCACAAGCGCCATAAGTGCCGGGCAATTGATGCAAAAAATCGATAGCGGGGAAATGATTATGTTGATAGATGTGAGGGAATCTACCGAATTTAATGCAGGATATATACCCGGAGCATTGAATATTCCTCGTGGCGTGCTCGAGTTTAAAATTGGCAGCGATGCATTTTGGGAAGCCGCAATGCTTTACAAACCTTTTAAAGAAGACCAAATAATTGTTTATTGCAAAAAAGGTAAGAGGAGTATCCTAGCTGCCGAATCACTTCAAAAACTTGGTTATTCCAATGTGAGATACCTTATAGGTGGCTGGAAAAAATGGGAACTTACATATCCATCGCAATATGAAAAAAACCTCGACCAAAACCCACATAATGCCGAGGCTGATGTAGGTGGGTGCTAATCACTACCGGTTTGGCTATGCGTATTCTATGACTTAGAATACACAAATTTACAAAAATATTTAATGTTATAATGATAATAAACCCCATTGTTACTTATAGTCTTTGGCTTATAGTCCACAAATACTAATCTTTGCAAAATGGAAATTAAGTCTAAAATTGGAGCACGAATTAAGGAATTAAGAGAGCAAAATAAATTGTCTCAAAAGGATTTAGCGTATTCTGCCGACCTAGATAGAAGTTATATTGCAAGTGTTGAGAATGGTCAAAGAAACATTTCCATAGTAAACATTGAAAAAATTGCCTTAGCATTGGGGGAAAACTTAACTACATTTTTTAATTCTTGGATATTTAAATGATACTACAAGATTGCGTAAATAATATTAAAACGACCGTAGAGACTGCTATTACAAATAATGGCACTGCGGGAAAAACATCTGTAATAAGGTCTCAAGGTGTTATTAATATGTTGCATGAAGTGGTTAAAACCTCACTTATCCAGAATAATGTAAATGCCAGTTTAATTCATCCACCATTAGGTCAATCTAATGGGGAAAAAACTTTAGCAGGTTTTTTGAAATTTAAGAAACAAGATATTTGTGTTTTTCCAAACAACAAGCCTGAAATTGTTGAGCCAATAAATTTTAACGGTTTATACGCTACTGGAGTTACCGAACCTTATGGCGAACTGTTTACAGAGCATATTTTGTCAGTAAATGTTAGAAGTCAATTAAGTAGTATTGGTAATAATATTGATACTATGTATGAAAGAACTTATGCAGAACCTTTAAATTTACACAGAAGACTTCCTAAAATGGTTTTGGGCGAAGTATATTTGCTTTCTGTTAGAGAATTGGATTCGAGGGAAGTTGGTTTAAGCAATGTAGCATACAAACCACATACGGATTCAGTTGGTAGATATATTGAAAGATATATTAAAGGTTTTGCTGCCTTGAATATGAGAAGTAGCCAAAGAGATGATGATTTCAAGTATGAGAGAGTTGCACTAATATTGGCAGATTTTTCTCAAACACCAGTAAAGATTTATAGGAGTAATGCTGAATTAAATGAAGATGGCATATTACCTGCCAATTCGACCGCTGATATGACAAACTTAAGTTATGATGGTTTTGTGGACAGATTAATTGAAGTTTATAATAAAAGGTTTGGAACAGGAATATTAAGTTGATATTTATCAATGAGAAACTCATCAATTTCAGTTTTATCAGACATATTTTTCAATAACTCAATTTCTTCTTTTGAAAAATTTGGTATTGTGAATTTTTCAATGAAGTTTTTTTGATAGCAAGGAAATCCACCTTGAATCGAAACACTTGTAATGCTAATATAATAATCCATTATTATTGAATTCAAGATTTTTTGAACAATCAGTATATTTTCTTCCTTTGACATCTCGTGTGTAAAATCTTCAAATAAAGATGCTTTATTTGTATGGTCTCTGTCAAAATAAATTCCATAACCATTAGTGTAATAAGCATCTTCTTCCGGAACGAATAAGAATCTTGGGTGCTTACTAAATGTAGGATTTAATAATTTTCTTCCAAAACGTGTAATACCTTGTGTTCTCCCCCAAACGTAAAAGGGAGAATAATTACGTTTCCCTTTGTCTCTACTTTCTAATTTTTCTCTTTCTGAAAGTAAGTACTCGAAGCACAAAGGATATTTTAATTTAAATTCATTCTCTGAAATTGGGGTTGCTGTTTTAGAATCAGCGTGATACGGAGTAATAATTCTTAACGTATTGCTTTCAATATCATTTTGGTTTTTGAATTGTGATATTTTATAAACAGGTTTTGTAATTTCCCTTTCAATTAAAAAGACTCCATTATCAGTTGACTTTGTAAAATAACCATTCTTTTCATTGCCAGAATCCACAAAAAATACTTCATCTTTTAAAGTTGCAATTCCAACAGCAATATTGAATAATTGTTTTATTGGGGTCCCAATATTCTCAATTATTTTAATATTCTCCTGTTCAGTAGTTTTTAATAATCGCCACTTTTTTACATTTAAGTTTTTCAAATAATTTGCTGACCCATTTGCTGAATTTAAAAAATCGTTGCAGGTTTGATTATCTCCGATCTTGTCAAACAATATAGAATCGTTGGTTTTATTATTTGCAAAAGTAATTGCAGTATATGTTTGAGCATCAAACACTTTTTTGTGTCGAAAATCAACAATTCTCGTTAAACACTTGGTTTGCAGAAAGTATTGACGTAACGATAATCCTGCTAAAGAAGTAAAGTAATTGTTTGGAGTAATATATCCTAATTTCCCATTAGGTGACAAAAGTTTATGCCCTAATTCAAAAAAAGCAAAATATAAGTTAAAATATAAATTAAAAGTTCCATTTTCAATAGTTTTCCAATTGTTAATTAAGGATAATCTGTTTTCATCGCTTAAATCTTGATATTTTACATAAGGTGGATTGCCTACAACTATTTCAAAGGTGTTTTTCCAATTCGCCTTTAAACTATCTTGATGATAAAGATTAAAATCTGTTTCTTCAATTACTTCATTATTTAATAATCCTAAAAGTGATAAAATAATTTTTGAACGCTTTAAATTATAATCCAAAATATCAGACCCGAAAATATTTTCTTGAATTATTTCCTTAATACTTTTACTAAATGTTTTTTTGTAATAATCTACCAACCCAATTAAAAAAGCGCCACAACCACAACTTGGGTCTAAACATTTATCATTATTTTTAGGAGAAACTTCTCTGACTATATAGTCAACTACATAAGTAGGAGTAAAAAACGCTCCATTTACTTTTCTATCATTTTTCGGGATAAGAAGTTCCAAGTAGTTTTCTAATATTTTTAAATCTACAATATTATGAGATGATAATTTAAAATACACTTCAGTCTGAAGACTAAAATCATTTAGCAATTCTACAATAATTGGACTGTTTTGAATATTTAATTTATTGTTCTCTATAAATACATAAACAAGATGTTTCTCTACAACATCAACGTTGTAATTTTTTAATAAATCATCAATTAGTCCTTTAATTATCATTTAATAATTATTTGTAGATTATAAGCAACAAAATTACCATAAATTCTTTCCATTTGCAAGTTTACTTTTAAAATTTTTCAACATCCTTTTTTTCGATTTTTAGTACTCTTTATCAATCAGTGGCATTACACCAAACTATAAATAAACATGGGCTATAATTAAGTCTATGTTTATTTTTGTTTCATGAAAATATTATGCTTGCTTCAGCCTTTATTGCTGATCGATATCAGTAGTTCCTTGTTAATAACCTCAAAATGCTTGCCCTGAACTTTAATGGCTCCCATATCGATTAGATCTTTTAAGGATCTTATCACGCTTTCACGTGTGGAGCAAATTAATGCTGCAATATCCGCTCTTGATAAAGGTATCACAAATTTATTCGAATGAGCTATTTCATCAAAGAAAAACAAAATGGAATCAGCCAACCTTCCGTTTATTTGCTTTTGGTGAACATTAACAAACCTGTTGAAATATGACATTTCATCTTCGCACATATGCAATATGAGCTCATTGGCAAAATTAGCGTTTCGCGTTATCAAATCTTTAAATGAATGTATGTCAACATAACAGACAACTGATTTTTCAATAACTGATGATGAGTATTGATGAACCTTGTTTAGTAAAATGGTTTGTAAACCAATATAATGTGAGGGTTTAACAATTTTAAGTATTTGATCGGTTCCCTTTATGCCTTTTTTGTGAATCTTTGCCAGTCCTGATTTTAAGTAAGCAATATGTGATGATAATTGGCCTTCCTTGAAAATACTCTCCCCAGCCTCTAATTCAAGTTCAGCACAGTTTTCCCTGTGAATATTAAATTCTTCAGGTGTTAGGGTTTGAACTGCCCTCGACCTTATCGCACAATCGATACAATCTTTCATATTACAAAGATAAGTTAAAACCTTAGTTGATTCGATCCAAATATGTGATATGCATCACTTAATATGTAAATATATAGCATATGTGCATGAAACAAATGATTTACAATTATATAATGAAAACTACTTGTAATTATAACAAAAAACACATGGGATAGAAAAAAATAACACATCACAACATGTTGTTAATCATATAGATATGTAGTTATTATGTGTTTGGCTGTATTATATTTGTAATATAAAGAAAATAAATAATTTAAATATAAAGTCATGAAATTAAGTCTAAAATTATTCGTTAACGCAGCCCTGTCATTTGCCATTGTTGGGTTTATTACTTATTTGTTTATTGTCATAGCAAGTTTCTTCGGATGTTGTGCCGGGATGTCTAATTTCATTTATCACAAAATAGTGATCGCTTTAGTGGTACTAGGGGCAACAGCATTTGGATACTGCATGTATAATAACTGTTACAAAGCATCACATTGATTTGCTTGGCTATCTCGTAGTAAATTACAATATTATTTCCTTAAAAATCAGTGTTAATATACTGATCTTAAAAAAGTTTTGTCTATTTGTCAATCTTCAATAAACTAGTCTAATTTTCTCGGATTATAATTTATAAAAGGTTTAGATAAGATTAAAGTATCTGATAATCAGGGTTGTATACTTGATTTCCTCTAAGCAGACCTAATTTATTCCCCTTTTAAATAACGATTGTAATTAACAAAGAATCAGTTAATTACGGTAAGTTTAGTGCTTTCTGCTTTCTTGATATAGAATGTAAATAGTTTAAATCCAATGCTTTAGGTGAAAGTAGGTTGTGGCCCTTCATGAAGTCAATATAATGATATATATCATAAATTTGCAATTAAATATGTAAGAAGATATATATGTGAATTAGTAATTACGTGGTCTTGACTTTATATATTTTTGAACTATGCAAAGATTAATAAGCATTGTTTCATACGATTGAACTTAGGTAATAATAAAACTTAGACAGATGAAAACTAGGAGGGATTTTATAAAAATCTCCGCTGCCGGGGCAGGAGCTGCTACCTTAGGACTTAGTTCGTTAAGTTGGAAAGGGGTAAATAGCCTTTATGCTTTAAACGACCAAGGGCCTGTTAGCGAAGAAGAAATGACAGCTCATTCAACCTATTGCGAAGTTTGCTTTTGGAAATGTGCAGGATGGACATATGTCGATAAAAAAGGCAATATTCGCAAGATTATCGGAAATGAAAACGATCCTCATTGCAACGGCCGGCTTTGTCCGAGGGGTACAGGCGGTGTTGGAATGTACAATGATGAAGATCGATTAAAAACACCTCTTATAAGGGAGACTGTTAATGGAAAGCAACGATTTCGCAAAGCCTCATGGGACGAGGCATTGGATTTAGTTGCATCAAAAATGGCCGAAGTAAGGGAAAAGCATGGCCCTGAGGCATTTGCGCTCTTCAATCATGGTGCTCCCGGAAGTCATTTCAAGCATTTGTTTCATGCTTATGGCTCAGGAAACGAGGGAGAGCCTGCATGGGCCCAATGCAGAGGACCTCGCGAAGTTGGCTTTGGTGCAACCTTCGGCAGCTGGATTGGCTCGCCCGAACCTACTGACATAAGAGATACTAAATGCCTCGTGTTGATTGGTTCCCATATTGGGGAGAACATGCATAACGGCCAAGTGCAGGAAATGTCAACAGCCATCGACCGCGGTGCGACAATTATAACTGTTGACCCCCGTTTAAGCACTGCTGCCAGCAAATCGAAATATTGGTTGCCCATAAAACCTTCAACAGATATTGCATTGCTATTATCATGGATTCATGTTCTAATTTATGAAAACCTATATGATAAGGAATATATCGAAAAATATGCAATGGGTTTCGAACAACTTAAGGAACATGTGAAAAATATGACTCCTGAATGGGCCTATGGAATCACTACACTCGACCCTGACTTGATCAGGAAAACCGCAAGGGAGATGGCTGCTGCCTCACCTTCGGTAATTGTTCATCCCGGTCGTCATGTTGTTTGGTACGGCGACGACAGTCAACGCGAGAGGGCAATTGCTATCTTGAATGCATTGCTAGGTTCCTGGGGACGCCGCGGAGGTTTTTATTTCAAGGAAGCCGTAAAAGTGCCAAAATTCCCACAACCCGAATATCCCCATCACAAATGGGACTGGAAAGATAATCTGGATGGCAAATATCCTTTATCGGCAATGGGCATCACTACCGAGCTTTTAAGGGCATCGATACCCGAGTTTAACTATAAACACCAAATAAAGAGTTGGATAGTTGCCGGAACCAACCTTCCGTTGACAATTCCGGATAAAGAACTCTTCCAAATGGCGGCTCAATCGGTCGATTTTATAGCAGTTGTCGATACCATGCCGATGGATATCACGGCTTATGCCGATGTTGTCCTTCCCGAATGTACTTATCTTGAAAGATATGATTATATCCGTTCTGCTCCGCATCGCGAGCCAAGTATTGCATTACGTGCCCCGGCTCTTAAGCCTAAATATGAAACTAAACCATCCTGGTGGATCGCAAAACAATTAGGTGAGCGCCTAGGACTTAGTGAATATTATAACTATGAGGACATCGAGGAAGTCCTTGAATGGCAACTTAATAAACTCGGTTCGTCTTTGGATGAAATGAAAAAACTCGGGGTCAAGAAATTCCCGAGAAAATCCGGCGGGCTTTATTTGCAGGATGGCGAGGATTACGAGTTCAACACCTCAACAGGCAAAATTGAACTGTATTCGCTTGAGTTCGAGGATCTCGGTTTCGACCCTATGCCTAAATTCACTCAGCACCCCCAACCCGAAGAAGGTTTTTATCGCCTTATTTACGGTCGGGCTCCCATGCATACATTCTCAAGAACATCCAATAATCCCAACCTTTGGGATTTAATGGATTCGAATTCCGTTTGGGTGAACCCCAAGGTGGCAGATATATGGGATATCAAAAACGGTCAGAAAGTCTGGCTTCAAAATCAGGACGGTATTGTTTCTACATTCCCTGTCAAAGTTAGGGTAACCGAAAGGATACGCTGGGACTCCGTTTATATGGTGCATGGCTTCGGACATACCAATAAAAAACTTACACGTACTTATGGTCATGGTGCCAGCGATTCGGAATTGATAACAAATGTAATGATCGACCCTATGATGGGCGGTACGGGAATGAGAGGAAATTTTGTAACTTTTATTAAAGAAAAACCAATAGAGGAGGTTGAATCATGAGATACGCAATGGCTATCGACACTAAAAAGTGTGTGGGATGTGGCGACTGTGTGGTTGCCTGTCAAACAGAAAATAATGTTCCAATAGGATTTTGCCGCGATTGGATAGTTGAAAATGTTTCGGGAAGTTATCCTAACGTTGAAGTAGAGTTAAGATCGGAAAGATGTAATCATTGCGATAATTCACCTTGCGTCCGTTGTTGCCCAACAGGTGCCAGCCATATTATCGAAGGAGGTATCGTTAAGGTTACACATGACGAATGTATTGGCTGCGGTGCATGTATCCAATCCTGTCCTTACGATGCAAGATATTCACATCCTGAAGGTTACGTTGATAAATGTACCTTTTGCGACCATAGGTTGGCAAAAGGTCAAACTACAGCTTGCGTTGCAGTTTGCCCTACTAATTGTCTTTATTTTGGGGATTTGGAAGATCCGAACAGCGATGTTTCAAAGGCTCTTAAAAACAGGAGTTGGAAGGTGCTTGCCCCTGAGGCAGGAACTAAACCTCAATTATATTTTCTTACTTAACACTAAAAGAACATGAAAGAAGAATTATTTGTTAGCGGAAGAAATATTCCAAATATCGACCCATTTTTAAATATATGGCATTGGGAAATACCTCTTTATTTGTTTTTGGGCGGTCTTGCGGCCGGGATAATGTTTTTTGCAGGACTATTCCTTGTTATGGGAAAAGAAAAAGAAATGGAAACCACTGTTAAATGGGCCCCGTTCTTGGTTCCCGTTGCATTAGTTGTTGGCTTGTTTGCACTTTTTCTGGATTTAAAACATCAATTGTTTTTCTGGAGGCTTTATACAACAATAAGAATGGAGTCACCAATGTCGTGGGGTGCGTGGACACTCATGATAATAACGCCTTTGTCGTTCTTTTGGGTTGCTAGTTATATTAAAGAAGTTGTCCCTGGGTGGAAATGGCGGTTACCGATCTTCGAATCATTTGAATCCTTGGTGATAAAATATCGAAAACATATTGCCTGGCTGGCGATGGGTTTGGCAATAATACTTGGGGTTTATACAGGTATTTTATTGTCGGCTTTTAATGCCCGACCACTGTGGAACACTTCGATATTAGGGCCTTTGTTCCTGGTTTCTGGTATGTCAACTGGCCTTGCGGCAATCATATGGATGTCGAAAAGCCATTATGAGCGTTCGGTGCTCAGCAAGATAGACATCGCACTTATCGGAGTGGAGTTGTTTTTGATAGTCCATCTATTCATGGGCTTCTTGGCTGCAAATCAGGTTCAGGTAGAGGCTGCGCATTTATTCCTGGGTGGTGAGTTTACAGTAACATTTTGGGTATTTGTGATGATCTTGGGACTTATAGTCCCGGCATTTCTGGAAACTTTGGAATTGTTCGGATATAAAATCCCGATGTGGATACCTTCTCTCTTAATTTTAATTGGTGGTCTTATGTTTCGTTTTATAATGGTGGAAGCAGGGCAGATAACCAGATATTTATATTAATGAACTTTTATTTTTAAGAAAATGAATACACATACAGAATCTATAAAAAGACCAAAATACATAAATCCATATTTTGGCGGTGTATTGCTCGGCTTGCTATTGCTGTTGACTATGTATATCACCGGCCGTGGCCTGGGTGCCAGCGGAGCAGTGAAAAGCGCTGTTGTTACAACAGTGGATAAGGTAGCACCTTCCCATGCCGAAGAAAGTACCTTTTATAGCAGATTTCTTACCGACAACCACTCACCGATGTTCAATTGGTTGGTGTTTGAATCATTGGGTATATTTATCGGAGGCCTTATTTCAGGAGCGCTCTTCGGCAGATTAAAGAAGTTGCGGATTGAGCATTCACCTAAGATATCATCAAAAACACGCCTCTGGGCAGCAGGAATAGGTGGCATCTTATTCGGTGTCGGCAGCCAGTTCGGACGAGGATGTTCCAGCGGTGCCGCACTTAGCGGAACGGCATCTTTCTCATTCGGAGGCTTCTTGGTTATGATGCTTCTTTTTGGAACCGGCTATGCAGTTGCTTATTTTTTCAGAAAATTATGGATATAATTAAAATATAAAATATTATGGGACCACTTATTCCTCAAGGTATTATAACAGGCGATTGGGATTTCGTCATCGCCCTTCTTTTAGGTATCGCCTTCGGCTTTATCCTGGAAGCATCAGGATTTTCCTCCTCCCGAAATATCACGGGAGCGTTTTACGGATATAACTTCGTAGTGCTCAGAGTGTTCTTTACAGCCGTTTTGGTTGCAATGATCGGGCTTCTTTATTTCGATTATATGGGTTGGATAGCAATGGATATGTTATATATCCTTCCAACATATTTAACACCGATGATACTCGGCTCAATTATCATGGGCTTTGGTTTTGTCTTGGGCGGCTTTTGCCCCGGCACAAGTTATACTGCCATAGCAATAGGTAAAATCGATGCAATGGTTTTTACCGGCGGACTTTTCCTGGGTATTTTCATGTTCTCGGAAGCATTTCCTTTTTTCAGCGATTTTTATTATAGCGATAATCTGGGGAATATTACTATCAGTGAAATGTTGGGAGTCTCCAACGAAGTGTTTACCTTTATTTTGGTTGTTGTTGGATTAGCCGCCTTTTGGGGCACATGGATAATCGAAAAAAGAGTGAGAAAAAATATTAATCCTTATAAATTCGATTAGTGATGAACAAGAATTATATTTATTTGACGCTGTTAATGCTTATTCTCTCAGGAGGTTTGTTTTTCCTTCCCGACAGGGATAATACGAAATATAGTAATCCGGAAGATCTGATGTGGAGCATCGTTCAGCCCACGCGATTTGTTTCAACCGATGCCGTTGCGAAAATGATAATAGAAAATGATCCTTCGCTCGAACTAATAGATGTTAGGGCAAGCGACGAATATGACGAGTTTACTCTCCAGAATGCTATTAACATACCTCTCGACAGTCTTATTTCGGATAGTTATCAGGATTATCTGGGTATCGATGGGATGAATACGGTATTCTTTTCGAACGATGATATTAAGGCCGATCAAGCTTGGGTTATTGCAAAACGACTTGGCTTCGGTAATGTTTATGTGATGAAAGGCGGCTTGAATTGTTGGATGTCAACAATTATAAAACCTGTGGAACCTGAACAAACAGCATCGAGCGAAGAATTTGAACTTTATAGTATTAGAAAAGGAGCCTCTATATATTTTACCGGCAACAATATCGAATCTTCTTCCGATAGCAAAAAAACTACTATTAGCATAGCACGCAAGAAAAAGCAATCGGTAGCCGAAGGCGGATGTTAGTTTTATGATGTAATATTTGTAAATCAAGAAAATTTAAAGAAATGCACGTACATGAATTAAACCCCAAAAGAACTGCAATAACGCTGCTCATATTCACGGCGGTTATAATTATAGGTCTTATTACGCTAAAGTCGCCGCGACTTAAGTTTGAACAAGATGTGAGTAAGACCTTAGAGATGATCGAATGGGATCAAGGATGCGTTTATCCTTATGAAATTGCCGATGTTATTGATGGTAAGGTAGATACGGTTTTGCTGGTTGACTTGAGGAATACCTTCGAATTTGCCAAAGGAAATATCCCGGGCTCCGAAAATATTTCTTCCGTTGAATTATTGAATGAAGAAAACATTGATAGGCTTGATGAGTTGAAGGCTAATAATATCTGTGTTGTTGTTTATGCAAATGACCAACTTGAGGCTAATGGTCCATGGATGATTTTGCGCCAATTGGGCTTCGACAATGTTAAATTACTGCTTGGCGGATACGATTATTATAAACAATGGGAAGGCAAACTGGCCGATTCCTATGGCGACGATGCCCTTTTAAGGGGTGCCCCGAAATTTGATTATAAGGAAATGGCAAGCAGTTCAAATATTGCTAAAACTGGATCCTCGGCTAAAAAATCATCGATTAAAATCGCACGTAAAAAGAAAACCTCCGTGGCTGAAGGCGGATGCTGATTTAATTTATGTATCAATATCTTGGTATTCTTTTGAATATGGAATTTCGAAGAATCGTGATGAAAGGTGAAGTTTGGGTAAAATATGGTTCAGTCCCAACTGCTAGGCCATAAACAAGCAACTATCACCATAGCTCAGAAACCTGAAGTTATTTTCCATAGCAAAATCATAAGCCGTTTTCCACTTATCACCTATAAGGGCAGAAACCAATAAAAGCAAGGTGCTTTTCGGTTGATGGAAGTTGGTTATCAGGCCTTTGGCAAATCTGAATCTGTAGCCCGGTGCAATCATCAGGCGGGTTTCGGCATTAAGGGAATCCAATTTGTTTTCGCTTAAATAGTTGATGATGATGTTTACTGCTTTCATCGCATCCATATCTTCGGGAACTTTCATTTCATAAGGATCCCACTGCTCCACGGCCATCGAAAAATTGTTTTGTTCCAGTTTAAGTGCAATCCAGAAAAGGCTTTCCAGTGTTCGCATGCTCGTTGTTCCTACCGGAATAATTTGCTTAGGAATATTATCCCGGATTTTTTTCAAGGTTTCAACCGGAACGATTATCCTTTCGGTGTGCATTTCGTGATCTTTAATCTTCTCGGACGAAACCGGTTTAAAAGTTCCGGCACCCACATGCAGCGTTAACTTGGCCGTATCAATCCCTTTAATCGATAATTGTTTTAAAATACTATCGGTAAAATGCAAGCCTGCAGTGGGCGCAGCCACAGAACCGTCAAATTGTGCATAAACAGTTTGATAACGCTCTTTGTCCGACTCCTCGGCCTCGCGGTTTAGGTAGGGAGGCAATGGCGTCAAGCCGTTTTGCTCTATTATTTCATGAAACTTAAGGTCTTTGTCGTTCCACGAAAATTCCACAAGCCATGAGTCCGTCAAGCGTTTTTTTATTTCTGCATTAAGCAAAACTGATTTGCCATTCACTATAAATCCGTTTGATAATTTCCCCGATTTCCAGCGTTTTGCATTGCCTATCATACATTTCCAAACCACCGGCGACGATTGCTGGAACGCCAATTGAAAATCATTGACAGGTTCAACAGGCTCCAAACAGAATATCTCGATTTTTGCCCCGCTTGTTTTTTGAAATTTCATCCTGGCCTGAATTACCTTGGTTTCGTTGAAAAGCAATAAGGAATCTACAGGCAGGATATTAGGCAAATCTCTGAACGATAATTCAATAGGATCGCCGTTCGCAAAACTCAGTAGCTTCGACGAGTCCCTTTCCCCCAATGGGTATTTTGCGATTTTCCGCTCGGGAAGATTATAGTTATACTCTTCAATACTAATATCGGCCGGATGTTGCATAATTAAATTTCAATGATAAACGCTATCTTATTGTTTTATCAGTTTTTTTACTACCGTTGTGTTTTCAACCGAAATGAGGTAAATCCCCGACGAAAGATTGCTTAAATCAATTTGTGTATCCTGATTTGTTGTCGATTTAATTTGCGTCAATTTACGCCCGTTAATATCCATAAGGGTGATTACTATTTCTGTTGTAGATGATTCCGAACTGACGAAAATTTTTGCTTTATTCCTTGCCGGATTAGGTGTTATGATAATATTGTCTTGATTTTCTGTAATATTTTCCTTTGTATTTGTTAGCACAGGGGAAGGAAATATCTGCACTATACCGCCATAAACAATACCGTCAACAGGACCTTCGGGATTTCCGCTTATGATTTCCGTATATCCATCTTTATTAAAGTCGATGGCAGCAACACTATAAGTCCTTAAGTATTTATTAGGCAATATGTAGTCCGCCTTCGATTTATTGGAATCCCCACCCTTGAAAACATACATTTCACTATTGTTGTTCGACGACATCGAGATCAATATATCCGACTGGCCTTTTTTGCTAAAGGCATCAACGAAATCCAGCTTGGTAAAATAACCGTCTATACTTGTGTCGTTAATAATAATATCCGCATCATTATCAAAACCGGCCCCGCCATAATAAATATTGACTGATGAATTCGATTTTACGGCAATATCGTTAAATCCATCATTATTATAATCGCCCTTAGATTCTGCCACGTATCTGCCAAAATCACTGACATCCTCCTCGGGTGAGATAATAAAATCATAGAGGGAGTCTGCCTGGGGCCCGCCAAAATAAAAAACCAAATGGCCCGTTCTGGAATTGAACCTGGGATCCCCCAGCATTAAATCATCGTAACCGTCGTTGTTTATATCACCGCAGTTCACTGTTGGAGAGCCGTAATTCTGCCCATACGTAGGGTTTCGATACCTGAGCGTTTTCATCTCATCCCCAAAATCATCCCCGCCCGGAAAGTAAACGATTTCCCGAACACCATTTTTGCTATTACCGCCCCCAACGAATAAATCACGATAACCATCATTGTTATAGTTGTTTACGACAGCCATGCTACTGCCGAAATATTTGGCGATATTTTTGCCTTCCAATATTACATCCGCATCGGTAATGTTTACTGTATCACCATTCTGAGCAATTCCGTAAAACACATAAATCTTTTGTTTTTCCTTGAATATGTCAGGAATGACAACTAAATTGAGATTTGACGAAAAGGATACTGCAAGATCTGTTTGGCCATCATTGTTTAAATCACCGAAGGCAAAGTCCCTGCATTGGGCAAAAGGATATTGAGGAAGTTGAACAACCATATCGACACCGGTTTCAAAGCTGGGATTCCCATAATAAATATTCAGGAAAGAAGCTGTTGATTCCAGTATGGCAAGATCCTCAAATGAGTCATCGTTTATATCGCCAATATTTTTAACCAGGGCGCCAAATCCCCTGGAGGGGAAGCTTTCCTGAGGGTAATTTTTTAGTTGCACAAAATCATTTGTGCTTAAACCTCCATTACCCAAAATAATTTCCGGCCCGAAAAACTTATAGCTTTCATTCTCGTCAAACTCCCAGTATTTGAATAATAAGTCGGAATATCCATCGTTGTTGTAATCAAGTACAGAGTAGTCATCTGAACTTAAATAACCGCTTATTCCGGATGGCGGACTTAATAAATTACCCAAATTAGCAATGCTGTTTATTATATTGAATCCTTGATCCTTAATATCCGGATTGCCCAAAAATAAACGAAGAGTATCCCCGTCCAGGCTTGTGTACCAGTCGTCGGCCCCGTCATTATTGAAATCCCCGGCATTATAAAAAAGCCTGTTGGGAATCCCCAGATCAACAGTAGTATAATTGTCGTAATAATAATTTGTTTCATCATTGTAAAAGAAAACGCCAAGTTTAAAACTGTCATCATCATAATATGAAAGGCAAACATCTTTATGCCCGTCTCCATTTATATCCGACATATCATAAGGGAAACTTGAATAAAAATCTTTGTCCGTATTGATATATCTCAAATTCTCCCCAACATAAGTGTTTGTCGTCGAGTCGTATGAGAACCATCCATATTTTAGTTTTTTCATATCAACACCTATTATTACAAGTTCTTTTGTTGAATCATTGTCGTAGTCATAATTGTCAAACAAGAGTATTTGTGGAATATAACTGAATAAATTTCGGAAATCGATTTTAACCGGGTTGGCAAATTGATTCGAAACAACTAATAAACTGTCTGGATAATTGTTTTCCAATGCGGAAATAATGAAATCCTCGATACCATCGCCGGTGAAATCGCCAATATATTTGACTTTGAAGTTTGTCGATATCTGTAATTGCAAACTATCAAAGTTATTTGCCTGCTGATTGCCGAAATATATTACAGAAGAATTGTTTTCAATAAAATCATCGTAGCCATCGCCGTTATAATCGCCTATTTTCTCTATAGACTTTCCAGGCAGATAAATGTCGGTCTGGCGATCGGAAAGATCAGTAACGATAACGGAACATATAATTTTGTCCGATATCTCTTCGGTAAAAGGATTGAAAACGTAATTTTTTATTACAAAATCAACCAGTCCGTCACCATTAATGTCCCCCAGTTGTATCGGGTTTGTCAATGGGGCCTTTAGTTTGTCGTTTTCAGTAACATTATACGGCTTCAAAATCCTTGAATGTTGTATGGTATCGTATTGTGAAAAAACGGATAAATTTGTGAAGCATGCCATGCAAATGCACAGAGTTTGGATTAATAATTTATTTTTCATGAATGTTATTATTTAGTTTGAGTTACCAAAATTAGTAAAATTAATCCAATTCCGAGCGATAAAGCAATACTATTTCAGGGCAAGCCCTAATTTCCCTCAATATTCTAGATGTAGTACAAAATGGATATTATTGAAATTACTCAAAAATTTCAGGAGTTGAATATATCAGTTTGCCTTTGTATGGATTCTTTGTGGATGATATTTAGCATGCGTTTGAGGAATTCATCCTCCAGCCCAAGCTGAGTGCCAATCGAGAGCCTGTCGTCGATGATTCCGGCCCAGCGTTTCATTTGCAGGATAGTGATGTCGTTATCT
The DNA here is from genome assembly GCA_013151215.1 of Chlorobiota bacterium. Lineage (GTDB taxonomy): Bacteria > Bacteroidota > Bacteroidia > Bacteroidales > F082 > BM524. The sequence goes on along the minus strand of JAADIS010000118.1, from coordinate 15,613 downwards.
TTTTTATAATGTCCTATTTCGTCGATTATCTCCAAACGCTTGGCCAGTATCTGAAGCATTTCAACATCAAGCTTGTCAATTTCGGAACGCAGGCTTTCAAGTTTTGTTTCAAAGGCTATGTCACCACCTGTTTCTCTTATTTTCAGCCTGTCGATCATAGTGGCCAAGCTAGTGGGGCTTAATTGCTGGACAGCATCGGTTAAGGCCATATCAGGTTGATAATGAGTCTCTATCATCAGTCCGTCCATCTCCAGGTCGAGGGCTTTTTGCGAAATGTCTTCTATGAGGTCACGCCGCCCGCAAATATGACTGGGGTCAACTATTATCGGTAAATCCGGTACAAGACGCTTCAACTCAATTGGGATTTCCCACATGGGTGCGTTTCTGAATTCCGAGCTCCCAAAATAATGGAAACCCCTGTGAATGGCCATAATCTTTTTTATTCCTGCTGCGTTTATCCTTTCTATGGCTCCTATCCATAGTTTTATGTCGGGGTTTATAGGGTTCTTGACCATGATTGGCACATTGCTGCCTCTTAAGGCCTCTGCTATTTCCTGTACCGAAAAAGGATTTACAACCGTCCTGGCACCCAGCCATAAAATATCGACATCGTATTTCAAGGCCAGTTCGATATGTTCAGGACGCGCGATTTCAACACTAGTCGGAAGATTTGTTCGTTGCTTTGCTTTTCTTAACCACTTAAGCCCTTCCTCTCCCGCACCTTCAAATTCGCCGGGGCGTGTCCGTGGTTTCCAAATGCCTGCCCTTAACATGTTTACCTGCGGAATTTTTGCCAGTTCAATGGCCGTTGCAAGCAATTGTTCTTCGCTTTCGGCACTGCACGGACCTGCTATCAATAAAGGTTTTCCGACCGGTTTTATCCATTGTTCGGCATCAAGTATGTCCAGATCAGTGCTCATGGCGCAAAGATAGAAAAACAATCATTCTATCATCGATTTGTGCGGGGCTTCAAATTATTTTGAAATAATTATTAAATTTGAAGTTTAAAAAAATCCGGGAAATATGAAAAAATACTTCAGTGAAAAACAATCAGCATTTGCTACTTTTTTTGGTGGCCCCTTGGCTGGAGGACTGCTGGTTTATAAGAATTTGAGAACCCTTGATCAAAAAGAAAAAGCAAACATTGTGCTGTCCGTTTCGTTTTTGTTGTTGATAGTCAGTTTTGTTGTGGTTTTTAATATCAGCGATGATAAACTGGCTCGTGCTGTTGGCTCGGTTACCAGTGCCACTTATGCCTTATTTGCTTATTATTACCATAGAATTTTCCTAAAGAAAATTGTTGACGGGAGAATTGAGGAAGGCGAAGCCAAGGCTTCCAACTGGACGGTCGCTTTATACTCCGTGGGCGGAATTGTAATAACTTTAACGGTTGCTTTCATTATTGGCATCAGCCAGCCCGCTTACCCCGGGTCGAAAATCGAGTTTGGGGAAACTTCAAACGAAATATATTACGATAAGGGAAACGTAAATTTTGAGGAAATTAAAAAAGTTGCCGGTATTTTAAAAATATCAGGCTATTTCGGTAATGATGCACAAACATCAGCACGTCTTGAAAGAGAAAATAATGTGCTTGTTCTAAAATTGATGATCTTACAAGACTATCTCGAAAAAGCAGAAATAAAGGATGCTCTTCAAGAAATGCATAAAAGTTTGGAACTCAACTTAAACTGTAAGGCAAAAATAATAGCCGAATACTATGACCTGGGAGGTAATCTGCACCAGAAAATATTTTAGTCGCCGCTAAAATATTTTTTCGTTAAACTATATCACAAACTTAAATTTTTCATGTGGCGCTGCCCCATACAATGTTATGTAAGCCTTTCAGGCTATATTATTATTGTTTAATTTTTCCACCTTGATTAAAATTTATAATTCAATTTTAATCAAGTAATTAAATGATACACAATACTATACTGTAATTTAAATCATCCTTGTTATATGCTTGTTTCCCCATAAATTTAGATAGAACGCAGAAAATGTACTTGGTAATTAAAAAAAACTCTAATTTCGCCGATTCAAATGGGAAAGTATTATTCATATATGTGCTCTATGATGATGTGTAAGTATACTTACGCAAAGGGCGATATTGTTTAAAAAAATAGATTTAAAACACAAAAGACCTTTGCAAATATTGTGAAGGTCTTTTTTTTTGCTTAAAAAATGAATTTAATAATAATACATGTGGATTTTATGATAATGCAAATGATGATGCAATCGATGCTCCGGTATTGCCTGAACTGACAGATTAAAAACAAATTTTTAAAGTCCCTTTGGTAATACCATAACCAAAGGGACTTTTTTTATAAAAATAAATTAGTACACAGATTAAAACAGAAAAAAATGACAACATTTAACAAATCAACAATAGCATTGCACTCAGGACACGAGAGCAAGTTGACGGCCGGAGCACGTGCTGTTCCTATTTATCAAACCACATCTTATGTTTTTAACGATACCGATCATGCTGCCGATTTATTCGCATTACGCGATAGCGGATTTATTTATACCCGTTTAAACAACCCCACCAACGATATTTTGGAACAACGCCTGGCTGCCCTAGAGGGTGGGATAGGAGCTGCTGTTTTCGCCTCCGGAACCGCAGCAATAGCAACTACTTTGCTAACACTTCTTAAGTCGGGCGACCATATTGTTTCTTCTTCGAGTTTATACGGTGGGACATATAATTTGCTTAATGTAACTCTTAGGCGATTTGGCATAAACACCGATTTTGTCGAGGCCGACGAACCAAGGAATTTCAGACATTGCATAAAGGAGGATACTCGTGCAATTTTTCTGGAAAGCCTTGGAAATCCTAAATTGGATATAGTTGATATTGAGGCTGTAGCCACGATTGCAAAAGATCTTGGGATACCATTGATAGTTGATAACACAGTTCCATCACCGGCTCTGCTTAACCCTATAAAATTCGGTGCCGATTTAGTTGTTCATTCCCTGACCAAATATATCGGAGGGCATGGCAATTCACTTGGAGGGGTACTTATCGATGCCGGTACTTTTGATTGGACTAATGGTAAATTCCCCGATTTTACCGAACCTTCTGAAGCTTACCATGGGATGGTGTATTCAGAAGCCATAGGTGAGGAGGCTTTTGTTGCCAAAGTACGCTTGGAAGGCTTGCGCGACCTGGGCGGCGCACTAAGCCCGTTTAACGCTTTTCAGATTTTACAAGGCCTGGAAACCCTGGACGTCAGGATTAAACGACATTCGGAAAACGCACTTAAAATAGCACAATGGCTTGAGGAAAACCCTGAGGTGGCATGGGTAAACTACCCGGGGCTCAAAAGCAGTAAATATTTTGATCTCTCAAAAAAATATCTGCCGGAAGGCCAAAGCGGAATTATAAGCTTCGGGCTTAAAGGTGGTTATGAAAGGGCTAAGAAATTTACCGACAACGTGGGTATTTTCTCTCTCCTGGCAAACATCGGCGATACAAAATCGTTGATTATTCATCCGGCTAGCACAACACATCAGCAATTAAATGAAGATCAGCAAAAATCTTCCGGTGTCAGCCGCGATTTAATTCGCCTTTCTATTGGCCTTGAGGATGCCCATGACTTGATATGTGACATAGAAAACGCTATAAATATCTCAAAATGAGCAATCTGTTGAATAAAATCACCATCAGTAATTTTATAACACAAAGAGATGTCCGCTTTGAAAAGCTGGACATCTCTTATCAGCTTTTCGGCCAGGAAATTAATAAGGCTCCCATAGTGGTTGTTGTTCATGCCCTTACGGGCAATTCAGATGTTGCCGGCGAAGAAAAGGGCTGGTGGAAAACTATAATTGGAAAATCTAAACTTGTTGATACCGGAAAATATACCGTCCTTGGTTTTAACATTCCCGGGAACGCTTTTGATGGGTCGGTAATTGACAATTATAAATGTTTTACGACTTATGATATCGCAGCATTGTTCAACAATTGTTTGAGGATACTTGGTGTAAGAAAGGTATATGCCGCTTTGGGCGGAAGCCTTGGCGGTTGTATAGCCTGGGAAATGCTGGCACAAAAACCCGGTTTTTTCGAATATGTCATACCTATTGCATCCGACTGGAAATCAACAGATTGGATAATCGGACAGACTTATGTGCAGGATAAGATCCTTCAAAATTCCAGTTGGCCTATATATGATGCCCGAATGATGGCAATGCTTTTTTATCGCTCTCAGCCTTCAATGAAACTTAAATTCAATAGGGGCAGAACGGAAGATAATTCTATGTTCAATATAGAATCGTGGCTAAACCACCATGGCCATAAATTACAAAAAAGGTTTTCGCTTTCGGCCTATAAAATGATGAACCACCTTCTTTCAACTGTTGATATTAGCAGGCAATTGGGATCATTCGAGAATGCAGTCAGGAATGTATCGGCCACAATTATTCAAATAAACATAAATTCCGATCTCATGTTTGTAACAGATGAATGTATGAAAACTGCTGATAGGCTTAACAAGATGCAAATTGAAAATCATGTTTATATAATTGATTCTGTTCATGGACATGATGCCTTTTTAATTGAATTTGAGCAGATTATAAATTTTTTACAAATATATCTCTAGAAGTAAACAACAATGAAGATCCTGAAATTCGGAGGTAAATCGGCTTCAAACGAAGCCATATACAAAATAATAGAAATTATTGAAAATCAATATCATAGTGATAATACTTTTTGCGTGGTGCTTTCGGCAAGAGGTGATTCCACCAACATGCTGGAAGATATTCTCGAGCTGGCAGCCTCAGGCGGCGATTATTCCGGGAAACTCGAACATTTAAAACAACAACAACTCTTGCCGTGCCAAGATGTTGATTTAAGCGTTGAGTTTGCTTTGCTGCAAAGCATATTAAAAGGCATAAGCCTCGTTGGCGATTATAGCTTGAGGAGCAAGGATTTAATTTTGGCCCAGGGGGAAATAATGGCAATAAAGACTCTTGCTTCCATGCTCCTTAAAAAATCATTGCCCGCTCATTTAATCGATAGCCGTGATTTGATTTTTACCGATGACAATTTTGGAAATGCCCGTGTGCTCGAGGATTTATCGCTTAAAAGAACAAAAGAGGTTTTCTCAAGGCTACCTGAGGGCAAAATACCATTGACCAGTGGCTTTGTCGCATCCACGATAAATGGACAAACAACTACTTTGGGCCGAAACGGCAGTAATTATACGGCTTCGCTGATTGCCAAGTTCATAAATGCAGGAATCGTTGAAAGCTATACTGATGTAAATGGAGTTTTCACTGCCAATCCGCACCTGGTTTCAGAGGCACGAAGCATTGCTAAACTTTCGTTTGCCGATGCGGCCGAAATTGCAGGTTTCGGGGCATCCATCCTGCACCCCAAAACTATTCTCCCATTAGAAGAGAGTAAAATCCCCTTGCTGATAAAAAACACATTCAATCCCGCCTTCAAAGGAACTTTAGTGTGCGAAAAGCAATCCTGCAACACTTTAAAATCCATAACGATAAAAAATGATGTCTGTATAATAAACCTTGAAGGAAAAGGATTGCTCGGGAAAAAAGGCATTGATGCCAGGATATTTCAAACCCTTTATGCGCTGGATATTAGCGTAGGCTTGATTTCGCAAGGCTCCTCGGAGCGATGTGTTGGCTTCGTGATTAACAAAAACGAGTCGGACAAGGCTGTTTCGGCTTTAAAGGCAACATTTCAATCAGAAATTAAAAACGGGGATATCAGTTCTGTTTATTCGATTTGCGATGTTTCCCTCATTAGCGTAATAGGCATAGACATAAATGGGTTTGGAACTGCCTTTAGGAACCTGAAAAAGAACAATATCGATATATTGCTGATAAACAACACTATAGGTGGCAATAATGTAAGTCTGTTAATTGAAAACCCTAGTGTTAACAAGGCATTAAATGTGATCCATTCTCAAATTTTCGGTATTAGCCGAAGGTTAAATATTGCCATAATAGGTAAGGGAAACGTAGGTTCTTCGTTGATAGAACAGATTTTAAATGCTTGGCAAAATATTTTCGATAAACGCGATTTGGATCTAAATATCTTCGCTATAGCTGGTAAAGATGAAGTTTTATTAAATAAAAAAGGGATATCACGGAACTGGAGGGCTAAATTCGAAACTCTTCATAAATCAAAGAATGTGCTCAATGAAATCATTGCTTTTGCAACGGGACACCATCTTGAGAATCTCGTTGCCATTGATAATACTGCCAGTTTTGAGTTTACCGATAATTATTTTACCCTAATTGAGAATGGCTTTGATTTGGTTTCCTCCAATAAAATAGCAAATACCAGAAGTATTGGGTTTTATCGGGAACTTCGCCGATATTTAAAGGCTTTCGACAAGCAATATCTTTACGAAACCAATGTCGGTGCTGGTTTGCCACTTATCGATACAATTAAGTTGCTGCATGCTTCCGGCGAGAACATAACTTCTATCAGAGGTATTTTTTCCGGTTCGCTGAGTTATATCTTCAATAATTTCTCGCTTCGCGACGATGATTTCAGCAAGATAGTACTGGAGGCAGTTGGGGAAGGCTTGTGCGAACCTGACCCGCGCGAAGATCTGTCGGGCATGGATGTGGCCCGAAAACTGTTAATTCTTGCCCGGGAACTGGATCTCGGGAATGAAATCCGGGATGTTAAAATAGAAAATCTTGTCCCCCTGGAACTCAGGGACTTGACAAAAAATCATTTTTTGCAATCAATTCCGGGATTGGACAATAAATACAATGAAATAAAAACCCGGCTCAAAACCGGTGAAGTATTGAGATATATTGCTAAGCTGCATGGCGATTTACAGCAGGACAAGGGGATACTTGAGGTTAAGCTCCTTAGGCTGACTGCAAATGGCTCACTGGGAAACATAAACGGGTCGGACTCAATATTTGAGATTTATACACAATCCTATGGCAGCAAACCAATAGTAATACAAGGAGCGGGTGCCGGTGCCGAGGTTACTGCCAGGGGCGTTTTCGGAGATATACTTCGCATAGCTGATAAAATCAAATAATTTAAATACATTTGCGCATATATTTTTTAGTAAATGAAATTTGATGAATTAAACCTAAACCCCGATGTAATAGAGGCTATTTCGCACATGGGTTTTGAAAATGCCACTCCCGTGCAGGAAATGGCTATTCCAAGAATATTAAACGGGGAGGACTTGATCGCCTGTGCCCAAACAGGAACAGGAAAAACGGCAGCTTTTATATTGCCGACACTTGACCAGATATCGCGCGAGCACCAAAACGAAACCAGTGTTTTGGTAATTGTGCCCACACGTGAGCTTGCGATGCAGATAGACCAGCAAATACAGGGATTTGCTTATTTTACACCTGTTTCCTCACTTGCCGTTTATGGCGGTGGCGACGGACAGGATTGGGTGCAGCAGAAAAAAGCACTTTCAACGGGAACTGATATCATTGTTGCCACACCCGGCAAATTAATTTCGCATCTGGCAAACGGATATGTGAAATTCGATAAGCTCAAGCATCTTATCCTCGACGAGGCCGACCGTATGCTCGACATGGGGTTCAACGACGATATCATGAAGATTATAGGTTATTTGCCCAAAGAAAGGCAGTCGCTATTGTTTTCCGCTACCATGCCTCCCGAAATACGCGGGCTGGCCAAAAACATATTGAACAAACCTTTCGAGATAAATATCGGTTTGTCGAAACCCGCCGAAGGAGTGTTGCAGGCTGCCTACCTTGTTTATAATGCCCAAAAAATCAAATTGGTAAAATCGTTGATCGATAACAAGACAAACCTGAAAAGCATTTTGATCTTCAGTTCGACACGCAAAAAGGTTTTCGAGATTTCCATTGCTTTGAGGAACAAGGAATATACTGTGGCCGCCATTTCGTCCGACCTGGACCAGGACGAAAGGGAGGATGTGTTAAGGAGCTTCAGGTCGAAAAAAACAAAAGTCCTGGTTGCCACCGATGTCTTGAGCCGCGGTATCGACATCAAGGAGATAGAGCTTGTTATCAACTTTGATGTTCCCGGCGATGCCGAAGATTATGTCCACAGGGTTGGGCGTACCGCCCGTGCCGATGCCACAGGCATGGCATTGACACTTATAAATGAGGAGGATATGTATAAGTTTCGAAAGATCGAACAACTTATCGAAACAGAGGTGCGCAAATTGCCCTTGCCTCATGCCCTGGGCGAAGGCCCCGAGTGGAACCCGAAATACAGACCTCCCAGAAAGCCCGGATTTAAACCAAAAGCAAGGTCGGGTGGCTATCATAAATCAAGAGGTAAAAACCAGAATTTCAAGAATAGAAATAAAAGCGGGAAGGGAAAACCTTTTAAGAGAAGAAACGACAGAAGGGATTGAAATTAACCCGCTTCCATTATATGATAAACTGCTGAACCGCGGATTTATCTTTCATGCCGGCAAACACATGCCTTTCTTAATTCCGGGATGTCGGGGCCAAGCCCGGGCCATTAACCCCTATTTAGACTATAATATAAATTTCCATAAACACCCTCTTATTCCGTTACATTCATTAATTTTGAGGTTTATTCGAAACACTAATAATATGTACACTGTTTATCATAATCCACGTTGCCGGAAATCGCGGGCAGGACTACAATATGTAAAGGACCGCACCGATGATTTCACCGTTGTTGAATATCTTAAAAATACTTTTAATACCGATGATTTAAAACTGCTTTTGATGAAGCTCAACAAGAAACCTTCCGAAATGCTCAGAACTCAGGAGGCAATCTATAAATCGAATTTCAAGGGGAAAAATTTTACCGATGAGGAATGGATGGAAATCATTGTTGAGAATCCTAAGCTCTTAAAGCGGCCGATAGTAGTAAAAGGCAATAAAGCCGTTTGGGGCGACCCAGCTGAAGAAATCGATAAGTTATTCTAAATCAAAATAATAAATATAAAACACAAATATGATGCAATATAGAATTGAACACGACACCATGGGTGAAGTTAAGGTACCAGCCGATAAATATTGGGCAGCACAAACCCAGAGGTCGAAAATGAATTTTGAAATTGGTGACGAAGGTTCCATGCCGAAGGAAATTATCGAGGCTTTCGCCTATCTTAAAAAAGCCGCAGCATTGACGAATGCTGAAATAGGAGGGATGGATCCCAAAAAAGCAGAGCTAATAGGAAGGGCTGCCGATGAGGTTATTGCCGGCAAGCTTGATGGGAATTTCCCGTTGGTGATTTGGCAAACAGGGTCAGGAACACAGAGCAATATGAATATGAACGAAGTGTTGGCAAATCGCGGCCATGTTATTAATGGCGGGAAACTTGATGATGAAAAAAAATTCCTGCATCCCAACGACGACGTTAATAAATCACAATCGTCCAACGACACATTTCCGACTGCCATGCACATTGCTGCTTATAAAATGATAGTTGAAACCACACTGCCGGGCGTTGAAATGCTAAGAAATGCCTTGAACGATAAAGCCGAAGCATTCATGGGAATTGTTAAGGCAGGTCGCACTCACCTTATGGATGCCACCCCCTTAACATTGGGGCAGGAATTTTCGGGTTACGTCTCCCAACTTGACCATGGAATAAAAGCTTTAAGAGCAACACTATCACATCTTTCGGAACTCGCCCTTGGCGGAACAGCAGTTGGAACAGGTATTAATACCCCCCCGAACTATACCGTTAAAGTGGCAGAAAAAATCGCAGGGCTCACAGGTTTTCCTTTCGTTACTGCCGATAACAAATTCGAGGCCCTATCGGCCCATGATGCCATAGTTGAAAGCTCATCGGCACTTAAACAGTTGGCTGTCAGTTTAATGCATATTGCAAACAATATTCGAATGCTTGCGTCAGGCCCGCGCTGCAGCATAGGCGAAATCCAATTGCCTGCAAATGAGCCTGGCTCGTCAATTATGCCCGGTAAGGTAAACCCAACACAAAACGAAGCCTTGTCGATGGTTTGCGCACAGGTAATTGGTAACGATGCAGCCATAGTTGCCGGGGGCATGCAAGGCCATTTTCAGCTTAATGTCTTCAAACCGGTGATGATTTACAATTTGCTCCAAGCTGCCCGGCTGCTTGGCGATGCTTGTGTTTCCTTTACCAAAAACGCCGTTGTGGGCATTGAGGCTGTAAAGAAAAAAATCAAACATAATCTCGAAAATTCCTTGATGCTCGTTACTGCGCTAAATACTCATATAGGCTATGAAAAAGCAGCAAAGATTGCTAAGAAAGCACATTCGGAAGGTACAACCTTAAGAGAGGCCGCTTTGGAATTGGGCTTTCTCACTGATGCAGAGTTTACGGAATGGGTTGACCCTGCCAAAATGATATAATTATCTATAAGTCAGGGCTTTAATCTCATTGTTGAAGTCCTGGCTTTTTATTGTGCTTCGAAACCCTCAACCATAAAACACCGAGGTGCCGGCACTTACAGCCTTTGTACCATTATCTCACTAGCACATTAACCCATTAGCACATTAACCCATTGTACCATTAGCACATTAGCACATTAACCCATTGTACCATTAATCCCCAAAAACTATTCCTCCTCCACTGGAAGTTTCCTCAAGCCCATCAACCTGAAAACAAAGGCTCTTTTCGCGATTTTTCCTCCTCTGTAAACCTGTATGGTATCTGCTGCCTCTATTTTATCGAAATACTCCTTGAAGAAAGTAAAAGGTTCCCGGTATTCGCGGCTGTCGGTAATAAAATATGCATCCATACCTAATCTTAAGTCTCCGTTTATCTTGTTTATCCATGCATATTTATGGATTTTCCCCAAATCCCCGAAACCATAGGATTTCATTCCCAGCGGACTTGCGACATAATAATCGAGGTTTGCCAGCGGAAACCAGTTTTTGCCGGCCATGAAGACATCCTTGGGCATAAGCCCTGTTGCTGTATCTCTTTTGTATATTTCAGCAAAACTATCTGCAATTTGCTCATAACCAAACATGTCCAGACTGGGGTCGTTCTCCCCCAGTCTATTGTATTCAGTGGTTTTATCAATATTGATTATGCCTTGATTAATTTGCAGATAGCCCAGCAAAAGTGTAATTACCAATAACCCAACTGAGATTTTTAAGGGCCAGGGGATTAAATAATCATCTGATTTCTCGGCAAACACGGTATCCAGCCAGAGGGCGGCCAAAAATATTAATATCGTAAATCCCGGAGCGGTCCAGTGAGGCAATGTTGACCTGAATAAAGAAAAGCCCAGAAACAATATTATCAAAGGAAGCGAACTCAATAAAATAATCTGTTTATGTTGTTTGTTGATTTGAATTTTTTTTGTGAAAACAGCCGATAAAGCCATTAATATCAAAACATAGTTTATGGGATTGTTATATAAAACCTCTCCCAGCAATTCAGTAAAAAAATAATTCGTGTTTATTTGGTAACCAACAAAATCAACTCTCTCACCATGGAAGGTGAAACTTATAAAATCATTTTGGATATTCCATATTAATATTGGGAGGCAGATTATAAAACTTATTAAAACAGATAAATAAAAACTCTTTTTCCTGAGCCATTCGCGGTTAAAAAAAACTATGTATAAGCCGGCGGCAAGCCAAAGGAAAACGCTGGTGTATTTCGATATCATCGCAAGGCCGATTAATAGGCCAAGCTTTAGCATTTTAAAGGAGTTGTTCTTAATGTTGGGGCAAGCCGGCAAGGTTTGCATCATAAGTCCGAAGCTCAAGAGCCAGAAAAACTGCTGGGGGGTATCGGGCAAAATGAAGATGCCTGTAATAACAAACGCATAAACAGATGAGGTATAGAGCAATGCTGAGAAAAATCCAACGCGCTTGCTTTTCAGGTTTTTGCCTATGTCGAAAACGATAAAAATATTTATCGTCCCCAATATTATCGACGACATACGTAAAAACAGCTCGCTGTGCAGACTTAGGTTAAGACTAAACAATTGCATTGCCAAACCAACCATCAGCGGATGATCGAAATGCGACCAATCGGGATAGAGTGCATAGAGGCGATAATAAACTTCGTCGTTGCCAAGCTCAATGGTGGCCGCTATAACTATCCTGACAAGTAGTGAAACAAATGCCAGCCGGTAAAGCCTCTTTCGCCAGGTGATGCTGTTGTTATTCATTTTACCGCTTGTTTTTCTGTTTTTGTCTCAAATAAAGGTAAACACCCGTCAAAGCGATGAGAAAATAAACTATTCGTAAAAAGTTTGTTGCCCTTGCATTTATTTTTGCGCTGAGTTTCGACACTAGTTTTTCGCCGCTATATCTAACTATCGGATTCAAATAAATTGAGGAAGTATCGGCAAAAGTAATCACTGTCCTAACATAAGTGTCCGGCTTTTTTATGGTATAAAATGCTTTTTGTGCTGAAGTGATTTCTGATAATACTTTTCCGTCCTGGCCAATAAAAGATATTTTCTCAGCAGTGTCGCTGAGCGAGACCTTGAATGTATCGTTGATAATTTTAGCCGAATAAAGATAAGGTAAATACCTGATTCTTTGATACTTGACTTTCATGTCCTCATCGTCGCGGCGAAAAAAATCGTAGCCGTAAGCTATGCCGTTCTTAAGGCTCTTTACAATATCGGCTTTATTTAGTGTGGGGGAATTAATCATCGTAAAACGCCTTCCTACCTCATTGCTGTTGGTAACATCGTGGGCATCGTCGTCGCCAAGTATCCAAACAGGGTTTCCCGCCGACAGAGCGGCGTCCCAATGGTCGAACGACAAGCGCATATTTGTTATTACCTCCATTAAATCGTAATTTGACAGATAGGCCATTTCATCTATTTCGTAACCGTTCCGTAAAGTTGGGTGTGCAAGGGCGACCAATGTGCTGTTTTGTTTTAGCATATCTATTACCCATTGTTTCATGCTTAGGGTCTGAAAAAAAAGCAAATCGGTCCAAACCACTTTTTTTGCATCTATGCACACCTGATGGGTTTTGAAAATATTGTAACCATGCTCGTAAGTTGGGATATAATTTGATTTTTTTGATCCGTGGCGATTAATTTTTTGGTAATCGCTGGTAGCCACATAATCAAAGTTCAGCTGGCGGTAAATACTGTCAATGAGATTATTAGTATTTGTTCTGCCGCTTGTTATACCTCCCCATGCTCTCGATTGAACCTGGAAATTATATCTGCGCCACTGACTTGAATCGATATTCTGATACGGATTATAAATTTTATCGCCGGAGAACTTGGAAGGCCCTGAAAACTCATATACAGGAGCCATCAGATAAAACCCGAATAGGATTAATATCAAGATCAAAAAGAAATTCCTGATTATTTTTAATGGTACTATTAGTATTTTTTTCATTTAAAATGAATTGTTAAGAGAGGCAAAAATACATAAACCATTTGATGATGAGATAATTTGTTCCTGCTTTTACCATCTGCTTCGAAATGCGCTGAACGATGTTTTAAATCTCACTATTATGCAGCTGTGTTTCCCCATATAGACAAGAATTGGAGGATGTAGTGTTTACTTGTATAATATGGTAGTGCCCTGCAACTTGGATTTCTATTGTTGAGCTTTCTGCAAATATTGCTATGCACCGATAAAAAAGAGCCGAGCTGCGGCTTTCTCTAAATTTAAGAAAGCTTGAGAGGCTGTAAGTGCCTACACCCCGGCGTTTTATGGTTGATAAGTTAAAGGGGTTTAAGGCGGGATGTTCTCCCCGCCGGCTCCCGCCCCGTGCCCGGGAAACATAAGGCCTGACAAGCCCGGGCAGTTTATAATAATGCTAAACAACACTATAACAGCCTTATACTCACCCCCCCGCTCAACAAACATTAGCCCTGATTGGGGATTTCTAAAAAATTAATCACAAATTCTTGCTTTGTTCAATATAAAAACTTTACATTTGTGCTGCTAAGAGGTTTTTTAGCCCTCAATTTGGAAAGAGAAAGCAGGGTATAAGAGAATAGACGAAGATGCGGGCCGAACATCATTTGACCTAAGGTAGTGGAGGACAAGATACTTTTTTAGTGGAGATTGAATTTCAAGGATAAATTGAAATATTTTGGTTTTATGTATCCCGAAAAAGAGTGTATCGGAACAGGGCACAAGTATTTTCGGTAAATATGATTTACTGTTTAGATTAATAGGGTTTATAAAAAAAACCCCTTTAAAAATTTATACATGAAAATGTTCAGCAACATTTATATAAAAACCAAAAAGGGGAACGGCAAAGGTAAGCCAAAAGCATTAATTTGCCAAGCCCCCGTGGTTTTACACAATTCAATTAATTATCAATTAAAAATTAGTGTAATGAGAAGAGTACTTTTTCTTTTAGTCTTTACGGGGCTTGCGGTGTCAGTGTTTTATTTACTCCTGCAAGAAAGACGGCCTAAGCGGCAAACAGCCCAACAACGAAAAAACCTACAACGCCGAAGAGATGCAGATATGGCGAAACCTCACCAATTTTAATCAAAAGGTTAAATCGGGAGTGCGCGACGAGGAGTTTATGTCTCCCGACAGTGCAATGTGGTATTTGGAGGCATTGTACAATGCAACACAAACCACCGACACCACATTCAACGATTTAGTCACTTTTGAAAGAACTTACTCTCTTGCTGTTAATGAAAACGGGACAGTAAACATGTCTGATGTTGTCAATGTTTATAATCAAATGCTAACGGATTTAAACTTTGAGTTTAGCCAACTCACTGAAGATTATAAATTTTCGGTTGTGGGAGACCTTGAGCAGCAAGCAACAAGAGATGGAAGTACAGTTGTTTTAGGCTTGACGGGAGGAGTAGGAATAAATCCTCTTGCCCTTTACGACCCGATTACAAATGCAGACAATTGGCGTTATGGTAATATGAAGGGTAAATGTGTTGACCCTGAGTGGGATTCTGATGCAGGGATTCAACTTAAAGTTCGATTCAACAATCCTGCTATGAGTTCGGACACGTCCGGTACATGGCTAATATATTATCAAACCACAGTTAATCACAATAATTATCTTGGCAAAATATTTTATGAAGAGGCAACCTCTGACCCATGCATTGAATATTCAGAACTTCAATATTACTTATCACAAGGGCACTATATCATACATAATACTTCAAGTCAAACACCTAAGGGAGAACGACCAGAAAGTTATGTTTATAGATTTATGAAGTTGTGGACTAATAATAATAATCCGTCTGATAATCAATATTGGCATAGATATCAGATTTTTTATGGTTTGCCTAGCAATATTCCACCTATTGAATAAACTTTATTGGTGACCAGTTCTACTAAAAACTGGTCACCTTTATTAATTAAGATGAAAATGAAGTATTATATCTCATTTCTGTATTTCATATTTTTGTTCGCAATTGTGAAATCTCAAACAATAATTAGTAATGATACTGCTTGGACATTAGATACAGTCAAAGTATATAATAATGTTTTGATTGAAAATAATGCGACCTTAGTTATTTATCCAGGTACATATGTTGAATTTCAAGGGAATTATTCAATTGATGTGTATGGTAAATTAATTGCCAGAGGAGTCCAAAGTGATTCAATTTTTTTTACAATAAACGATTCAACTGATTTTTCAGATACTTCTACATTGGTTGGAGGATGGGGAGGTATACGTTTTTTCGAAAATATAATTGATACTTCCCAAATTGA